>JAJDOB010000259.1 GCA_022340385.1 Rhodobacter sp.
GTCCATTCGGCCGTCGGATCAAATCCCAGCCGGCGATCGGTGCGCAGGATCATCGCCGCCCCGTCCTGCAACGCATCCGGCAGCGACGTGTCGAGTTCGATGTAGATGTCGGAATCGCGGAACGCGATCGGAAAACCGCCCTGCTCGGCACTGATCAGGTCGGGCGCGGTATTGCGGACGAATTCCGCGGTGACCAGCCCGTGGCGAGCGGTATCGACGATCAGCACCGGCTCGTCCGTCGTCGAAATCTCCATGAAGTCGCGCAGTTCCTGATAGCTGCCCGGGCTCAGCACGGCCTGCGCGACCGAGGCCGGCCCGATATCCACGACCCAGAGGTCCAGATAGGGCTCGTCCGGGAAATCCCTGGCCGTGGGATCGTCATCTTCCCAGAGCGTGCCGGCGAAAGCGGCGTCGATCTCGCGGTTGCTCACGACCTTTCGGGTGACGATCCCCTGCGCCACCAGATCGTCCCAAGTCAGAACCTCGGCGTGATCGGGATCGGGATAGGCGGGCGGACCGGTCGATATCCCGCTCATCTTTTCGCGTGCCACCTTCAGCGTGGCGGCCAGGATGCTTTCATGGGCGATCCGCACCGAGGCGGTGCCCTTCGTCACCCCGTCAAGATAGACCAGCGCCGAACCTTCGCTGCCGCGGCCATAGGGCGTGCCGACAACCAGGCTGTCGGCGATGGAATGCCCGCGATATTGCTTGAAAAAGTCGAGGAACAGCCGTTCGGGCAGGCCAGAGACGAAGATCGGTTCATTGTGTGAAATCAGCTGAACGTCCAGAAACCGGCCCTCCAGATCCAGCACCACCAAAACGTTGATGGCCGCCCCCGAAAAACCCGGCAACGGCGCCATCGGTTCGGTTTCAAAGACATATCCGGCCTCGGCACCGCCTGAATTGAGCAGTTGCCAGACGCCCTGATCATTGATGCGCTCGCCCAGCACCATGGGCGGCGCAACGTAAGGTTCCAGCGCGGCGCGCGGCAACGGCTCGGCCAGCGACGAAACGGCCCAGACGGCCCAAAGCAGCACGCCGCACAACATCCGCACCGGTGATTTGCCTCCCAACATGGGCGGTAACTTACGGAAACCCAGCGGGACGCCCTATGGGACAAAGGTACAATCGCGGCCGTCATGCGGGCGGGGCGGACCCGGGCAGCCACTGTGCGCAAGACCTTTGAAGGCGTGCCTTGACCAGCCGCCTGACCCCGGCAATTCCCGGCAAACCCGGAGGGACAAACGCCGCCGGGCACGGGCGCGACTCGCACGGTCAAGTCCCCGCGCCGGGCTAGCTCATCCGGGGCAGCCCATCCCGGCTAGTTTCTCCGAGCGACTTTTTCCGCGTCCAAAGCTTTGGGATCATCCCCGCATGTCATCGCAGCCCGTTCGAGGGCCACAACTCAAACCTAGCGGGAGAGAAACAATGGATGATTTCAGCGAATTCGAGGAGATGGATTTGCTCGACGAGTACGGCGCCGACTTCGAAGGCGACGACTACGAGGCCGGTTTTGACGACTTCGGCGAAGATGATTTCGATCTCGTGGACGGCTACGACGCCGAGGGATTTGACGAGATTGATTTCGACGGCATGGACATGCTGGACGGCATCGACGAATGGGGCTGGCTGAAAAAGGCGTGGAAAAAGGTCAAATCGGTGGCCAGGAAAGTTGCGCCCATCGCCAAGAAACTTGCGCCCTGGGCGGGCCGGGCCATCGGCATGGCGCTGGGCGGTCCGGCGGGTGCCGCGATCGGCGGCAAGCTGGGCGGCTTCGTGCAGAACCTCGAAGATGACGAATTCGATGCAATCGACGGTTACGACGGTTACGACGGCTATGATGGCGAAGACACCATCGACGAAATGGAAGCCGAAGATCAGTACGTCTACGACGATCTGGACGAAGAGACGGCCGAACAGATGGCGCATGTCGCCTCGAAAACCAGGAAATCGTCGGATGCCGGCGCATTGGCCGCCGCCTCTGCCGCGTCGCTGGCTTCCAAGGCGCCGCCAAAGGTCAAGGCAGTTGTGCCGGTGATCAGCGCGGCCTCCAGCAATGTTGCCAGGGTGATGAAGAAGACGCCGAGAGGTGCTGTTCTGGTCAAGACGCTGCCCGAGATCCAGAAAAAGACGTTGAAGACGCTGACCAAGAAGGCCGCGAAAGGCAAGCCGGTCACCGCGACCACAGCCAAGCGCGTCATGACCAAGCACGCCAACAAGGTGCTGAATTCGTCCAAGCAGATCGCCAAGGCGCTGGCCCGGAACGAGACAAAGCGCCGGTCGTTGCACAAGAAGGCCGCGGTCATGCGCGCCGAACGCTGGGACTTCGACTAAGGTCGCGTCCGCCCGTCCGGGGGCTGGTCAAACCGCCCCCGGACCGCTTTGAACTGCCTCATTGCAACGGGGCTCTCAGCAACAGGAGATGTCACGATGACCGTATATGATGCCGACTTTTACGCTGCGGACGAGCTGGAAGACTTCGAGGAATGGGACGACGAGGACTTCGAGGAACTGGATGACGAATTGGGCTGGGACGCCGAAGACCCCGATGAATTCGACTGGGCGCGTGCGCTGAATACCGCCGCCACCTTCGGCGAAGGCGTCTACGGCAACTACGGCTCGAAATGGGGAAAGAAGAACAAGCTGTGGGATTCCGCGATCCGAGGCGCGCTTGGCGCGATCAAGGGTGCATCCAAAACCTGGTTCAAGGACGGGATCGACGGCGACCCCTACGAACCCGAGTATGAGACCGACGAAATCGACGCGATGGAGGTGATCGCAGAGGACGCGCTGGACGGCGACGACGAGGAACGTTCGATGGCGGCCGACGAACTGGTCGCCCGCAGTTTCGGACCGGCCCGGCATTCGCGCCAGGTCCGACCGGTGTTGATGGCGTTGCGCCAGCAGGTACAGCGCATCCTGGTCGCGGCGCGGCGCAATCCGCGGCTGCGCCAGATGGCGCGAATCGCGCCGCTGGCACTGCGCCGCACAAGCGTGATCGTGACCCGGATGGCGATGGCGCGGCGCCCGGTCAGCGTGGCGCTTGCGATGCGGATCTTCCGCGGGCTTCTGTCACGGATGATGCGGTCGCGGCCGATGCAGTCGCGCGCCGTTGCGATGGCGCGCCACCGTGCGGCGCGGGCGCGGGCGCAGGGCGGCCATCGCCGGCGCGCGGTCGGGCGGCCGCCCCGGCGCAGACCGCCATCGCGTCGGCGGCATCCGGGATACCCCGGACATCCACCGATGGCAGGCCCGCGACCCGCACACAGCGGCGGGCGCGCGATGATCTGCTATCCGATGCGGCGGCACTAGGCCCGGCAGGCAGGAGCGAATCCAATGGCACGTGCCCTTCGCAGAAAACCGGTTCGCAGTCGCGGACGTTCGCGCGCGCCGCGTGCGCGGCTTCGGGGCATTCCCGCGAACACGCCGCGCCCGGTCAGCCCCTCGGCCAGTTCAAGGGCCAGGGCCCGCCGGACCGCCGCGACGCGTATCAGCGCCCTGGCGCGCCGGCGCAGGGCGCAGCGGTTGCGCCATCGCCAGGAGGCCTTGCGCAAGCGATCCCGGCTGCGGGCGGCGGTGGCAAAGGCCGCCCGGCGCAAGGCGCGGACCCGGTCATTGTCGCCACGCCCATTGGTGCGGCGTCGCCCAAAGCGCCGGCCGATCCACGTCATCCGCAAGCCACGGCGTATCATCGTGCGGCCCGACTATCCCTGGTGGAAACGGCCCACCTACCAAACCGTTATCATCACCGATCCGCTGGGCCGCAGACGCGTCGTGCGCCGCCGGCGCGACGATCTGCCCGCCGATCGCAAACCGGCTGCCGCGGGCGCCCCTGTCCGCAGCCCGCGCGCCCGCGACGTGTCGCGGCGGTGGGTGCGTTCCCAGATCGCCAATGCCCAGCGTCACCTGACGCGGCTGACACCGTTCCGGCGCCAGGACTACGGCGTCGGCCTTGCCCGGCCCAAAGAGGCCAATATCCGCGCCGCCAACGATCTGCTGAAGCGCGAGCGCGACAAGCAGAAGCGCCGGGTCGAGCGGCTTGCGCAACTCGGCCGCCGCGCCGAGGCGACATCGTCCACCCCGGCGCTGAGCGCCTTTGCCCGGATGAAGGACGATGTCACCCGCGGCACCCGTTCGACCGAGGCGATCTGGCATTTCTACGACGATATCTTCGGACAGCGGCGCGGCGCGCTGGCCGATCAGCTTGCCGCGATGGACCGAATCGCGCTGGATTGCTACCAGACCAGTTTCATGGGGCTGGGCCGCGCCCGGTCGCTGCCCACACCGCCGCCGATGGCATATTCACAGCCCGCTGTCGGGCCGGCCACCTATCGCAGAAACGTCCCGGTGCCCAGGATCGGACGCCAGGCCAATCCGTTTCCGCTGGTGCGCCTGCCATTTCACCGGCTGATGAACCCGTGGTCGCTGGGGGCCGTGCCGCATGAGATCGGTCACAATCTGCATGCCGATCTGAACCTGTGGAAGATAACGCCCGGACTGATCCGCGCCAGGCTGGCGGACCTGGGCCGCAGCCCGACGGCGCAGAGAACCTGGTCACTGTGGCACAAGGAGATTTACGCCGATCTGATCGGGGTGCTTCTGATCGGCCCCTATTATGTCGAAAGCCTGTTCGATGTGGTCGGCAAGTCGCCGACGCGCGTGGCGCGCTTTCGCTCTGGCGCGGTGCACCCGACGTCTTACCTGCGCCCCTTCATCTCGACCGCCCTGCTGCGGCGCATCGGGTTCCCGACCCGGGCGGATGCCTATGACGAAGGCTGGCGGCGGATCTACAGCCCGGGTGTGGCCGCGCGGCTTCCCGCGCATTTGCGCAAGGGATTCCGGCAGACGGCCGCGGCGATTGTGGATGTGCTATGCTTCAAACCAATGGACGCATATGGCGGCAAGGCCTTGTCGCAGGTTGTCCGCTTCCGGCCGCAGGACCTGATCACGGTGCGCGAAATGGCCCAGCGGCTGGCAAGCGGCACCAACCCCGGCATCGCTCCGGAACGCTTTTTTATCGGCGCTGCCCGCGAGGCGATGGACCAGCGGCTTGCCACGCCGGAACAGATCACGCGCAACTTCTATACCGCGCTGACTGGCAGGTAGATCATGGCACATGAGCACAATCCAAAGACCCTGGCCGAAGCTGGACGCATCCTGTTGCAACTGCTGAAACGGCACCGCGGATTCGTGCGGCGCACCGTCGAGAGATACGAGGCCGACAGCAAGGGCGGGCAGGTCATATACGGCGCCTCGGTCCTGCGCCGCGAGATCGAGGGCCTGGAAACGGTTCTGGCGGAACCATTCGATTTCACGTCGCTGGACGACGGACCGCCCGATACCGGCCAGCATGTGGCCATGGCGCGGTTCGCATCGCTTCTGGACGATCTGGGCCCGACCTATGATCCCGCCGGCTACCACCAGACCCAAATCCGCAGCGACTGGGCCAACCTGTCGCGGAACACCCGGCGCCGTCTGACCGGCGACGTGCCGAAACTGCAGCGCTCGATCGACGAAGTCAGCACGCTGATCGCGGAGGTTCTGACACAAGGCGCGCGCTTGTCCGACGCGGAAGGCGTGGAAGACATAGAAAAGGACCGCGCCGAGGCCGGGACCGCAGCAGTCACGCACAGCACCTGGTCGGATACCGCGCCGGCGGACCCGGACGGGGATGGCGATGGCGGTCGTCACAGCGACGGGGTGCGAGACCGGATTCCGGGTGGATCGGGTGGTGGCAGCAGCGGCGGTGACAATGCGAACAATCAAGGAGATGGCACGATGACCAACGGAAACAACATTGACGGTATCATTGACGCGATCTCGCGCTTGCAGGGCGCAGGCGGGTCGGGCGGGGGCACGGGGACTGCCGCCAATGCGATCAATGCGTTCAGCAACGATCTTGACCAGACGATCAACCTGACACTGGGCATGCCGTCGCTGTCCAGCGATGCCGCCAGGGCGCTGTCGTCGGATGCCCTGGTGGACAAGTTGTTCGAAGGGCTGGACAGGACCGTGGCCGATAGCGAAATCAGCGGCGTCACCACCTACGAAGTGAACCCGCTGCGGGCCCGTGGCGCCGCCCACGAAGGTCAGGGGCTGGCGCTTGGCGCGCAGGCGGTCAGCGCCGCAACCATCCGCAACCTGAAAGAACCGATCATGGCCAATGTCTACAAGCTGGTCGCCGAAACGACATATGGCGAACAGGACGAGGCCGAAGACCTGCGAATAGCCATCAGCAGCGGGCTGGATCAGCTGATCGCAGAGGCCAATGCCGATGTCGGCATCTATCAGAACTGGGCGCAGGAGATCATTCTTCAAATCGGGATCGATCTGTTCCGACTTGCCTCGCAATACGGGCTGCTTGATCTGCACTCTTTGCCGGCGGATATGCACGGATTGCTTTGGGGCTTCCTGTTTGCCGACGAGGCGGATGGAATCCTGACATTGCCCGAACTTTACGAGAAGGTTCTGTACAAGCCCGCAATCGACCGGATTCTCAGGGATCCCGATATCGGCATCCTGACGGCGGAATCGAATGACAAGGCGTTCAGCGCGATCGTGCACGAGCTGGTAACCATCGCCCGGCTGATCCCGCCGCAGGTCGAACTGGGGCCGTTGGTTGGCCGCATCCGGGCGCTGAACGACGCGCTGCCCGCCTCTGTCATTTCGGCGCGTAATGCGCTGGCGGTGGCCGGAATTTCCGAAGCCGACCAGGCGGTGGCGTTTTCCAAGATGGTGCTGCCCGGCGACAAGGTCGGCGAAACCCGGCTTCGCAGCGATTTCGGGGCGCAGCGGGTCGACTGGCTGTCGACGGCCTATGTTGCCGGAGGCATCAGCCTGCGCCGTCTGCTGGCCTGGATCGAGGCGGAAAGCCTGACGTCGCGAACCGCGTATCTTCGCGAAGATCTCAACCAGCGCGACATACAGCGCCTGATCGCGCCGCGTGTCCGCCAGTCGGAAGCGCTGAACGAGATTATCGCGCGCAATTTCCCGATGGTGAATACCAACGATTATGCCATCGGCCGCCGCCACCTGATCGAGGTGCGCGAGCATTTGGAAGACCTTGTTGGACTGATGCGGGTCCTTGTGGCCAGCGCCGAAGCGCAATCCGCCTGAGGCCCGGTCGGTCGGGCGACTGCTGGATTGCGAACAAAGGAGGAAAACGATGAGCGACGACTTCCGCACGAATGGCGAGATCGAAACGGCGCTGGGTCAACTTGCGGCGATCCGCGAATGGCTGGTCGGGCAGAACCGCGCGGCCCTGTTGAAGGAACCCAAACTGGCCGAAGCGCTTAATCACAAGATAAGCGAACTTATCGCGCTGCTGGACATCAGCGAGCGGGCCAAGGACGCACCGCTGGATCAGGGCCTGATGGACCTGATCGGGCTTAGCGACGATCCGCCGGACGATGTCGATGGCACCCGCTATGTGCCCTCTGTCCCGGTCTATGACGATCAGGTCAGCCGCGAACGGCTGCTGGCGATTGCCGATCTCTATTACCTGTTCCAGATGGAACAGGCGAGCGTCTTCAAATCGGTGCTCAAGCTTCAGGAACTGTTCCGTGCGGGTACGGTGCGGCTTTCGGATGGCGACGGCGCGGTACGCCTGTTCCGGTTCGACCGGCATTCGACGCTGCGCTACACCCAGGGTGAACGCGGGGCGGCCTATCGCAAGGTCTTCAGCTACACCGATGCGACGCCGCCCAAAGGTGCGCGGGCCAACGCCCCGTTCCACCGCCTGTTCACCAATTTCAACCTGCAATCCAGCCAGTTCTTCCAGGACAAGCGGGTCAGCGAGGTCATCCGTCCCGACGGCTCGCGCGAAAGCTTTGGCTCGATGGCGGTGGTGCGCCGCGCCGGGCTGGATTTGCGCAACAACCTGCGCCACGCCTCGTATGGCCATATCGCGGTGATGCGAACAGAGGTGATGGGCCTGCTGGAAGCGGCCTTTGCCATCCTGGGCGCCGACGATGTGATGAACCTGTTCGGCACAACGACGGCATGGGATACGCTGGAGGAGCTTCAGAAACGCTATCTCAACGAGGCCCCCGTGGCATCGCAGCGTTCCCGCATGGCGGTGGCCGGACGCGACATCCTGCGATGGCTGGCCGAGCCCTACATCCTCAGCCAGGTACGAATCGACTTTGAAACCTATCTGGAAGACATCGTCGATCAGTGCGACGACTGGCTGACCTCTGCCGAAAGTCTCGGGCTTCAGAAGCCGTCCGGTATACAGCGACCGTCGAATGTTGTACCCTTGCGCGCGCGTTCGCGAAGGTAATTGCAACCTTTGACTGTAAGGTGAACGCTGCATTGAGCCGATTACGGAGCAAACTTTCCGATGCCCCTTCCTATTTTGAAACAAGTGCCCGGCACCGTTGAGCCAGACGACAGCGACAGTTCTGCGATCGAGGACCTGCTGACGCCGCGCGAATGCGAAATCGCGCGGTTGACCTCGCAGGGGATGACCAACAAGGAAATCGCCCAGACGCTGGAGATCAGCCACTGGACGGTCGCAACGCATCTTCGCCGGATATACGACAAAACGGATGTCCACAGGCGTGCCGCGCTCAGTTCCGCGATTTCTGCCGGGCGTCTCCGGTAAAGCCCGCCGTTGTCCGGCCGGTAACCTGCGCGTGGTGACATGCGACCGGGCTGGCTATCATCGACCTTCGTACGCGAAAACGCCTGGCTGTGGCATCGCGTTCGCGCTTCGGGCGCCCTTATCGCCGGCAATCCGCCCCGGTGGACCGACCGGCCAATCTGCCCGGCATCCCGGAAGATCTGTGCAAATACCGACTACCACGATCCGGAAACGCACCAAGTCGCCCGGTTTGCCGGTCTGAAGGCGACTGCAAAGCGGGCATCCCGCGCTGTCGCGTGCAGAATTTCCCG
>JAJDOB010000285.1 GCA_022340385.1 Rhodobacter sp.
TTCGCCGTCGTTCTTCGGTTCGCCGGAAATGGCGCGGTTCATGATCATGGTGATGGACGCCTGGACCTTCATTCCCTTCATGATGATCATGATACTGGCCGGGCTGCAGGCGATCCCCAAGGAAGTGCAGGAAGCCGCCAAGGTCGACGGTGCCGGCGGCTGGCGCGGATTCTGGGAGGTGACGTTTCCGCTGATGCTGCCAATCTCGATCACGGCGATCCTGATCCGCATCATCTTCAAGCTGAAGCTGGCCGATATCATCATCAACGTTACCTCTGGCGGGCCCGGCGGGGCGACGGATTCGGTGACGTCGTTCATTTTCCGCGAATACCGGGATCGGTCGAACGTGGGTTATGGCACCTTGCTGGCGATGTTCTACCTGGTGCTGATCGTGCTGGCGATCACGGTCTTCATGAAGGTCGTGGATCGCTGGATGAACCCGAGGTACTGACGTGGCAGAAGCGCAAATCTTTCACGACACCCAGCATGATCTGGCGCACAAGGCGCGCTGGTTCACCGGCCGCGTGGTGATTTACGGCATCCTGCTGCTGTGGACCGTGATCTGCCTGTTCCCGATCTACTGGACGCTGACCACCAGCTTCAAGATGGCGCCCGACGTGATGAAGGGCAACATGGTGCCGTGGTGGGATTATACGCCGAACTGGAAGGGCTGGAAGTCACTGGGCCTGTCGCCCGACACGATCTGGACGGAAAGCACGGTGCGGGCCGAATTCCTCAAACGGTTCATGAATTCGGCGGTCACCGCGATCAGCGCATCCGGGCTGGCGGTGATATTGGGCTCGATGGCGGCCTATGGCCTGTCGCGATTCCAGTACAGATTCGGCTTCATGCGCAATCCCGATATTTCGTTCTTCTTCCTGTCGCAGTTGATCCTGCCGCCGGTGGTTCTGGCGCTGCCCTTTCTGGTTCTCTACAAGGAACTGGCGTTGCTGGATACGAGTATCGGATTGATATTGCTGTATACCTTGACGGTGCTGCCGATCGTGATCTGGATCATGCAGGATCAGTTCCGGTCCATCCCGGTGGAACTGGAAGAGGCCGCACTTGTGGACGGCTTGTCGATCTGGGGCGCGTTCCTGACCATCGTCTTGCCGATTGCGCTGCCGGGAATGGTGGCGGCCTTCATCCTGAGCCTCGTGCTGACGTGGAACGAGTATTTCTTTGCCGCGCTGCTGACATCCACCGATGCGAAAACGCTGCCGGTGATGGTGGCGTCGCAGACCGGATCGCAGGGCATAAACTGGTGGTCGATGGCGGCGCTTTCCGCCAGCGCGATCATTCCGCTGATCATCATCGGCGTGGTGCTGGAACGCTATATCATCAAGGGCATGGCGTCGGGCGCGGGAAAATAATTTTCGCACGCCACTTGCAACGGACCCGGCGCAGCATGATTTCCGGAAGGCGCAATATCGCGCCTTTTTCTGGATGGTCCAATGACCCGCTTTTTCGCCCCTGCCGCCCTGCTTTTGCTGGCTGTTTCCCCTGCTTTCGCCGACAGTGTCACCAACACGGTTCTGGCCTTTGACCGCAAGGCCGGCCTGATCGTGCTGACCGACAGAACCGTCTTCACCCTCAGCGCAACTGATGCCATGGCCCCCGAAAACCTGGTGGCAGGCGACACCGTGAAGATCACCTATGACTCGCTGGGCGAAGATGGCTACGGCCAGATCCAGACAATAGAGATCGTGGAATAAGAACAAGCAGTTGCGCGCTATTCCATATTGGTGTGGCGCGCACGGATGCTGGCGGGAGTCTCGCCCAGAAGATCGATCAGGCGCAGCACCATGACCTCGAAAAGCACGAACATCGCGCCCTCATAAAGCGATCCCATCGGCAGAGTCGAGGTGGGCTCGGTCGTGTCATTCGCCATGGTTTGTGCGGGAACGCGCAGGGTCCGGCTGGCAAGCGCGGCAGCGGGCGTGTCGGGCTGGGCGGTCAGGAACAGGATTTCGGCGCCCGCATCATGGGCGGTCTGCATCAGGGCGGTGACGGTGGACAACGCGCCCGGCCCCGCCGTGGTGATAAACAGGTCGCCGGGGCCGAGCGGCGGCGTGGTCATGTCACCCTGCATCGCGACCTTGCAGCCCAGATGATGCAGGCGCATGGCGAAACCCTGCATCTGCAGGCCCTCGCGCCCGCAGCCATAGGCGACAATCTTGTCTGCCTGCGCGATCATCCGGCAGGCGGCGTCGACGTCTGGCCAGTCGAAAAGATCGGACAGCAGCGAAAGTTCGGCACAGGCGGATTTGAAAGCGGCTTTCATAGGCTGGCTGCGATGTCCCTGGTTTGCTCATAAAGGCGGCGGAACAGGGTGTATTGCTTTGAATAGGCCGGGTTTTCTGAGGCGGTAATCACCTCTGCCGCCGGATTCCACTGGCTGATATCGCCGGGCTGCGCCGCGCCGATGGCCTGCGCGGCAAGGAACGCGTTGCCGTAACTGGCGCCGGTGGTCTTCTGGCAGACGATCTGGTCAATGCCGGACACATCGCTGGTGGCTTGCAGCCAAAGCCGGTTCCTGGTGCCGCCACCCACGGCAAGCAGGCGGGTCGGGCGCTGGCCCGCGGCCTCATAGGTTTCGACCACATGGTTGGTGCCATAGGCGATGCCTTCGATCAGGGCACGATACATGTCGCCGCGCGTATGGGTCAGGTTCAGGCCAAAGAAGGCGCCCTTGGCACTGCTGTCGTGGATCGGCGTGCGCTCGCCACTGAAATAGGGCAGCATCAGCAGCCCGCTGGCGCCGGGCGGGCTGTTTTCGGCCTCTGTTGCAAGCGCCGCGAATGCCGTGTCGCGGCGCAGGTCGCGGGCGAACTGATCGCGAAACCAGTGGGTCAGCGTCCCCGATGTGGCCAGCCCGGCCATGCTGGCGTGCTGGTCGGGAAAAAGCCAGGGCGCGTACCACAGGGCGGGGTCGCGCACCCGGGCGTCGGTGAGGGTGATGATGAAGATGGTCGAGCCATACATCATCATCATGTCGCCCGTGGTCCGCACCCCGACGCTGACCGCCTCGGCGGCGGCGTCGATGGTGCCGCAGGTCACCGGCGTGCCCGGGGCAAGGCCGGTTTCGGCGGCGGCTGCGGGCGTGATCTGTCCGGCGATCCCGGTGGACCACAGCAGCCGCGGCAGCCTGTCCGGCGCGATGATGTCGGGGGCCAGATCGGTGGTCCAGTCCAGCGCATCGACATCATACAGCGGTGCGAAATTCGCGGCCGTATAGTGGTCGATCACGGTTTCGCCGGTCAGCTTCCAGACCAGGTAGCTGGTCGAGGTCAGGATCCCGGCGGTCCTGGCATAAATCTCGGGGCGCTGGTTCTTCAGCCACAGGATTTTCGGCCCGACCGCCTGACTGGTCAGCGCGTTGCCGCAGCGATCAAGGATCACGTCCTCGCCGATCTCTGCGTTAAGGGTGTCGATTTCGGTCTGCGCGCGGGTATCGACGCCGTACAGCACGCCGTTCATCAGCGGCGCCCCGGTGTCATCGACCGGCAGCATGCAGGGGCCGATCGCGGAACAGGCGACGCATTTGATATCGCTTGCATCGACACCGCTGTCGGCCAGCACGGCCCTGGCAATCGTGACGAAATCACCCCACCAGTCTTCGTCGGCGCGGTGCTCGGCCCAGCCCGGTTGCGGTACGATCATCTGGTGCGGGGTGCTTGCGCTGGCGATCACATTGCCGGACGCATCGGCCAGCACGCCCTTGGATTCGAAAGTGCCGATGTCGACGCCCAGCGTATACATGGGCTATTCCCGCTCCAGCGGAAAATCGGGTGTGATGCGGGGCAGGGCGCCAAGGATCAGCCGGGTCAGCGCCTCGAGATCGCGAAGATCGCAGACCTCGCGGGCGCTGTGCGAATAGCGCATCGGAAATCCGATATCGATACTGGCCACGCCTTCGCCCACCAGTTGGACATAGGACAGATCTGTCAGAATGCCGGTCTGGGCGCTGCGTTGCAGGGGGATGCCGGTGGCCATCGCGGTCTCTTCGAGCAGCGTGACCATGGCAGGGTGCGGGATCACCCCGTTCAGGGTGCCGCGCCCGTGAAAGGAATACAGCGACATGCCCGGGCCGCCGCCCAGCACCATGTCTCCGCGATCCGCCATGTCGGGCGTGTCGGTGGCCAGCATCAGGTCAAGCTGGATGGCGATATCGGGGCGAAGGGATTGCGCCGCGACGACCGCGCCGCGCAGGTTGAATTCTTCCTGGACGGAGAACACCAGATGCACGGCGGGTCCGTCGGTGCGCCCGGCCAGGGCGCGGGCCACCTCGATCAGCACCGCGCATCCGGCGCGGTCATCCACTGCGGGACCGGCGATGCGGTCGTCGCCCAGCGGGAATGCGCCGGGCGCGTAGACCACCGGCGCACCGATGCGGATGCCGGCGGCCTCTGCCGCCGCCTTGGAGGTGAAACCGGCATCCACGTAAAGTTCGCCGGTGGGCAGAACCGTGTATTTTTCGCCCGGGGCGGTGGCGTGATGGCTTTTGTTGGCGATGATGCCGAAAATGTCGGTCTCGCCAACCGAAATCGCCACCTCCTGCCCGGGCAAGGCACGTTCCGGCACCCCGCCGAGCCGTTCAAGCCGCAAGAACCCGTCCGGTTCGATCCTGCGGACGATGAACCCAAGCTGATCCATATGCGCGAACAGCATCACCGAGGGGGCATGACCGGGAAAGCTGGCAATCAGGTTGCCCAGCCGGTCGCTGCGGCTGTCAACGCCGACCGCGCCAAGCTTGTTCCGGATCAAACGGCGCACGCGGGTCTCGTGCCCCGACAGGCCGGGAACACCCATCAGGTCGGTCAGGTCGGTTTTCAGGCGCCCGATCATCCGCGCGCCGCCCGGGCACGGGCCATGAAATCGGCGGCGCGGTCGGGGTCGATGGCGTTCCATGTGTCGCCATCGACTTTCAGGGACGACCCGACGATGCAGCCGTCGGCAACGCGCAGCACATCGGCAACGGTGTCGTGTTTGACGCCTGTGTTGGCCAGCACCGGCGTGCCGGGCAGCACCGCCTTGACAGCCTCGAGATCCGACAATGCCGCCGCCTCGCCGGTGATCTGGCCCGAGACCAGCACCGCATCCGGGATCGAGCTGAATACGGCACTGCGCGCACGGTCGGGCAGCGGTCTGGTATCCAGCGAGTGGGCGAATTCGGCGGAAATATTGTACAGCATCGCCAGATCGCGCCGCCCCAGGCGGTCGCGATAGCGCATTGCGCGGCCGGCATCGGGCGTCCAGGGCCCCATGTCGCTTGCATAGGTGCCGGTGAAGATCTCGCGCACGAAACCCGCGCCGGTTGCCGCGGCAAGCGCGACGGTCGACATCGGATCCCACAGCACGTTGACCCCGAAGGGCACCGTGATCTCGTTGCGCAATTGCCCGATGACATAGGCCATTGTCGCGGTCGTTGCGGTATCGACCTCGAATTCGTAGGGGCGGTCGTTCTCGTTTCCGAACATCACCGCGTCGAACCCGGCGGACTGCAATGCCAGCAGGTCGGCACGCGCCGCGGCGATCATGCCGTCAAGTCCGGCCTCGGGATCATGCAGCGGTGTGCCGGGCATCGCCGTCAGGTGCACCATGGCGATGACCGGCTTGATATCGCCAAAAACGTTCTGAAAATTATCCATGAATCCTGTCCCTCCGGTGCAACTCTATCGGGGTTTTTGCGGCAGGCCAATTGCACTAACATCGCGGCAGCGAATTGGAGGCAGATATGGCATTGAAGACAAGGAAATGGGACCGGCTTGGCAACGGCGGGCTGGGTTTTACCGAAATCGGCATGGGAACCGCGCCGCTGGGCAACTTGTACCGGGCGATCAGCGATGACGAGGCGCACGCGGTCCTGGAACGCGCCTGGGAGGGCGGCGTGCGCTATTACGACACCGCGCCGCTATACGGTTACGGCCTGTCAGAGACCCGGCTGAACCGGTTTCTGCGGGGCAAACCGCGCGATGAATACACGCTGTCAACCAAGGTCGGCCGGTTGCTGCACGCCTGCCCGCCGGATCAGGCGGACGGTGCGGGCAAGTGGTTCGAGGTGCCAAACCGGCACGAGGAATATGATTATTCCTATGACGGGGTGATGCGATCGGTCGAATTTTCGCTTGAGCGACTGGGAGTCGACCGGATCGACATGCTGTTCGCCCATGACATCGACGTGCCCAATCAGGGCAGCCGCGCCAATGTGAATGCCAAGGTCGATCAGTTGATGGCAGGCGGTTATCACGCGCTGGAGGCGCTGCGCGGCGAAGGCGTGATAAAGGCATTCGGCGCGGGCGTGAATGAATGGGAAGTCTGCCAGCAACTGACCGAGCGCGGCGATTACGACATGTTCCTGCTGGCCGGGCGCTATACGCTGCTGGAACAGGAGGCCCTGGAATCCTTTCTGCCGCTTGCGCAGTCGCGCGGCATCGGGATTGTGGTCGGCGGCCCGTATAATTCGGGGATTCTGGCCACCGGGCCACGGCAGGGGGCGTATTACAACTATGAACTGGCGCCGGCGGACATCCTTGAAAAGGTTCGAAAAATTCAAGAGATTTGCAAGACTCACGGGGTTCGCCTGGTGGATGCGGCGTTTCAGTTTCCGCTGTTGCATCCCTGCGTGGTGTCGGTGATTCCCGGAGGGCAGGGCGTGGCCGAGATGGAATCGAATTTGCAGGCGGCTACGGCGGCGGTTCCGGCGCAGCTTTGGGCCGACCTGAAGGCCCGGGGGTTGATGCGGCAGGACGCGCCGGTGGGGGACTAGACGATGCAGGTCGATGCGCATCAGCACTATTGGCACCCCGCGCGGGGCGATTATTTCTGGATGCCGCCCGATCATCCGGTGCTGGCAAAACCCTAGGGCCCGGCAGATCTGGCGCCGTTTCTGGCGCGGCACGGAATTGGCAGGACCGTGCTTGTTCAGGCCGCCGATACGATCAACGAAACCGAATACATGCTGGGCATTGCCGATGTCACCGACAGCGTTGGCGGTGTCGTGGGTTGGGTCGATTTCGAACGTCGCGATGACTGCAAGCAGCTGGAAAGGCTGGCAAGACATCCAAAGTTCAAGGGTGTGCGGCCGATGATTCAGGACATCGCGGATGTCGACTGGATGCTGCGCGACGATGTGCAGTGGGGATTCCAGGCTCTGGTCGAGCTTGACCTGACCTTCGACGCCCTCGGATTCCCGCGCCATCTGAAGAATTTCCGCACGATCCTAAGGCGTTACCCGGAAATGCGGGTGGTGATCGACCATTGCATGAAACCCCAGATCCGCGACCGGGCCTTTGAGGACTGGGCACCGGGGATGACCGCGCTGGCGCGGGACACCGGTGCCTTTCTGAAACTGTCCGGAATCGTCACCGAAGCCGGCGACGGGTGGCAGGCCGAAGACCTGAAGCCCTATGTGGATCATCTGCTGAAGGCGTTCGGGCCGGACCGGATCATGTGGGGGTCCGACTGGCCCGTTTGCCAGTTGCAGGCAACCTATGACCGCTGGCGCGACGTGGCGAAGGCGCTGACCGATCATCTGGGCGCGACCGAAAAGGCCCGGATATTCGGCGGGACCGCGGAAGAGTTCTACCGGCTTTGAAGCAGGGCAAAGACCCGTTCCGGGGTGATCGCCGCGCGATGTTCGACGCGGGTCGAGACGTGCAACGCTGCGGCAGCCTGGGCGAATTCCACCGCGTTTTCAAATGGTTCGTCGCGGGCGATGGCGGCAGCCAGCGCGCCACAAAACATGTCGCCGGCACCGTGGGTCGATTGCACCGGCACAGAGTGGCCCGGCATGAGATCACAGGTCTTGCCATCTGCGAACAAAACACCGTCCCCCCCCAATGTCACCAGAACCGTCGCAAACCCGGCGGCGCGCAGGTCGGTTGCGGCAATCTTCGGATCGGTCTGACCGGTCATGTCCTGCGCCTCGATCCGGTTCACGATCAGGTATCGGACTTTCATCGGACCATCATCTGAACGCTGCCGGACCGGTGCCGCGTTCCACATCACCGGAATGTCGCGCTGCGCGGCCTGCGCCGCGACTGCGCAGTTCACCGCACAGGGAATCTCGTTTTGCAGCATCACCAGTCTGGTGCCCTGCGGGATGTCGATCTGGGCTGCGTCGATATTCAGGTTGGCGGCAGAGACGATGACCGCGCCATAGTCGCCCTGCGCGTCGACAATGGCGACCGACATGCCCGAGGCGCCGGGGTCGCGGACCACCTGCGCGCGCGCAATTCCGGCGCGGTCCAGTTCGGCCAAAAGCTGATCGCCGAATCCGTCGCTGCCGATACGCCCGGCGAACGCGGTGCGTGCCCCCATCCGCGCCGCCGCCGCGGCCTGATTGCCGCCCTTGCCGCCAAAGGCATAGGCGACCGACTGGCCCACAAGCGTTTCATCCAGCCGGGGCAGGCGCGGCGCATTGACGACAACGTCAAGATGCAGCGCGCCGATGACGAAGATATCGGTCATGCCGGTCGCCGAACCCGGCGGCGGCGCGGCGCGCGCATGTCAGGCACCGTAAAGGGCCTTTGCGACGATGCCCATGCTGGCGGCGGCGTCCTGGCGGGCGATGGCATTGGCCAGATCGGCGTTGCCGGAAAGGCCGGCGGCGACGGCGCGCAGGCGCTCGGTCAGCCGGATGTTGGTGCGCGCCTCGGCGACGGGATCAAGCCCGCCGTGATCCGGGAAAGTATCGAAATAAATCACGCCGTCGTAATTCAGACGATCCAGTTCCACGAACAGTTCGACTGTTTGTATCGGGTGCACGGTGCCGACCATCAACCCGTCATCGCGTTTGCCGTAACCGTCGTTCAGGTGAACGCCGATCAGGCGGGAATGGCGCGCGATCAGGTGGGCCGCGTGGGCCGGCATCTCGTCGGCATACAGCACATGCGCGAAATCGAGCGTGACGCCAAGGTTCTTTCGGTCTGCTTCCTTCGTCGCCAGCAGCGTTGTCGCGGCGTCGGGCATCAACGCATAGGCGCGCGGCTCGTTGGGTTTGTATTCGATGGCGATATCAAGGCCCGGGTTGTGGTCGCAGACCTGTTGCAATGCGTCGATGGTGGTGTCCCACATCGCGGCGTAGTCGCCCTGAAACGAATAATCGACCCCGTCCTGACCCATCCACAGCGTCATGATCCGGCCGCCCATTTCCGCCAGGGCGTCAAGTCCTTTCCTGGTGATGTCGATCGCGGCGCGGCGCACGCCGGGGTCGGGGTGGGTGAAGGCGCCCAGCTTGAACCCGGGATCGGTGTAATAGCGCATCGCCAGCCCGTTCAGCGCCATACCGTGGTCGGACAGGGTCTGGCCAAGCTGGCCGGCGCAGTGCCCGTCGAAATGATCGGGATAGTTCAGATCGGCGGCATCAAGCCCGGCGCTGGCGGCAGCGGCGATCATGTTGGCAATCGTCGGCTGCTCAAGGCCCAGTTTGAAGGCGTTGAGACGGGCGGCGTATTTCGGGCGGTTGGACAACGAAGGCATGTTGCGCAGGTAATCAGTATGGGGTGCCTTGTGCAAGCGCGCGCGCCTGCGCGGATCGTGCGGCCTGCGAACCACGAATGGCCGCAAGCGATCCCGAATGTCGCACGACCCCTGAACCGGGATACCTGCGAATGCCACCGTAGGGCGTTGACAAAGCAGCGTGAAATATCGCTTGATCGCGGGATGCCGCGTTGGGTCAGGGGATATGTCAGGGTCGTTGATGCGGTGAATCACCGCGTTGGCCGTGTGACCATGTACCTGATTTTCGCGATGGTTGGCATCCTGCTGTGGTCGTCGATATCAAAGGTGTTTTTCCTGCCGTCGCTGTGGACGCTGGAAACCGCCCAGTTCACCATGGTGGCCTATTACATCATGGGCGGGGCCTATGCGATCCAGCTGGGAAGCAACGTGCGGATGGATCTGTTCTATGGCGGCTGGACGCCGCTGCAGAAGGCCTGGGTCGATGCGTTCACCGTGTTCTGCCTGATCTTTTTCCTGGGCGTGCTGCTGTATGGCGGGATCGGGTCGACCGCCTATTCGCTGGGCCATTACACGGCTGAACCACTGACCTTTTTCAAGGATCTCGGGGTCGGCTTTGTCACCGGCGGGCCGGACAGCGCGGCAGAGGTGATCGGGCGAATGGAACGATCCAGCACCGCCTGGCGGCCCTATATCTGGCCGATCAAGGTCATCATGATCATTGGCATTTTTCTGATGCTGCTACAGGCGATTGCCGAATTCTTCCGCGACATCGGCCGCATCCGCGGCGTGGAGATCTGATGGGATACGAGGCCATCGCGCTGTTGCTGTTCGCATCCATGATGCTGCTGCTGATGACCGGGCAGCGGGTGTTCGGTGCGATCGGTGCCGTGGCGGCGGGCGGGGCGGTGTTCCTGTACGGCACCGGCGGCGTCGATATCCCGTTCACGGCGGCGATGAAGCTGATGAAATGGTATCCGCTGCTGACACTGCCGATGTTCATCTTCATGGGCTACGTGCTGTCGGAATCGCGGATCGCGGATGATCTTTACAAGATGTTCCATGTCTGGATGGGGCCGGTGAACGGCGGGCTGGCGATTGGCACGATCGGGCTGATGGTGCTGATCTCGGCGATGAACGGACTAAGCGTCGCTGGCATGGCAATCGGGGCGACGATCGCGCTGCCGGAACTGCTGAAGCGAGGCTATGACAAGCGCATGGTGACCGGGGTCATTCAGGCCGGATCGAGCCTTGGCATTCTGGTGCCGCCCTCGGTGGTGCTGGTGCTTTACGCGATGATCGCGCGTCAACCGGTCGGGCAATTGTGGCTGGCCGGCGTGCTTCCGGGGCTGATGATGGCGGGGATGTTCATCGCCTATGTCTATATCCGCTGCCGGCTGAACCCGGCGCTGGGCCCGGCGCTGCCGGCAGAAGAACGCAATGTCTCGATGGCCGAAAAACTGCGGCTTCTGCGCGCCGGGCTGCTGCCGCTGGTGATCTTCGCGGCAATGATGGTGCCCTTCGTGAAGGGCTGGACCTCGCTTGTCGAAAGCAGCTCTATCGGCGCGATGACCGCGTTCATGGCAGCGATCGTGAAGGGCCGGATGACGCGCGTGGTGTTCGAGAATTCAGTGCGCCAGACACTGGCGATTTCCTGCATGTTCATGTGGATCATCCTGGCCGCCCTCGCCTTTGGCGCGGTCTTCGACGGGCTGGGCGCGGTCAAGGCGATCGAAAGCCTCTTTACCGAGAAGCTGGGCCTCAGCCCGTGGGTGATCCTGATCCT
>JAJDOB010000020.1 GCA_022340385.1 Rhodobacter sp.
GAAGGCCGGCTTTCGATTGTTCGCCTCGGATTACGCCCCGTGCCGGATTAGTTGGTTCTGGCGAGGCTCGCGGTTGAATGTCCACTCTCGTCATCGGCTTGCAAAGCATTTGCAACTGCGGAGAAAGTCCGGTTCCCGCCGATTCTGTGGAAAAACAACGTGTTGCTTGCGCAGAAAGTTGCGCTCTGAAGAGCGCGCAAGCGCCTTTCTGATCAGGCTTTGCGCATTTGCTGCGGTGCAGGAAAAATCTTGGCTAATTTGCGGAGATTCTGGGCGGTTGCAGCGAGTAGGAATTCGTCATTTGCGCCGCATGGACCACGTAATCGGAGCCGCCCCAAGCCGAGGATGCGTTTGAGGTGCGCGAAGAGCATCTCGACCTTCTTTCGGAGCTTCATCGAGATGTCGTATTGCTTGGTTTTGGCGATGTCGCGCGCAACCTGGCGGGCATCTTCGTGTTCCTCGCGGGTGATGGATCTGGCATCTGCGTTCGGGCAGCATTTCGCCTTGGAAGGGCATGCCTGGCAGGTCAGTTTCAGGGCGCGGTATTTGGCCCGACCCTCACTGGTTGGCCCCCGGTTCGGGTCCGAATAGTTCCGACGGAACTGCTTCAGTGTCTGGCCCTCGGGGCAGACGTATTGGTCGTTCTCGGCGTCCCACTCGAAGTCCGCCCGGCTCCAAGTGCCATCGCTGCGCCCGGACTTGTCGAAGACCGGGATGTGCGGGGCGATCTTGCGGTCGACCAGCCAGCCCAGCATCGGCCCAGTGCCGTAGGCCGTGTCCGCGATTAGACGTTCGGGATGCAGGTCGAACCTGTCCGTCACCCGCTCCAACATGGTCTTGGTCGAGCCGACCTCTGCTTGCCGGATCGATCTTGTTGCCTCGACATCGACGATCACGCCGTTATCCGTGTCGATCAGGTAGTTGTCGGAATAGCTGAAGAATGCCGGTCCCTTGCGCGCTGCTGTCCACTGGCTGGCCGGGTCCGAATGCGAGGTAAACTTGGGTTGGACCTCGCTCGCGGCACCGAAGGCTGCTTCATCTAGTGTGTCGAGATACTCGCGCACGGCACGTGGTGCATCGGCCGGGTTGATGGTTGATGCGTCCCATTCCTCTTTGGGCGTCGAGTTCTGTTTGTTGGCGTCCGCCTCGATAAGGCTGGCATCAATCGCCATGCGCTGACCGCTGACCAGACCTTCCGCGATGCAGCGCGCGACGGTCCCCTCGAACAGATGGCGCAGCAGTTCGCTGTCGCGGAAACGCCCATGTCGGTTCTTTGAAAACGTCGAGTGATCGGGGATGCGATCACTCAGATCGAGGCGACAAAACCAGCGATAGGCAAGGTTCAGATGCACCTCCTCGCAGAGCCGCCGCTCGGACCGGATGCCGAAGCAATAGCCGACCAGCAGCATCCGGATCAGCAGTTCGGGATCGACGGAGGGGCGGCCTGTATGGCTGTAGAACTCCGCAAGATGCGCGCGGATGCCGCCAAGATCGACAAACCGGTCGATGGAGCGCAGCAAGTGATCCTGTGGGACATGATCCTCAAGCGAGAACTCGTAGAACAGCGCCGGTTGCGCTTCCTGCCTCGGTCCCATCATCGCCGGTTCTCCCCCTCGATCACAGGAATTGAATCAGCAGTTCAGACTTCGATCAAGGAAGAGTTCTTCAACAAAATAGGCCGTTCGCGCCCGTTCGCGCCGGTCTTGCGAAAGTCCCTGAAGCCAACACTCTACCCGTCCGGATCGTCTTTTTCATGCGCCGCCCACAGATCCGGGCGGCGGTGTCTTGTCAGCTCTTCGGACTGGGCCTGACGCCATTCGGCGATCCTGGCGTGGTGGCCCGACAGCAGAACCTCGGGGATGGCGTGGCCGCGCCAGATGGCTGGCTTGGTGAATTGCGGATGCTCCAGCAGACCGTCGGAAAAGCTTTCCTCTTCGGCGCTGGCCTCGTTGCCCAGCACCCCGGGCAGCAGGCGGACGGTGGCGTCGATCAGGGCCTGGGCGGCGATCTCTCCGCCGGTCAAGACGAAGTCGCCCAGGGACACTTCCTCGATCTCGTAATGGTCGATCACCCGCTGGTCGAGACCCTCGAACCGGCCGCAGATCAGGGTCAGGCCGCTGGTCCGGCTGAACCGCCGCGCCATCGCCTGATCGAACGGTTTGCCGCGCGGCGACAGGTAGACGAGCGGCCAGTCGTCGCGGGCCCGCGGCGTGCCCTGCATGGCGTGTTCGATGGCGTCGCCCATCACGTCGGCCCGCAGCACCATGCCGGCGCCGCCCCCGGCGGGCGTGTCATCGACGTTGCGGTGCCGGCCCTCGCCGAACTGGCGCAGGTCGATGGGCTGCAACTGCCACAGACCCTGTTCCAGCGCCTTGCCGGTCAGCGACGCGCCCAGCACGCCGGGAAAGGTCTGCGGAACCAGGGTGATGACACGGGCGGTCCAGGCGCCCTGCAGGTCCGGCGTGTCGGATATCAGTTCGCGCGGCTTCGCGGTGGCGCTGATCGACAGGCGGCCATGCGATTTGGTCGGTTGGCTCATGTGGCGGTGCCTTTCGGGCGGAGCAGGGCGTCTTTCCGGCGTTTCAGTTCCGATTTGCCAAGCGCCTGGGCGTTCAGTTCGCGAAACGCCTCGCGCATGTCGCCGCTTTGCCCGCTGTTGCCCCGCCGGGCCGGTTTCAGGCCGGCACGCAGGTCGGCGGGGACTTCCAGCAGGTCCAGCAGCGCGGCGGCGGGGCCTTCGGGGTGGGTGGCGAAATCCTCCAGTGCGGCGGTGACCACCGGGATCGGGGCAAGCGCACGCGCCATCGCCGCCGCCTCTGCCTCTGGTCCCGCGAGGTCGGGAAACTGGGCGCGAAAGCTTTTGAAATCCAGGGTCAGGCGGATCGAGCGCAGCAGATGGCCATGTACCGAACGTATCCAGTCCTCGCGTTCCCGCGTCGTGTAAAGGAACGTGATATCGGCGTCCGGACCAAAGCGGCGACGCAGTTCCGCGACGATCACACCGGCCAGTCTGGTGGCGGGTTTCGCATATGACGTCATCAGCGCCCCGCCGATACGCCGGTGCCCGGGCATGCCGCCGCTGAAGGTTTCGCGCGACAGCACGATGGTGCCGCCGGTCTCAACCGAGTTCAGAAACCGGCGAAAACTGCGCCGGAACCGCCACAACCGCCAGGCGAACGGGCGCTGGGCGTAGATCCGGGCATGCGCCCCGGCGGCCAGGAAATCCGCCTTGCCATAGGAACGAAAGCAGGGCGCAAGCGCCGAGCGGTTGTCGCGCAGGAAATCCTGCAGGCTGGTGGTGCCCGTCTTGTGAAAGCCGGCGTGAACGATGATGCGGGTCATGCGGGCGTTCTATCGCGTTTCGCGGCGGTCTTGAATCGCTTTTCGCGGATGGTGTCCTGCGCCCGGGATTGCCCTGCCACGATTGGCGAAATTCGCCCGCCGCGGGAGGTCGATTTCGCTTGACGCCTACCGGGTCCACGACAGGTTTTCACCGGAAAACCGGAAAACCGGAAAACCGGAAAACCGGAAAACCGGAAAACCGGAAAACCGGAAAACCGGAAAACCGGAAAACCGGTATCATGTTGAGAACGAGAGAC
>JAJDOB010000034.1 GCA_022340385.1 Rhodobacter sp.
CCGATACAGGCATGCGGGAACACCACGCTGCCCTCGCCGATCTCGGTGATACCGGTGACGACCGCATGGCTCTTGATCTCGACATTCGCGGCAAGCGTCACTCTGGCGCCGATCAGGCTGAACGGCCCCACGACACAACCCGCACCGATCACGGCGCCGGGTTCGACAACCGCGCTGGCGTGAATTGTCGCAGAGGCATCAACGCTCATCAGAGGATCACGACGGCATGTCGATCATGGCGGTGAACTCCGCCTCGGCGGCGGCTTCGCCCCCGACTTCGGCCCGGCCCCTGAATTTCCAGATTTTCGAGCCGCCGCGCAGGGTTTCCACATGCAACCTCAGCACGTCGCCCGGAACCACCTTGCGGCGGAACTTGCAATTGTCGATGGCCATGAAATAGATCAGGAAATTCTTGTCTGCGAGACCCTGCGCCACCCCGACCATCACCGCCGCGGTTTGCGCCATCGCCTCGATGATGGTCACGCCCGGCATGATCGGCGCTCCGGGAAAATGGCCCTGAAAATGCGGCTCGTTAAAGCTGACGTTCTTCAGGCCGGTGGCAGATTTGGTGCCGTCGATATCTATCACCCGGTCCACCAGCAAGAATGGATACCGGTGCGGAATGATCCGCTGAATCAGGTCAATATCGGCGGTTTGCAAACCCTCGTTCATCGGGGCATCCTTGTTTCCTGGCTGTCAACGCCCTTGTGGTAGCAACTGCGCGGAACGGTGACAACTGCGCTTAGGGCTGTTGCGGGGTTTCGGGCGTCGCCTGCGGTGGGTCAACCGGGGTGTTTTCCGGTGCGGGTGCGGGTTCGGGCACTGCCTCTGGCGCGGGGGCCGGGGTTTGCGTTGCCGCCTGATCCAGAACCTCGTTGATGCGCGCGATCGCCTCGTCGGTGATGTCGATGGCTTCGGCAGACAGCAGCACCGACCGGCGATCCAGCACCACGACCGCGCCACGCTCGCGCACGATCTCGGCCAGAACCGGCGTAATGCGGCGCAGGAAATTCTGGCGTTCCTCGTCCTGCAATCGCTGCAATTCGCGCGCCTTGGCGTCCTGGGCGGCGCGGATCCCCTGCACCTTGGCGTCAAACGCGTCCGCCAACGCGCGAAACTCATCCGGCGGCAGACTTGGACGGCGTTCGGTAAGTTCCAGTTCCTCTGCGACCAGCTGTTCCTCGATCCGGCGATTCTCGGCGGTCAGTTCGGCGGTGCGCCGTTCGGTTTCCGCCACCACCCGTTCGGCAACCCGCGATCCGTTGAACAGCCGTTCCTGATCCAGTGTCAGGATCGGAGACGGCAGGCCCTGCGACAGTTCCTGCGCCCCCAGCGCGAACGGCAAAGCGACCGCGACGCAGAACGCACAGGCCCTGAGGCGCGCGCCAAGCAAGAACTAGAACCGGGTCGAGATGGTCAGGTCGAACTCGCGCTCGATATCGTAGCTTTCCTTCTGGATCGCACGCGAGAAGTTGAACCGCAGCGGTCCGATCGGCGTGTCCCAGAACAGCGAGAAACCGATGGAGGACCGCAGCTTGAAGCTGTCATCAATTGCCCCGCCAAGGTCATTGTCCAGCCCCCAGACGCTGCCGACATCCAGGAAGACACCGCCATGCACGCCGTATTCTTCGGGCAGGCCCAGCGGAAACTCTGCCTCGACCTTGGCCACGGCAAAATAATTGCCGCCAAGCGCATCGGTGTTCGCCGCGGTCAGGTCACGCGGGCCGACGCCATTGATATCGAAACCGCGTATCTTGCCATTCAGGTTGAAGCGATCCGTGATCCGGCTGTCGCCGCCGCCGACAGAGTGGTGAAATCCACCCTCGAAAATCGCGCGAACGGTCACTTCGTCATTCAGGATCTTGCGCTCGCCCACCAACAAGGCCTGGCTTTTCACATACTGGACGTCGCCGCCGACACCGGCGAAATCCTGGCTCCAGCGGAACAGCACACCGGCGTCCGGGTCCAGCCCGGTGCTGAGTGTGCGGTAGGAATATGTATACCCAACCGAACTGGCCAGTTCCAACCCGCGCGCGGATTCCGCCAGCAGCACCGCGGACGAGCCCGCCGGCACGCTGGTGATATCCGTGCCCTCGATGGTGTAACGAAGGCCCAGCCGGCTGAATTCGCTCAGCGGGAATTCCAGCGACGGGCTGAACGTGCCGCGCACCGTGTTATAGGTGGTGTTGGTGACCGAATCGTCATGTGCATAGCTGGCATTGATGCCAAACCGCAGATCGCGCCCAAGGAACCCCGGTTCGGCGAAGCCAAAGCTGTAGACGCCGCTGTCCCCGGAGGCGGAGATATCGAACCGCAGGGTCTGGCCCCGCCCAAGGAAGTTGCGTTCGGAAAAATTGACCGTGGCGCCCACACCGGTTGCGGTGCTGTAGGTCGCACCAAAGCCTAGGCTGCCGGTCGGTTGTTCCTCGACATTGACATCGACGATGACCTGATCCGGCGACGATCCTTCGCGCGCTTCGACATCGGCCTTGGAAAAGAAGCCGAGCGCGCGGATGCGTTCGGCGCTGTCGCGGATTTCGCGCGGGTTGAACGGATCGCCCTCGACCGAGGTGAACTGGCGGCGGACAACACGGTCAAGCGTGGTCGCATTGCCCTCGATGTCGATCCGCTCGACAAAGATCCGCGGGCCTTTGACAACCGCGAACTCGATATCCAGCGTCAGGGTGCGGTCGTTGCGGGTGACGCGAGGCTCGACCCGGATGAAATCAAGGTCCTTCTGTACTGCCAGCCGTTCAAGCCGGGCAATCGTCTGATCGACGGCGGTCGGCGAAAAGGTCTGCCCCGGGCGGATGCGGATGGCGGCCTGAAACTCGTCGGGGTCGACATTGCCCAGTTCAGAGGTCGTCGTGATTTCGCCAAACGAAAATTTCTGGCCCTCGCGGACATTGATCGTCAGGAAGAACCCGTTGCGTTCGCGCGAGAATTCGGGCGTCGCCGAAAGCACCTGGAAATCCACGTATCCCCGCGACAGATAGAAATCGCGCAGAACCTGTTTGTCGAATTCGACCCGGTCGGCGATGAACGTGTCGCGCTGGATGATGGCGCGGAAAATGCCGGCCTGTTTGCTTTCCAGCACCCGGCGCAGACGGCGGTCGCCGAACTTGCGGTTGCCGACAAAGCTGATCCGTTCGACCTCGGACACCCGGCCTTCCTTGACTTCGAACACCAGGTCGACCCGGTTGTTGGAACGGCGGATGATCTTGGGTTCGACATTCGCGGCCAGCCGCCCGGCCTGTTCATAGGCCTGGGTGATGCGCGCGGCGTCCTGTTCGGCGAGGCTGGGCGAATAGACGCGGCGCACCTGGCTTTGCACGATCGAACCAAGCTCTTCGTCCTTCAGCCGGCGATTGCCCTCGAAATTGATGCGGTTGACCGTGGGAAATTCCTGAACCCGGATCACCAGCGTGTTGCCGCTGGGAATGAATTCGACGGTTTCGAACAGACCAGAGGCCAGAACGCGCTGATAGGCGGCGTTCAACTGGCCCGCCGTGATCGCTTCGCCCTTGGCGATTCCTGCGTAACTCAGGACCGTACCGGGTTCGATCCGGGTCGCGCCGTCGATCGTGACATTGCTGAAGCGGTAGTCCTGCGCCTGCCCGGTGCCGGGCGACATTACGCAAACCGATGTAATCACTGCGAAAATAAACGGGGCCAGCCACGCCTTGACGCCTGAAGTCCTGCGCCGCCCACCTTTAAAACCCAACAATGCTCGTCCCATCACATTCTACCCCGTTCGTGTCAGGCTTTTTGTTTGAGTAGCGGGATTGGAAACACTTGTCAAAAGCCGGTTGCCCCCCAGCCCCTGTGATTGTCAAAGCGGTGCCCCACCACATGTTGTGAAACTCCGCCAAATTTTATCCACACGCAAGGGCCATTTCGCTCTATGCTGTGGATAGCTGCGCGGAAACAACAAAAAACGCCCGCGATTGCAGGCGTTTATACTTTGACCCGGTTAGCGGGTCGGCTTGTCAGGTGTGCGCTAGAGCGACACCATGTAACCGGCGGCGAACAAGGCCGCCCCGATCAGGCCCAGAAACAGGAATCGGTCCCAATTCAGATTTGCGATAAGCGAAAGGCTGACAACGCCGTCTTTGATCGTATCCATCGAAGCCTCCTGCGGGCTGTTACTTTGAGGCAGGATTATTGGTCAAATGTGGCAGGATTTTGGCAAAGAAACGTCGATTTACGGACAGATGAAATCGTTGGTCAATGCAAAAACCATTAGAGTCAGTAACATAGCCAATCCAATACTCATCAGTATCCGCAACGCCCTTTCATTGGGCGGTTTCCCGCTGATCGCTTCGTAGGCAAAGAACACCAGATGGCCGCCATCCAGCACCGGAATCGGGAACAGATTCAGCAGGCCGACCGCTGTCGACAGCACCGCGATGAACCATATGAAACTGGTCCAGCCCTGGCTGGCCGCCTCGCCGCTGGTTTGTGCAATACCCAGCGGGCCGCGCAGGTTGCACGAGCTGATCGCACCCGCGGCCATGTGGTAGAGACCCGACAGCGACGAGCGCACGATATAGATCGTCTGGCTGACGCCATAGCTGGCAACCCGATACAGCCCCGGCGTCTCGGTTTTCGGCGAGAACAGCAATCCGCCGGTGATGCCGATCAGATAGCGGGTTTCAAAGGAACCGTCCTGCCTGGGCAAATCCATTGTCCGCGGCTTGAGCGCGACATCGGTGACCTCGCCATCGCGCCATACCGCCAGCAGCACGGTCTTGCCGTCGGACGCGCCGATCTTTTCGCGCAGCGCCTGAAAGGTCGGCACCGGCTCGCCGTCGACGGACAGGATGAAATCGCCCTCTTCTATCCCCGCCTCCATCGCGGCGGATCCAGGCGTCAGCCCGGAAACATACGCAGGATAGGGATGCGACGCGGTGACATCTATGATCTGGCCATCGCGGCGCAGTTCATAGGTCATCGACGCTTCTTGCGGCAGATCGTCAATGAAATCGCCCAAATCCTCGACCAGCGGCGTCTTGCGCCCGGCGATCGACAGGATTTCATCGCCCGGTTGCAGGGTCTGCGCCGCGCCCGGAACCGGGCGCAATTCGTCGATGGTCAACGGGTCGGCGGCCACACCGCGAAAGAACAGGATCGCCCCGAAGATCAGCATCGACAGGATGAAGTTGAACACAGGGCCCGCCGCAACCGTCGCCACCCGCGCCCACAGAGGCGCGCCATGCATGGTCTGGCGGCGCGTCTCGTCATCCATCCCGTCGAACTTGTCATCGGTCCCGGTGCTGGCCGCGTCCGCGTCGCCCATGAACTTTACGTAACCGCCAAAGGGCAAGGCCGCGATCTGCCAGACAGTGCCGTGCTTGTCCGGGCGCGACCACAGCACCGGCCCGAACCCCAGCGAGAAGACATCGGCCTTGATCCCGCACCAGCGGCCAACAATGTAATGGCCGTATTCGTGCACCGCCACGATCACCGAAAGCGCGACGATAAACGCGCCAATCGTGTAGATCACGTTGCCGAATTGAGGGATCAGGTCGATCATGGTCAGGCTTTTGCCTCTGTATTATTACACTGCCTCAGGCGCGCCGACGCATAACCTCTGCCGCGCGGATACGTGCCAGATGGTCTATCTGGTGCAAGGTATCAAGATCAATCTGGGCCGAACTAAGGCCGGTTTCCGCTGACATTTGGGTCAAGACCTCGTCGACGATCGCGGCCATCGCGTTGAAACCGATGTCGCCGGCGATGAAGGCATCGAGGCTGCGTTCCTTGGCGGCGTTGAAGATCGCGCCGGCATATCCGCCGGTCTGCATCACGTCCCGGGCCAGGCGCAGCGCCGGCCAGCGGGCCTCGTCGGGGGCGCGAAAACTCAGCGTGCCGATCTGCGCAAGATCAAGGCGGTGCACCGGCAATGCGCGCCGCTCGGGCCAGTGCAGCGCATAGCCGATGGCGTGGCGCATGTCGGGCGGGCCGACATGCGCCATGATCGCGCCGTCGCAATAGCCGACCATCGCATGGATCAGGCTTTCGGGATGGATCAACACCTCTATCTTGTCCGGCGATATTCCGAAAAACTCTTTCGTTTCAATAAGCTCCATCGCCTTGTTGAACATGGACGCGCTGTCTATCGTGATCCGCTGGCCCATGTCCCAATTCGGGTGGCTGGACACTTCGGCCACGGTCGCGTGTTCCAGCGCCTCCAGCGGCCAGTCGCGCAGCGCGCCGCCGCTTGCGGTGATGATAATGCGTTCGACGGTCGCGAATTCTTCGCCGGCAAGCGCCTGGAACACCGCCGAATGCTCGCTGTCGACCGGCAGGATCGTGGAGCCGTGGCTGGCCGCTTCGGCGATCAGCAGCGGTCCGGCGGTGACCAGGCTTTCCTTGTTGGCCAGCGCCAGCGTGCCGCCGTGGCGCAACGCCGCCAGCCCGGGCGCCAGCCCGGCCGCGCCGACGATTGCGGACATCACCCAGTCGGCCGGGCGCGCGGCGGCCTCGGCCACGGCTGCGGCGCCCGCGGCCACCTCGATCCCGGATCCGGCCAGCGCCGCGCGCAGATCCTGCAAGCGGTCCTCAAACGCGGTGACCGCAAGGGCGGCCCCCAGTTCGCGCGCATCGCGGGCCAGTTGGTCCACATTAGAACCACCTGTTAATGCTATGATATCATAAGATTCTTTATCCCGCCTGATCAGGTCGATCGTATTCTGGCCAACCGATCCGGTGGCCCCGAAAATCGAAACCCTGCGCGGCATTTCAGAACCGCAGGTCGGGCACATCGACGACCAGCGCCACCACCAGCATGAACAGCGCCGCGCCCAGCAGCGCATCGAACCGGTCGAACAGACCGCCATGGCCGGGCAGCAGGTTGCTGCTGTCCTTGACGCCCATCTTCCGCTTGACCGCGCTTTCGGCGATGTCGCCCATCTGGCTGGCAAAGGACAGCACGACCGATATCCAGATCAGATCGCGCCCGGCATCGGTCAACAGCAGAAAGACCAGCCCGACGACCGCGGCCGCCACCCATCCGGCCACGATGCCGGCCCAGGTCTTTTTCGGGCTGATCGCGGGCCAGAATTTCGCGCCCCCCAGAATGCGGCCGCCGAAATAACCGGCAATATCGGTCCCGGCGACTACGATCACCAGCCAGAACAGCCAGACCACGCCATATGTGTCGCGAAACAGGGTCAGCCCGTAGCCGGCAAGCGTGATCCCCAGCGCATAGGCCGCGAAAATCGCATGATGGCGGCGCAACAGCCAGGCCCCGGCCACAGCGGGCGCCAGCAGCAGCGGCATCAGGAAGACCGGACCCATATGCCGCGCCAGCAACAGGCAGGCCGCGGTCAGAACGCCCAGTTGCAGCGCCTGCGCCGCCTTGTCGGCGGTGATCATCCGCGCCAGTTCCCAGACCATGATGCCGGTGACCAGCGCGGCGGTGACGGCAAAGACGCTGCCGCCCAGCCAGATGACCAGAATGCCCGCCGCAATCAGGGCCCCGCCGGTGACAAGACGCGGGCGCAGATCGTCCCAGTTACGGGAGGATAGCGTCATGTCGGAACGGTGCCAAAGCGGCGCTCGCGCCGGGCATAGGCGGCGACGATATCGGCGAAGATCTCGCGGTTGAAATCGGGCCACAGCGTATCGATGAATTCATATTCGGCATAGGCCGACTGCCACAGCAGGAAATTCGATATCCGTGCCTCGCCGCTGGTGCGGATCACCAGGTCGGGGTCGGGCAGGAAATAGGTGTCGAGGAACCGCGCCAATGTCTCTGCATCCACCGATTCAGGATCGACGCGGCCAGCTTTAACTTCGCGCGCCAACCGCTTGGTTGCGCGGGCAACTTCGTCTCGCCCGCCATAGTTCAGCGCGATTGTCAGATGCACCTTGGAATTGTCGGCGGTCAGCAGTTCAAGTTCGTCCATCAGGCTGACGAGTTTCTCGTCCAGCTTGATCCGGTCGCCGATAAAGCGCACCCGCACGCCTTCTTTCAGCAAGGCATGGGCCTCGCGCGTGATGTAACGGCGGAACAGCGACATCAGCCCGGCGACCTCGGTCTGCGTGCGCTTCCAGTTTTCCGTGGAGAAGGCGAAGATCGTCAGGTATTTCACGTCGAGATCCGGGCAGGCCCGAACGATCTGGCGCACGCGCTTGGCGCCGGCGTGATGGCCGAACAGCCGCGCCCGGCCGCGCTGGGTCGCCCATCGCCCGTTACCATCCATGATGATCGCCACATGACGCGGGCCCGGCAGCGGGTCAGGTTTTCTGGTGGCCGTGAAGGTCATGGAAATGGTTCCTTAAACAGATAAATGCTTTGTAGTTTCCGGATAGGACACAATTGTGAAGGCAATGCGGCCAGCAGCGGAAAGTTTATGGGCTTTCCGGCCGACCGCATGACCGGCCGGGTGCAAGGAAAACGCACCGCGCCTAGACCTGCATGATTTCTGCCTGCTTGTTCTCAAGCGCGGCGTCCACGGCCTTGATATGGGTGTCGGTCAGTTCCTGCACCTCGTCGCTCCATATCTTGTGGTCATCTTCGGACATGCCGTCGTTCTTGGCCTTCTTCAGCTGATCCATGCCATCGCGGCGCACATTGCGGATCGCGACGCGCGCGCTTTCGGCATAGTGCCCGGCCACCTTGGTCAGTTCGCGGCGGCGTTCCTCGTTCAGTTCCGGAATCGGCAGCATGATGATGGTGCCGTTGGTCTGCGGATTGATCCCCAGCCCCGATTCCATAAGCGCCTTTTCGACCTTCTGCACCAGCGACTTGTCCCAGACATTGATCGTGACCATGCGCGGTTCGGGCACGTTCACCGTGCCGACCTGGTTGATCGGGGTCAGCGCGCCGTAGGCGTCAACCATCACCGGCTCGATCATGCTGGCGCTGGCCCGTCCGGTGCGCAGGGTTGCGAATTCCTGCCGCATCGCCGCCAGCGCGCCATCCATGCGCCGCGACAGGTCGTCTATGTCAATCTCGATCTCGTCGGACATTGAATGCCTCTTGTGGCCTGCTTGTCTTGTTTGACGGTGTTTTAAGGCACGGGCGGGCGCTTGTATAGGCACCTCGGCCCGTGGCGCAGAATCCGGCACCCGCACCGGCGCACCGTCGGCGTCGGATCAGCTGACCTTGGTGTAGGTCCCCTCGCCGGCCAGAACGCCGCGAAACCCGCCCGGTTCGTCGAGCGAGAACACGATGATCGGCAGGTTGTTGCCGCGCGCCAGCGCAATCGCGGTGGCATCCATCACCCCCAGGTGCTGGGCCAGCACATCGTCATAGCTGATCTGGTCATAACGCTTGGCGTCGGCATGTTTTGCCGGATCCTTGTCATAGACACCGTCAACCTTGGTGCCCTTGAAAATTGCCTCGCAGCTCATCTCGTTGGCGCGCAGGGTGGCGGCGGTATCGGTCGTGAAATAGGGATTGCCGGTTCCGGCGGCGAAGATACAGACGCGTGCCTTTTCAAGGTGGCGAACGGCGCGGCGGCGGATGTAGGGTTCGCACACCTGGTCCATCGGGATCGCGGAAATGACCCGCGTGAAAATGCCAAGCGCCTCCAGCGCCGACTGCATTGCCAGCGCATTCATCACCGTGGCCAGCATGCCCATGTAGTCGGCCGTGGTGCGTTCCATGCCCTGCGCCGACCCCTGCAGCCCGCGAAAGATATTGCCGCCGCCGATCACCATGCAGATCTCGACGCCCATCTGGTGCACCGACTGCACCTCTGCGGCGATGCGCGCCACGGTGGGCGGATGCAGGCCAAATCCCTGATCGCCCATCAGTGCCTCGCCCGAGATTTTCAGCATGACGCGCTTGTATTTCGCGGTGGGCAACTGGATTGCGGCTTCGGTCATTCTGGCACGGCCCCATGCATATTTTCACGATGTCTTTGCTTGGCGCGCAAAATGTCGCAAAACCCACACATGTTCAATGCGCAAACTCCGCCATGACGCCGGACTGGCTGAAATCACTGAATGCAGAGCAGCCGGTGCTGATCGCCGGGCCGACGGCATCGGGCAAATCGGCGCTGGCGCTGGAGGTTGCCGCGACCCAGGGCGGCGTCATCGTCAATGCCGACGCGTTGCAGGTTTTCGCCAACTGGCGGATTCTGACCGCACGCCCCGGACGGGACGAGGAATCGCTCGCGCCGCACCGCCTGTATGGCCATGTCGCCGGTGACGCCACGTATTCGGTCGGCCAGTGGCTGCGCGACCTTGCACCGCTGTTGTCGGGCGCGCGTCCGATTCTGGTTGGCGGAACCGGGCTGTATTTCACTGCCCTGACCGAGGGGCTGGCCGATATCCCGCCGACGCCCGCCGGGATCCGTGCACGTGCCAGCGCGCGGCTGCAACAAGAGGATCTGGCGGCGATGCTGACAGAGCTCGATGCCGCCACGCTGGCCCGCATCGACACCGCCAACCCGATGCGGGTGCAGCGCGCATGGGAGGTGTGGCAGACCACCGGGCGCGGGCTGGCCGCCTGGCAGGACGACACCCCTGCCCCGCTGCTGGCGCTGAAGGATGCCCAGCCCCTTCTGATCGAGGCGGACCGCGACTGGCTGACGGCCCGAATCGAGCGGCGCTTTGACGCGATGATCGCAAATGGCGCGCTGGAAGAGGTGCGGCACAACCTGGCAGACTGGAATCCGGCCAATCCGTCGTCGCGGGCAATCGGCGCGCCCGAATTGATCGACCATTTGCGCGGGAACCGTAACCTGAAAGACGCAGTCGACGCAGCAAAGACCGCAACCCGGCAATATGCCAAGCGACAACGCACATGGTTTCGGTCGAGAATGGGGGGATGGCGTTCGATTCTGCTGCCCCGACTGCTGGCCTGACCGCTGCCCGGTTTGCTGCTGCTCGAGCTTTGCCCTATAGATGACTTTGGTTTGACCCTGTGGATGGTATCGCAGATCTGACATGATGCAGATATTCAGCACCTCACGACCCGATATCAATCTGACGCTCAGGACCAAACGGTTCCGGGTGGAACAACTGCCGCGCCTGACGCCGGAGACCCGCTGGCGGACCGAGGCGATGCGATCCTATGCCCAGCCCTTGCTGCTGTGGTTCACCCGCGGTCAGGGCCGGATCACGATTGCCGGGGTCACGCACGGGTTCGGGCCGCATCACGCAGTGTTCCTGCCATCGGGCACGATGCACGGCTATGAAATGCTGGGGCAGGTTTTCGGCACCGCGGTCTTCTTTCCGCGCGACAGCAGCCTGACCCTGCCCGAGTCGCCGGTGCATTTCCGCTTTCGCGAGGTGCACCAGCAGGCCGAACTGACCCTGCTGATCGACAATCTTGCGCGCGAACTCGGGCGCGAACTGCCCGGCCACGATCAGGCCCTGATGGCCCATGCAGGCCTGCTGTCGGTCTGGTTGCAGCGCGAGATGACCCAGGACAATCTGCAAGAACTGGAACATGACGCCGCCCGCCGCCTGGCGGCTGCCTTCACCGCGATGGTGGAACGCGACTATCGCTCTGGCCGGACGATCCAGGATTACGCCGCCCATCTGGGCGTGACGCCGACGCACCTGACCCGGTCGTGCAATATCGCCTGCGGGCGATCGGCGTCGGTCATTCTGGCGGATCGCATCCATTTCGAGGCGCGCCGCCTGCTGGGCGAAACCCGCCGGCCGGTGAAGGATATCGCGCAGGAGCTTGGATTCAGCTCTCCGGCGTATTTCACCCGGGCATTCCAGAAACACACCGGCCAGACCCCGTCCGGCTTTCGCGGCCAGATCTGAGCATCGCTTTCCCGGCACGCGAAAATTGTGAAAAGAATCCGCTTGCGGTCCGGGGCAATGTCGCTTTTCCTAAAGGCATGTCGCTTTTGTGACCAGATTGGGCGAAAGCGCGCGTTGACGCCTCGCATCTATTCATGCGGAATGCAAAATGGGGGGAATGCCAGCGTTCAATACCGGCGGGGACAGTGGAATGTGCCCATGGGGGGCCGATGAATTGACGCGATATCGCCCGAAATAATCAAACCAACGTCTCACAGGGAGAAGATGATGACGCCAGAAACGAAAAAACGGACGGTCCACCCGGCCGCCGAAATGTATGCGGCCGAATACAAGGCGGGACTGCTTGACCGCCGCGAATTCCTGACCCGCGCCACGGCACTTGGTGTTGCAGCGACAGCCGCCTATGGCATGATCGGGCTGGACAGCCCCGCCAAGGCAGCCAGTCACGCCCAGATGGGCGGCACGCTGCGCATCCAGCAAAGCATCAAGGCGATGAAAGACCCACGGTCCTACGATTGGTCTGAGTTGGGCAATCAATCGCGCGGCTTTCTGGAATATCTGGTCGAGTACAACTCGGACGGTACCTTCCGCGGCATGCTGCTGGAAAGCTGGGAAGTCAACGACGACGCCACCGCCTATACGCTGAACGTCCGCCAGGGCGTCAAGTGGAACAACGGCGACGATTTCACCGCAGACGATGTGGCCCGTATCGTGGCAAGCTGGTGCGACAAGGCCAGCGAAACCAACTCGATGGCCAGCCGCATGAGCGGTCTGATCGACGAAGAAACCAAACAGGCGCGCGAAGGCGCGATCACGGTGGATGGCAACACTGTCAAGCTGGCCCTGTCTGCGCCGGACATCGCGATCATCGCCAATATGTCGGACTACCCGGCGGCAGTGACCCATTCCAGCTATGACGGCGGCGACGTCTGGGCGAACGGAATCGGCACCGGCCCGTATCTTCCCGGCGAACTTGAAGTCGGCGTGAAATGCACGCTGACCCGCAACACCGATATGGAATGGTGGGGGACCGCGGTTTATGGCGGACCATATGTGGATACTGTAGAGTTCATTGATTACGGCACCGATCCTTCGTCCTGGGTCGCCGCGGCTGAATCCGAAGAAGTCGACATGTTCTACGAGACGGTCGGCGACTTCATCGACATCATGGATGGCATCGGCTGGACGCGCACCGAAGCGGTGACCGCGGCAACGACGGTGGTCCGCACCAACCAGGTGGCCGAAATCAACGGGATGAAACCCTATGCCAAGGCCGAAGTGCGTCGCGCTCTGGCGATGGCTGTCGACAATTCGGTATGTCTTGAACTTGGCTATTCCAACCGCGGTGTTGTTGCAGCCAACCACCATGTCTGCCCGATTCACCCCGCCTATGTCGACATCGGCCCGGCAGCTTTCGATCCCGCCGCTGCCAAGGCGATGATGGACGACGCCGGAATGGGCGATTTCGAGCATGAACTGATCACCGTTGACGATGACTGGCAGAAAAACACCGGCGACGCTGTGGCGGCACAGCTGCGCGACGCCGGAATCAGCATCAAGCGGACGATCCTGCCTGGCTCGACGTTCTGGAACGACTGGGCAAAATATCCGTTCAGCTCGACCCAGTGGAACCACCGGCCGCTTGAAGTGCAGGTTCTGGCACTGGCCTATCGCTCTGGCGAGGCCTGGAACGAGACCGCCTATGCCAACCCCGCGTTCGACGACCTGATCAACCAGGCCCTGTCGATCGCGGATTCCGAGAAGCGGCGCGTCGTGATGGAAAAGATCGAAACGCTGCTGCGCGAGGATGGCGTGATCATCCAGCCGTATTGGCGGTCGCTCTACAACCACCACGTCAGCAATGTCGTGGGTGCGGAAAAGCACCCAAGCCACGAAATCCATCTCTACAAGATCGGCTTTTCGGCCTGACAAGCAGCTACCGGATCGCGCCTTTCCAGGCGCGATCCGTCAAAACCTGCAGGATCGAACCTGCCGGGATAGGGACGGGCCGCCAAAGCCTGCCGACGAAAACTGACGGGGGCAATGAAGATGCTGACATTCATCGCGCGGCGCGTGGGGGTGATGATCCTTACGGCTCTGTGTCTGACATTTGTGGTTTTCTTTCTGACGAATCTTTTCCCGAATCTGGAAAAGCTGGCCAAGAACCAGGGCAACCAGCGGATGACCGACGAACAGGTCGTCCAGTGGCTTGAAAATCGCGGCTATCTGCGCGCGATGCCGGTGAAATATGGCGAGTGGCTGGGAGTGTTGCCCGGCTTCACCCACGAGGACGACAACGGCAAGATCACCGGCCGCTGCATCAGGGGCGACGTGGCGCCAGAGGCGGCGCCACGGTTTTGCGGAATCCTGCAGGGCGACTGGGGTTATTCCACCGTGTTCAAGGACGGGGTTGCCAGTATTGTCGCCAAGCGACTTGGCCTGACCGGATGGCTGATGCTGATCGTCATGTGCGTCATGGTGCCGGGGGCCCTGTTGATCGGTGTTCTGGCCGGGATGCGCGAGGGGTCAAAACTTGACCGGTCGCTGTCAACCGCCTCGATCGTCACGACGGCCACGCCGGAATATGTTTCCGGCGTTATCTTCATCGCGATCTTCGCCTCGTCCGCGGTCGGGCTGAAATGGTTCAAGGGCACCGCGACCAGTGCCATGGATGACATTACCTTCGCCAATTTCACTTTGCCGGTGCTGACGATTGCCCTGTACGGCATGGGCTATATCGCGCGCATGACCCGCGCCAGCATGGCCGAGGTGATGACCGCGCAATATATCCGCACCGCGCGGCTGAAGGGTGTCAGTTTCGCCAACATCGTCATGAAGCACGCGCTGCGCAACGCGCTGATCGCGCCCTTCACCGTGATCATGTTGCAGTTTCCATGGCTGCTGAACGGCGTGGTGATCGTCGAAACCCTGTTCAACTACAAGGGATTCGGTTGGACCCTTGTGCAGGCCGCCGGCAATAATGACATCGAACTTCTGCTTGGTGTCTCGGTGGTCTCGGTCTTCGTGGTTCTGGTGACCCAGCTGATAAGCGATATCGGCTATGTCTACCTGAACCCCCGCATCCGCATTTCATAAGGGGGGCCGAGCAAATGGAACCACTTTCGACAATCGAGATAATCCTGCGCATCCTGGCCCAGTTGACGCCGACCTGGATCGCGCTGGTCGCCACGTTCACCATATCGATGACCTACAAGCGCAGGCTGGGGCTTTATGGCAAGCTGTTTGACAGCCCCATCGGCATGATCGGCTATGGGCTGGTGATGTTCTGGGTGTTCACCGCCATCTTCGGCGCATTCGACCTGATCGTCACGCATGACGCGCTGACCCAGGTTTCCGGCATGAAGAACAAGGTGCCCGGCACACCGCTGTCGGGCGCGGAAGAGGCAGATTACGCCTATTACCTGCTGGGCGGCGACAATCTGGCGCGCGATATCTTCAGCCGGGTGATCAAGGGCGCATGGGTCGTGGTGCAGATCGCGCCGCTGGCGACGCTGTTTGCCTTCATGGTCGGCATCACGCTGGGCCTGCCGGCCGGATATTACGGTGGCAGGCTGGACACGTTCCTGTCCTTCACGGCGAACCTGATCCTCGCCTTCCCGGTGATCCTGCTGTTCTACCTGCTGGTCACGCCGGAAATCGTGGCCACCGGCATTCCCAGCTACATGGCGACGGTGATGTTCGTCTTTCCGATCATCTTTGTCTGTATCCTGTTGAACTCGCGCTATCACACCCAGCCGAAAATCCGCACGCCGTTGCTGATCGGGGTGCTGGGCGTGCTGATCTGGCTGTACCTGTCGCTGATTTCCGAGGCTGGCACCAAGGTCGATATCGTGCCGAACTGGCTGGATGGCTTCAACGTGCCCGGCGGCATTCTGGTGGTCTTCGTCTCGGTGGTCTTCGTCAACTCGCCCACGGTGTTCCGCATCGTGCGCGGCCTGGCGCTGGACATCAAGACGCGCGACTACGTCGCCGCCGCCCAGACACGGGGCGAGGGCCCGTGGTACATCATGCTGTGGGAAATCCTGCCAAACGCGCGCGGGCCGCTGATCGTCGATTTCTGTCTGCGCGTCGGCTACACCACGATCCTGCTGGGAACGCTTGGTTTCTTCGGTCTTGGCCTGCCACCCGAAAGCCCGGACTGGGGCAGCACGATCAACGAGGGGCGTAAGCTGTTGTCGATCTATCTGCACCCGGCCCTGCCGCCGGCGCTGGCGCTGCTTAGCCTGGTGCTGGGTCTGAACCTGCTGGCCGACGGTTTGCGCGAGGAAAGCCTGAAGGACTGACAGCATCCCTGATCCATGAAAACGCCGGAAGCCCGGGGGCCTTGTCCCCGGATCGGGCGCCGGAAAACAAACACAATTCTCCAAAAGGAGACCCGACATGAAACGCGATTATGACGGCCCGATCCTTGAGATCGACAAACTGTCGATTTCCTTCTTTACCCGGCTTCACGAAATTCCCGCGGTAATGGATTTCTCTTGCGTGGTTCAGCCCGGCGAGGCGCTGGGCCTTGTCGGCGAATCCGGCTGTGGCAAATCCACCGTTGCGCTGGGCGTGATGCAGGACCTCGGCGTCAACGGCCGCGTCGTCGGCGGCACCATCAAGTTCAAGGGCAAAGACCTTGCCAAGATGAGCGCCGAAGAATTGCGCGATGTGCGTGGCAATGAAATCGCGATGATCTATCAGGAACCGATGGCGTCGCTGAACCCGGCAATGAAAATCGGCAAGCAGTTGATGGAAGTGCCTATGATCCACGAAGGCGTGGGCGAGAAAGAGGCCTACGCGCGTGCGCTCGAGGTGGTGACAGACGTCAAGCTGCCCGACCCGGAGCGCATCCTGAAAAGCTTTCCCCACCAGCTTTCGGGCGGCCAGCAGCAGCGCATCGTCATTGCCATGGCCTTGATGAGCAAACCCAGCCTTCTGATCCTGGACGAACCCACCACGGCGCTTGACGTCACGGTCGAGGCGGCCGTGGTCGAACTGGTCAAGGATCTTGGCAAGAAATACGGCACGTCGATGCTGTTCATCAGCCACAACCTGGGGTTGGTGCTTGAAACCTGTGACATGATTTGCGTGATGTATTCCGGCGAAGCGGTCGAACGGGGCAGCATCGAGGATGTCTTTGACAAGATGCAGCACCCCTATACCCAGGCGCTGTTCCGCTCGATCCCGCTGCCGGGGGCCGACAAGAACAGCCGCCCGCTGGTGGCCATCCCGGGCAACTTCCCCCTGCCCCACGAACGCCCGCCGGGCTGCAACTTTGGCCCGCGCTGCGATTATTTCGTCGAAGGTGTGTGTGACAAGGGCAGCCTGCTGATGGAACCGATCCAGGGCGACGACCGCCATGTCTCGCGCTGCCGCCGGATCGAAGAGATCGACTGGAATGCGCCGATCACGCTGGGCGAAACCAAGCAGAAAGGCGAGATCGGCAAGGTGGTTCTGAAAATGGACAACCTCAGGAAATACTACGAAGTATCCGCCAACGCGCTGTTCAGCAGCGGCGACAAGAAGGTGGTGAAAGCCAACGAGACCCTGTCATTCGAGGCCCGCGAATCCGAAACCCTGGCCATCGTCGGCGAATCCGGCTGCGGCAAGTCGACCTTTGCCAAGGTGTTGATGGGGCTGGAAACCGCCACCGATGGTGAAATCCTGCTCGACAACCGGCCGATCGGTGACATTCCGATCGAACAGCGCGACGCGAAAACCGTGGCCTCGATCCAGATGGTGTTCCAGAACCCGTTCGACACGTTGAACCCGTCGATGACCGTGGGCCGGCAGATCATGCGCGCTCTGGAAATCTTCGGGATTGGCGACAGCGACGGCGAACGCCGCGACCGCATGCTGAAGCTGCTTGATCTGGTCAAGCTGCCACGCGAATTCGCTGACCGGATGCCACGGCAGCTGTCCGGCGGCCAGAAACAGCGCGTCGGAATCGCCCGCGCCTTTGCCGGGGGCGCACGGATCGTGGTGGCGGATGAACCGGTCTCGGCGCTGGACGTGTCGGTGCAGGCCGCCGTCACCGACCTGCTGATGGAAATCCAGCGCGAGGAAAAGACCACGCTGCTGTTCATCAGCCACGACCTGTCGATCGTGCGCTACCTCAGCGACCGGGTGATGGTGATGTATCTTGGCCATGTGGTCGAGCTTGGCACCACCGATCAGGTGTTCTCGCCGCCCTACCACCCCTATACCGAGGCGCTGTTGTCGGCCGTGCCGATTGCCGACACCAAGGTGAAGAAGAAACATATCGTGCTGGAGGGCGACATCCCGTCGGCGATGAACCCGCCCCCGGGCTGCCCATTCCAGACCCGCTGTGGCTGGAAAGACAAGGTGCCCGGCAACCTTTGCGAGACAGAAGTGCCGACGCAAAAGATCCTGGCGAACGGCCATCAGATCAAATGCCATCTCGACGACGAGGCGCTGGCGACGATGGAACCGGTGATCAAGATCGCGGCCGAATAGCGCATTTTCGCGCAACGCATGAAAAAGCCGCCGGTCGATGGACCGGCGGCTTATTTCGTAACCGGGTTCCGGTCAGCTTGCCTTGCGGCGACGCGACGCGAATAGCCCGCCAATTGCGGCAACCAGAAGAATTCCGGACGCCGGCAGCGGAACCGCCGAAACCTGCGGATTGTTGTTACTGGACTGCGCTTCAAAGCTGCCCATTCGGAATCTGCCACCCGTAGCGATCACCGTGAAGGAATTCACATCCGTGATTGATCCGGCCCAGTCACCGCTAAGACCGCTGCCGTACAACACATTGTTGACGACAAGGTCGTAAAGTCCGTTGATGCCGAATGTGCTGAACTTGAAGTTCAGCAGGTTCACAGCCGAAGCGAACGCAAATCTGACGAATTCGCCGCCATTGCTCGAATCGACCTGGCTCGACGGAGCCCCGTTTGACTTTACGCCAAGCCCGTAGATACCGAGCGTCAGCTTCGGTGTACTTTGCAGATCGGAATGATCGCAATTGTTGGCGACCACATTCAAACTGCATCCGGCGCTTACCGTTCCGGCCACACCACCGGTTGCGAATGAACGAGTGTTCACGTCGCTTCCCGTAAGATCCGCACCGCTAACCAGATTCACGGTCGTGGCAGATGCCGACGACGCAAACAGGCCCAATGCGATTGCTGCAGCGATTCCAAGTTTTTTGATTTTTTTGCTCATTTTGCACTCTCACCCCGATACATTACGAAAACACCTTCCGAACAGCTCACCCGAGACCGGACGGACACCCCTTACCAAGACCACCACCATCGCTTTCAATACGATTTTTCAGCCTGTGGCGGCTGTCTACCGCGATTCCAGCGAAAACACAATATTTCAAACGATATTACCCGGGGTAAGGTCAGCAACAATTTTTGCCAAAAATTTACCAAAACAATATAAAAGCCGCGATTTCACAGGCTTACCCAGCCGCGTTCACGCCTTGGTGATGCGCGATCACCTGCGTCAGGATGCCGGTCTGCACATGATGTCGGATACCCGCCCAATCGGCCTGTTCCGGTCTCTTTGTTGAGAACCCGGCAACATCGAATTGCGGTGTCGGGGCGGATCAGCTGCCCCAGATGGTCCGAACGTAATTTTTCGTCTCGCGGTACGGCGGAACGCCGTTGTATTTTTCCACCGCCTCGGGCCCCGCGTTATAGGCCGCCAGCGCCAGGCGCCAGGATTTGAACCGGTCGTATTGCTGGCGCAGATATTTCGCGCCGCCATTCAGGTTGTCATGCGGATCCAGCCGGTCAACCCCCAGCGCACGCGCCGTGGCGGGCATCAGCTGGGCCAGCCCATAGGCCCCCTTGTGGGATTTCGCGGTATGGCGCCAGCCGCTTTCCTGCTGGACCAGCCGCAGGAACAAATCCTCGGGCACACCGTGTCGCCGCGCAGCGGCACGCGCCACCGCCAGATAGGGGCCGTTGTACTTGCCGCGAAAGGTCGGCGCGTAGTTGGTCGGCGCTTCGAACTTGCGGGGCTGCAGGCGCACGGAATTGGCGTATTGCGTGGCGGCGCGCGTGTCGAGCACGCGGGTCTGCGAGTTGAACAATCCGGCACGGTTCTTGGTGGAAAACTTCAACCCGTCGGCCCGGACCGCACCGCCAGCCACAGCCAGCGACATTGCCATCGCCAGACTCAACACACGCCACATGACAAACTGCCCCCTTTTGTGGTTGCGAAAATATAGTGAATTTTGCCCGAATGGCCAGCCCTTTCAAAACACGCCGGCGGATCCGCGCGACTGTTCCCCGGGGCGGGCCGGACAGATTTCCCACGCAATTAGGCTTTCCTTAACCCTGCTGGGATGGTGTAACGCTGAAACAATCGATTTCGGATTCGGGCAAGGAGGCATGCTATGGCAGGATCGGTGAACAAGGTTATCCTGGTGGGCAATCTGGGCCGCGACCCCGAAGTGCGCACGTTCCAGAACGGCGGCAAGGTATGCAACCTGCGGGTTGCCACGTCGGAAACCTGGAAGGACCGCACGACCGGCGAAAAGCGCGAGCGGACGGAATGGCACAGCGTCGCGATCTTCTCGGAAGGTCTGGTGCGCGTGGCGGAACAATATCTGCGCAAGGGCTCGAAAATTTACCTCGAAGGCAAATTGCAGACCCGCAAGTGGCAGGATCAGTCAGGGCAGGATCGCTACTCGACAGAGGTTGTCCTGCAAGGTTTTGACGCCACGCTGGTGATGCTGGACGGGCGCAACGAAGGCGGCAGCAGTGGCGGCGGCGGCGGTTATGTCGATGACCGGTCGGGCGGCTACGGCGGCAGCGAGGGCTCGCAGGGCGGCAGCTTTGGCGGATCGGCCCCGGCGGGCGATATCGACGACGAGATTCCGTTCTAGCGCGCAATCCGCAACTTCGGGCGTCACCTTACAGGCAACCCGCGCCGGAATTGGCCGGCGGCGGGTGTTACCGCATCGACAGCGCATCGCTCAGAACCCTGTGCACGATGGCGCTGTCCACGCCGCTGGCGACGAAGGCATCCCCGATATCACGCGCCAGGATAAAGCGCAGTTGCCCGTCGACGACCTTTTTGTCCTGCGCCATCAGCGCCAACATCGCATCGGCATCGGGCAGATCGCCGGGGATATCCGCCAGGTCGGTCTTCATGCCCATCGCCCGCAGATGCGCGCGCACCCGGCTGGGGGTTTCCTGCGGGCACAGTCCCAGGCGCGCCGAAGTCTCGAATGCCAGCGCACAGCCGATCGCGACGCCTTCGCCATGCAACAGCCGGTTGCCATAGCCGGTCGCCGCTTCCAGCGCGTGGCAGAAGGTGTGACCCAGGTTCAGCAGCGCGCGCTCGCCCTCTTCGGTTTCGTCGCGCGCAACGATATCGGCCTTCATCTGTACCGAACGCTGCACCGCCCTGGCGCGCAGCGCGGCGTCTCCGGCCGCCAGCGCCGGGCCATTCGTCTCCAGCCAGGAAAAGAAATCGGCGTCCCCCAGCAAGCCGTATTTCACGACCTCGCCGTAGCCGGCCAGGAAATCCCGGGGCGACAGCGTGCCGAGCACGTCGATATCGGCAAGCACCAGCGACGGCTGATGGAATGCGCCGATCAGGTTCTTGCCCTGTGGCGCGTTGATGCCGGTCTTGCCGCCCACGGAACTGTCGACCTGTGCCAGCAGCGATGTCGGAATCTGCACGAAGCGCACGCCGCGACGCAGGACCGCAGCCGCGAAACCGGCAAGGTCGCCGATCACGCCGCCGCCAAGCGCGATCACGACATCGCGGCGTTCGACCTTCTGGTCGAGCAGCCATTCGATGGTGCGCGAGAATTGCGGCCAGGCCTTGGTCGCCTCGCCAGCGGGCAGCGCCAATGCGGTGCTGTCGATCCCGGCCGCAGTCAGCCCGTCCTGAAGCCCGCGCAGATGCAGTGTGGCGACGGTCTCGTCCGTCACGATGCACAGGCGCGGGCGGTGCAGCAGGGGGGCGACTTCCCGCCCTGCCCCCGCCAGCAGACCCTGACCGATGCGCACGTCATAGGACCGTTCGCCCAGGTTCACTCTGACCGTTTCGTTCATTCCGCCGCCTCCAGCACATCGGGTCGGGTCTGCAGCGCCTTGACCACCTGCTCTGCCATATCGTCAATCGAATATTCCGCGTGCGCGTCGACCACCAGGTCGGCAAGCCCGTAGATCGGATTGCGTTCCTCGCACAGGGATTTCAGCGTCGCATATGGGTTGGGCGTGCGCAGCAGGGGCCGCGTGTTCTTGTGCCGAACCCGCGCCCAGAGCAGATCGGTATCCGCCCGCAGCCACACTGCAACGCCCTTTGCAGAAATCACCTCACGATTGCGCGCGGCCAGAAAGGCACCGCCGCCGGTTGAGAGAATCCCGCGCTGGGTTTCCAGCAGCCTTGTGATCACCTGGGTTTCCTTGCCACGAAAAAACGCCTCTCCGTCACGCTCGAATATCTCGGCAATCGACATGTTCGCGGCGCGGGTAATCTCTGTGTCGCTGTCCAGAAACGGCACATGCAGCATACGCGCCAGCGCCGATCCGACGGCGGTCTTGCCGGATCCCATCATGCCCACCAGCACAACCGTTTTTTTCAAACGCTGTCGCAAAACCGGCAAAGCCCCGCCGAAAAATTTCCCTCCAAACTCAATGGCGGGTCCGTCCGGGAAATGCCATATATATAAATCGACCCCGTTGTAAATTCACACTGCACGGGCCAAATACAGGCAGACCAAACAAGGCGGGACCTTCATGGTCATGATACTGAAGTTCATTTTTATCCTCGTGGTTCTGGGGGCAATCGGTCTGGTCGGCTACGCCTATCTGGGCGATCTGGCGCCCGAACAGGTCGATGTGGTGACACCGGTGACGCTGGATGCAAATTAGGGCGCGCCTGATCGGAGCCGTTCTGGGCCTTGGCGGCAGCGCCGCCTTCGCGCAGACGCCGCTGTCCTCGATCGACTGGCTCAGCGAAAGCATCGCGATGCCGGCAACTACCCCCGCGATCCAGACCCCGCGCGAAACGGCGGTGACTGGCGGCACGACGCTGGACAAGATCACCGTCACGCCGCTGGATGCGGTGTCATCCGATGCGGTCGGATTGCTGCCGATCAGCGTGACCGGCCTGCCGCGTGACCTGTGGGGCAATTCCTCGGCCGAGGAACTGGCGCACCTGATCGGTGCCATACAGACCGGGCAATTGCCCGCGATGCAGGACCTGCTGTTCACGCTGCTGCTGGCCGAACTGGACCCGCCTGCCGACAGCGACCTTGATGGCCGGCTGTTTCTGGCGCGGGTCGATGCGCTGCTGGCCTTCGGCGCGGTCGAGCAGGCACTGGCGCTGCTGGACCGCGCCGGCCCCGACAGCCCCGAACGGTTTCGCCGCTGGTTCGACGCCAGCCTGCTGACCGGCACCGAGGATGCGGCCTGCAAGGTGCTTGGCAACGCGCCGGGGCTGGCGCCGACAATGCCGGCGCAGATCTTCTGCCTGGCGCGAAGCGGCGACTGGAACGCCGCCGCGCTGACGCTGGAAACCGGACGCGCGCTGGGCGGGATGACCGGTGCCGAGGATGCGCTGCTGACCCGGTTCCTGGATGCCGAGACCTTCGACGGCGCACCGCCGCTGCCGGCGCCGAGCCGCCCCAGCCCGCTGATCTTCCGCCTGTACGAGGCGATCGGCGAATCGCTGACGACCGCGACCCTGCCGCTGGCCTTCGCCCATAGCGATCTGCGCACCAATACCGGCTGGAAGGCGCAGATCGAGGCCGCCGAACGCCTGGCGCGCAGCGGCGCGCTGTCTGAAAACAAACTTCTGGGGCTGTATACCGAGCGCCGCCCGGCGGCCTCTGGCGGGGTCTGGGACCGGGTCGACGCGGTACAGCGGTTCGATCTGGCGCTGACCTCCGGCAATGCCCAATCGGTAGCGGCGACGCTGCCGGCGGCCTGGTTCGCCATGCAGCGCGCCGGGCTGGAGGTGGCGTTTGCCCGCGCCCATGCCGAGCCGCTGGGCAAGATCAGCCTTGCCGGTCCGGCGGCGCCGCTGGCGTTTCGAATTGCCCTGCTGACACCGGATTACGAAACCGCGGCCACTGACTATGCGCCCGAAACCGCCAGTGACCGCTTTCTGAAGGCCGTGGCCCGCGGCGATCTTGCCGGGGTCGTGCCCCCCGATGACCTGGCGCGCGCGGTCGCCGACGGGTTTCTGGCCACCGCTGCGCCGCCCGCATTGGCGGCAGAGGTGAAGGCCGGCAATCTGGGGGCGGCGATCCTGGGTGCGATCGCGCAGATGCAGGAAGGCACAAACGGCGATCTGAACCGGCTGAGCGACGCGCTGGCCCTGCTGCGCTCGATCGGGCTGGAAGACGTGGCGCGGCGTGCGGCCCTGCAGGTGCTGATCCTGGATCGGCGGGAATGACGCGCCACTGGATTCAGGCGTTCCTGGAGGCGCAGGCCGCCGAACTGGATGCCGCCCACAACACACAGCTGGCCTATGCGCGCGACCTGAAGGATTATCAGGGCTGGCTGATGGCGCGCGGCAGCGATCTGGACAAGGCCATGCGCGACGATGTCGAGGCCTACCTGATCCATTGCGAGACGCAGGGACTGGCGCAGGCGACACGGGCCCGACGGCTGTCTGCGATCCGGCAGCTTTACCGCTTCGCCTTCGAGGAAGGCTGGCGCAGCGACAATCCCGCGATCCAGATCAAGGGGCCGGGGCGCAAGAAGTCGCTGCCCAAGACATTGACGGTGGAAGAGGTCGACCGCCTGCTGGATGCGGCACGCACGCACGGGCGGCACAAGCATGACCGGCTGCGCAACACCTGCCTGCTGGAGCTGCTTTACGCCACCGGCATGCGCGTCAGCGAACTGGTCGGCCTGCCGATATCGGCCGCGCGCGGCGACCCGCGCATGCTGTTGATCCGGGGCAAGGGCGACAAGGAACGCATGGTGCCGCTGTCGCCGCCGGCGCGCGCCGCGATGGCGGCCTGGATCACCGTTCAGGACACAGTGCAGGACGCCGCCGTCGCCAAAGGCACGCCGCCGTCGCGCTACCTGTTCGCGTCTCGCGGCCGGTCGGGCCACCTGACGCGGCACAGGTTCTACACGCTGATCAAGGAACTTGCCGTCGCCGGCGGCGTGTCACCCGCCAAGGTCACGCCGCACACGTTGCGACACGCATTCGCGACGCATCTCTTGGCGAACGGTGCCGATCTGCGCTCCATCCAGACATTGCTGGGCCATGCGGATGTCTCGACGACCGAGATCTATACCCATGTGCTGGACGAGCGCCTGAAAGAACTGGTTCTCGAACATCATCCACTGGCGCGCGACAGCTAGTCCGCGCTGCCGGCGGGCATCGGCCACAAGGCCGATCGCGATGGCCGGCGAAGGGGCCGGGCTTTACGTTTCGATAACATTTCCGCCGCAATCAGGTGCGAACAGATTGGATATTCGCATATTTTCAATATGTTGGCCGAATACCAGTTTTCCGGTTTTCCGGAAAACCGGATCTGAAACCGGGACCGCCTGCCCACGCCTGAAACCGCAGAACTCATGCGCCGTTTCGTGCAGAAATGCTTTGCGAAAAGCCTGCCGCCCGGGTCCGTGCCGGATTGGCTGGCAGTCAGATCAGTGCCGCAATTCGACCGGCAGCACGTCTTCGCTTGGCCAGATGCCGGTCGTCAGCGCCGCGTCATAGCCCTGCGTCAGCCCGGCGGCGCGCATCGCCGCGACCGCGGAATCAACGTCATAGACCAGGCGGTGGAACGTCACGCCGCCCCCCGACAGACGCGCAAACCGGGTCTGGGGCCGGCCATCATGCGGCGGCATCCCGATTGCCCCGGCATTGATCCAGCGCACGCGGCCGATATCGCGCGCGAATGCCAGCCCCGAATGCCCGGCGATCACCTGATCGACCTGGCCCACCGCGGCTTCGAGCGCCGCGATTTCCTCCAGAAACGCGCCGGCATCCGAGCTTGGCCACAGGAAACGCGCCACGTCGGTCGCGCCACCATGCAGCACCGCGATACGCCGACCGGCATGCCGAAATGTCAGAACGTCGGGCAGGCTGTTCATCCAGTCGCGCTCTTGCGCGCGCATTTGCGCCGCGCCATGCGCATACCAGCCCGCCGACAGCAGGTCACAGACCGTTCCCTCGTCAAATCCGCATCCGCACGACGCCGCCCCCGCTGCAAGCTGCTTTTCGCAGTTGCCCGCCACCACCGGGCAGCCGAAGTGGCGGATGGCCGCCACCGTCGCAGCCGCATCGGCGCAATAGGCCACCACATCGCCGGTGCAGATGCAGTTCGACGCGGCCACCCCGCGCGCTGCCGCGACGTCGACAAACGCCTGCGTCGCCTGAAGGTTCGAACAGGGCCCGCCAAAGACCAGCACCTCGCCCTTCAGGCTTCCCAAATCCTTGACACGCACCCTGCCAGTCCTTCCTTGAAAGCGCCGCCGACGCGCCCCATAAGACGGTGAACCCTAGAAAAGACAAGCACCATGGACAGCCCCGCCCCAATTCTTGACGCCGCATTCTGGATCACCGCCGCCGCCATTCTGGGCCTGCTGGTGCTGTCGGCCTTCTTTTCCGGATCCGAAACCGCGCTGACGGCGGCCTCGCGCGGCAAACTGCGCAGCCAGGCCGACAAGGGCAATCGCGGCGCCGAACGCGCGCTGGCGATCACCGAAGACAACGAGCGCCTGATCGGGTCGGTGCTGCTGGGAAACAACCTGGTGAACATATTGGCCGCCTCGCTGGCGACCGCGCTTTTCACCCGGGCTTTCGGCGAATCCGGCGTCGCGCTGGCGACGCTGGTGATGACATTGCTGGTGCTGATCTTTGCCGAGGTGCTGCCGAAAACCTACGCAATCACCAATGCCGAACGCGCCGCCGCGCTGGTCGCCCCGATCATCCGGGTGCTGATCCTGGTGTTCGCGCCGGTGGTCGGCGCGGTGCGCGCGCTGGTGCGCGGTATCCTCAGCCTGTTCGGCGTGCAGACCGATCCGGAAAGCCAAATTCTTGCGGTGCGCGATGAAATCGCCGGCGCAATCTCGCTGGGTCATTCCGAAGGTGCCGTCCAGAAGGAAGACCGCGACCGCCTGCTGGGGGCGCTGGATCTGGGCGACCGCACGGTCGAGGAGATCATGCTTCACCGCAGCGACATCGAAACCATCGATGCCGATCTGCCGCCCGGCGAGGTTCTGGAACAATGCCTGGCCTCGGCGCACACCCGGCTGCCGGTCTATCGCAACGATCCCGAGAACATCATCGGTGTGATCCACGCCAAGGATCTGCTGCGCGCCATGTATGCCCGCCGCCGCGCCGCCAGCAACGATGCCGACGCGCTGGAAGGCTTTGACGTGCAGGAAGTCGCGATGGAGCCGTATTTCGTGCCAGAGACCACCACGCTGGACGACCAGATGCGCCAGTTCCTGCGACGGCACACGCATTTTGCGCTGGTTGTCGATGAATACGGCAGCTTGCAGGGGCTGATCACGCTGGAGGATATTCTTGAGGAAATCGTCGGCGAGATCACCGACGAATTCGACATCAGCGCCGAAAATCCGATGCGCCGCACCGATGACGGCCATCTGCTGATCGACGGCGCGATGACCATCCGCGACTTCAATCGCGCGACCGACTGGAACCTGCCCGATGACGAGGCCAACACGGTTGCCGGTCTGGTGATCCACGAGGCGCAGATGATCCCGACGCAGGGCCAGGTGTTCAGTTTCCATGGTTTCCGGTTCGAGGTGACGGGGCGCGAGGCAAATCGCATCACCCGGTTGAAAATCCGGCCGCTGTAGGCGCGCGCAGCGACCGGCCTGCCCGCGCCGTTCGGCTTGACAGCCACCGCGCCAGCCGACACGTTTGCGGTCATGGGCCTGCCATCTCTGCCGGCCGTTTCGAAGGTTTCCCCGGATGTGCCCAGCCAAGCCCGTACCATTCGACGACACGATCACCATTGATACGCTGACCCGCGACCCCTATCCGATCTACCGGCGTCTGCGCCAGGAGGCACCGGTGCTGCGGGTCAAGGCGCTGAACCGCATCCTGCTGACCCGCGCCACCGACACGCGCTACGTCAAGGACACACCGGATCTGTTCAGCGCCAACGATCCGAACACGCCGATGCTGCGGGCCTTCCAGGTTCATACCCTGATGCGAAAGGACGGCCCCGACCATAAGCGAGAGCGCATGGCGATGGCACCGGCCTTTGCTCCGAAAGTCATCCTGAATGACTGGGTGCCCGCCTACCGCCGCTTCGCCCGGGAGTATATCGACCGGCTTGCGACCGGCGAGGTGGTCAATCTGTTTCCGGCCCTGTCCGCCCCCTATGCCGCGCGCGGGCTGGCGCATCTGCTGGGGCTGGACGAGGCCAGCGACGACGAGATGCAGCGCTGGAGCCAGGCTCTGATCGACGGGGCCGGCAATTTCGGCTGGGCCGATGGCCCGTTTGCAATCTCCGACCGGGCAAATGCCGAAATGAACAGCCTGTTCGACCGCCTTGCCCCGCGCCATCTGGCAGAGCCGAACAATTCCGCCTATTCCGTGATGCTGAACGCGGACGACCCGATTGCACAAAGCCAGATCCGGGCCAACCTCAAGATCGCCATCGGCGGCGGCATCAACGAGCCGCGCGATGCCTTGCTGACCATCCTCTATGGCCTGCTGACCAACCCCGACCAGTTGGCCCATGTGCGCGCGAACGACGCCTGGACGACCGCATTCGAGGAAGGCGTGCGCTGGGTCGCACCGATTCAGGTCAGCGCGCGGCTGGTGCGGGAAGACACGGAAATTCGCGGCCATGCGGTTGCAAAGGGTGAAACCGTGATGACTTCCCAGGCCTCTGCCTGCCGGGACGAGTCGATCTATGGCGACGACGGCGAAAACTACAACGTCTTCCGCGACAAGGCTCCGCATCAGGCCTTCGGCAACGGGGCGCATTTCTGCCTTGGCACCCATGTGGCGCGCAAGGCGGTGGCAGAGGTGATGCTGCCGATGCTGTTCGACCGCTTTCCCAACATGTCACTGCCCGATCCAGAGGCGGTTGTCTGGTCCGGATTCGGCTTTCGCGGACCACTGAATCTGCCGGTGCGACTGGCCTGAGGCTGGCCAATCCGGGCCGCCGGATGCTATGCTGGCCCGGTATTTCGAGTGAAAAGAGGTAAAGCCAATGCGTATTTTCCTGTTTTGCCTGATACTTATGGGGATTGGCGGCCCGGCCAGCGCCTTTTGCGGCTTGTACGTCGCGCGCGCCGATGGCGAATTGTTCAACGAGGCCTCCAGGGTGGTTTTCGTGCGGGACGGGCGCAGGTCGGTAATCACCATGGCTTCGGATTATCGCGGCCCGGCGGCGGAATTCGCCATGATCGTGCCCAGCCCCAAGGTGCTGCAACGCAACCAGATCCGCACGGTGAAGGCGGAAACCGTGGCGCATTTGGATGCCTACAGCGCACCGCGTCTGGTCGAATACGAAGACCGTGACCCCTGCCAGCCGGAAATTCTGGAAGAACCGTTTGTTGTGCAGGCAGCGCCCGGACCGGTCGTGCGGCGCGGCCCAAGGGCGCTTGGCGTCACGGTCGAGGCCGAATACGCCGTCGGCGTCTACGACATCGCCATCCTGTCGGCCAGGGACAGCGACGGGCTGGTCACCTATCTGCGCCAGGAAGGCTACAGGATCCCGCGCGGCGCCGAACTGGTGCTGGCCGATTACATCGCCGACGGCATGAAGTTCTTCGTCGCCCGCGTGAACCTCAAACGCCATGACCGCGCCGCGGCCCGCGAATTGCCGCCGCTTCAGATCAGCTTTCGGAGCCCGAAATTCATGCTGCCCCTGCAACTGGGCAAGATCAACGGCGACACCGAACAGCAGGTGCTGCTGTTGACACTGACCCGCAAGGGCCGGGTCGAGGCGGCAAACTACAGGAACGCCCGCATCCCCAGCAATATCGAGATCCCGGTCTTTGTCGAGGATGTGTTCGGCCAGTTCTACAGACGGATCTTCGCAGGCGCCGCCAGACCCGACACCGTGGTCACCGAATACGCCTGGGACATGGCCTGGTGCGACCCCTGCGCCGCCGATCCGCTCAGCAGCAGGGAATTGCGCGACCTTGGCGCCACCTGGGCGCGCGGCAGCAACGCCACGGTCCAGGACGTCTTTGTCACCCGCATGCATTTCCGCTACAACAAGTCCCAGTTCCAGCGCGATCTGTTGCTGCGCGTCACCGAGGATCGCAGCAATTTCCAGGGCCGCTATGTCCTGCGCCATCCCTATGGCCAGCGCCTGACCTGCAAGGCCACCGAATACGTCAACGACACCCGCAGGCGTCTGCGCGCCGAGGGCGTCGCCTTGCGCAAACTGACCGGCTGGTCGCAACGCGAGATCGACAAGCGCATCCGCCAGTCGGTGCCCGCGCTCTACAGATATTGATCCCCGGGCTTCTTCTCGTCCCAAATACCAAAAGACCCCCATATCCAACACGCCGCGGCCGGTGCACACGGCACCTCTCCCCCGCTGCGAAAAAGCCGCGCGGCAGCGCGCCCGCTGAATTCCGTCAGCGTCCCTTGAACAATCCGCCCAGGATTCCGCGCACGATGCGCCGGCCGGTGGTGCCCTTCAGCTCCTTGACCACCGCATCCGCCAGCGCGCCGCCAAAGCTTTTGCTGCGCGAGGATTCGCGCGAGGTGCGCGAGCTTGAACGCGGCACATCCTTGCCCGAATAGCGCCGGCCAGAGCGGTATTCGCGCTCTTCCTCTTTCGCGCGCTCTTCTTCCGCCTCGGCCGCAGCGGCCTCTTTCGCGGCGTTTTCGGCACGGGCCTTCAGGGTTTCAAAGGCGCTTTCGCGATCGTGGATTTCCTCGTATTTGCCCAGTATCGGAGAGCTGTCGATCACCGCCTTGCGCTCGCTCGCCGTGATCGGCCCCAGTTGCGACGACGGCGGGCGGATCAGCGTGCGCTCGACAACGCCGGGCGCGCCCTTGCTTTCCAGCATCGAGGTTACCGCCTCGCCGACGCCGACCTCGCGGATGGCTTCCTCGGTGTCGAACCGCGGGTTGTCGCGATACGTCTGCGCCGCCCGGCGCAACGCCTGCTTGTCGCGCGCGGTAAAGGCGCGCAGCGCGTGCTGGACGCGATTCCCCAACTGGCCCAGGATATCTTCGGGCACATCGGCCGGGTTCTGGGTGATGAAATAGACCCCGACCCCCTTTGACCGGATCAGCCGCGCGACCTGTTCGACCTTGTCGATCAGCGCCTTGGGCGCATCGTCGAACAGCAGATGCGCCTCGTCGAAGAAGAACACCAGGCGCGGCTTGTCCGGATCGCCGACCTCTGGCAGTTCCTCGAACAGTTCCGACAGCAGCCACAACAGGAAGGTCGCGTAAAGTTTCGGCGACTGCATCAATTGATCCGCCGCCAGGATGTTGATTCGTCCCTGCCCCTCGGGCGTGCTGCGCATCAGGTCGGACAGTTCCAGCGCGGGTTCGCCGAACAGATGCGTGCCGCCCTGGTTTTCCAGCACCAGCAACTGGCGCTGAATCGCGCCGATGCTGGCCGCCGAGATATGACCATAGCGCAGCGACAGATCGGGTGCGTTTTCGCCGACCCAGACCAGCAGCGCACGCAGATCCTTCAGATCCAGCAGCGGCAGCCCTTCATCATCCGACAGGCGGAAGGCGATGTTCAGCACGCCCTCCTGCGCTTCGGACAGGTCAAGCAGACGCGCCAGCAGCAATGGCCCCATCTCTGCCACGGTGGTGCGCACCGGGTGCCCCTGTTCCCCGAACAGATCCCAGAATGTCACCGGGAAGGCCGCGTAGGAATAATCGGTGAACCCGATGGTGACGGCGCGCTTGGTGAACGCCTCGTGCAGTTTGAAGCCGGTCGATCCGGCCAGCGCCAGCCCCGCCAGATCGCCCTTCACATCCGACAGGAACACCGGCACGCCGGCCTGGGAAAATCCCTCGGCCAGAATTTGCAGCGTCACCGTCTTGCCGGTGCCGGTGGCGCCGGCGATCAGCCCGTGCCGGTTGGCATATCTCAACAACAAGCCTTGCGCCCGGGCATAGTGTTCACCGCCCCCGCCCAGAAAAATCGTGTCACTCATTGCGCGTTGCCCCCGGTTTGCATTCAACGTTCGCCGACAAAATACATCCTTAACCTTTTTGTGCCACCTTTGATCGCATCAAACGCCATATCTTGTGGTGTTTGGTTTGACTTCCTCCCTGTCAGACTGACCGCGCCCCAGGGCGCGGTTTTTTTCCGCGAAATTCAGCCGAAAATCGTGATAATTTCACTGTTGACGCACCGTTACAAACGCCTTAGCGTCCGCGCCATATAAGTCGGCCAGTCCGACAGGGAGAGAAAAATCAGAGAAAAGGGCCTCTTCGCGGGCCCTTTTTTCATGGTCGTTTTCCAGGCTGGCTTTTTCATCGCATATCGGCACCGGCCATCAGCCGGGTTCGCGGTTCAGACCGGTCGAATCGGCTTCGGGCGGAATGGCGCGAACCGGGCCGGGCGCGTCGATTGACACCTGACTCTGGCAAACCTGCATGCTACATCCAAGGCAAATCACGCAAGCGATCAATGGACATCTCATGACTCACCTGACCAAGACCCTGCCGTTTCTGCTTATGCTGGCCATGGCCACGCCAAGCCTTGCACAAACCACGACAGAGGCCGATGCGGCGCCCGCAGACACCACCGCAGCAGACACCACCGCAGCCGAAGCGACCGATCCGCTGGCGCTTTCGATGGGCAAGGAAGATGTCGCGGTTGGCGGCGTCTATATCGACAGCGAACACGGCGACTGGCAGCTGCGCTGCATCAAGGCGGCAGAGGGCAACTACGATCCCTGCCAGATGTATCAGCTGCTGGATGACGGCAACGGCAATCCGGTTGCCGAGATCAACATCTTCCCGCTGCCCGGGGGCGAGGGCAAACCTGCCGCCGGCGCCACCATCATTACCCCGCTTGAAACCCTGCTGACGCAACAGCTGGGGCTGTCGGTCGATGGCAGCGCGGTCAAGAAATACCCGTTCAGCTGGTGCAGCACGGTCGGCTGTTTCAGCCGGATCGGATTTTCCGAAGGCGAGGTCGCGGCGTTCAAGCGCGGCAACAACGCCGCCGTGATCATCGTACCGGTGGCGGCAGCCGATCAGAAGATCAGCCTGAAAATCTCGCTGTCCGGCTTCACGGCAGGCTTCAAGGCCGCGACCGATCACGCCCAGGCCGGCGCCGAAGCCAAGACGGAATAGCCCAAACTTTCAACAGGGTGCGCGCCCCGGCGCGCACCTTTACACCTTGCGCAGGGCCAGAACCGCGTTCAGCCCGCCAAAGGCAAAGGCGTTCGACAGCGCCACGTCGACGCTGGCCTCGCGCGCGACATTGGGAACCACGTCCAGCGCGCATTCCGGATCGTCTTCTTCATAGCCGATGGTGGGTGCGATCACGCCATCGCGCAGCGCCATGATGCAGGCCAGAAGTTCTACCGCGCCGGTGCCGCCAATCAGATGACCGTGCATCGACTTGGTCGACGAAATCATCAGATCATCCGCATGCGCCCCGAACGCATCCGCCACCGCGGCACATTCGGTCTTGTCATTGGCGGCGGTGCCGGTGCCGTGGGCGTTGATATAGCCGACGCTGGTCTTGTCGATGCGGGCGTCCTGCATGGCGCCGGTGATCGCGCGCGCCGCGCCCTGCTTGGACGGCATCACGATATCGGCGGCGTCAGAGGTCATCGCAAAGCCGATCACCTCTGCCAGTATCTCTGCACCGCGCGCCTTGGCATGCGCCATTTCCTCGAAGACGAACACGCCGGCGCCTTCGCCCTGCACCATGCCGTTGCGCGTCGCCGAGAACGGCCGGCAGGCGTCTTTCGACATCACCCGCAACCCTTCCCAGGCCTTGACCCCGCCAAAGCACAGCATCGATTCCGACCCACCGGTGACCATCGCGGTCGCCATGCCCGACCGGATCATCGTGAAGGCCTGGCCCATCGCGTGATTGGAACTGGCGCAGGCTGTGGCGACGGTGAACGACGGCCCCTTGAGGTTCCACTGCATCGAGACATGCGAGGCGGCGGCATTGTTCATCAGCTTGGGCACGACGAACGGATGTACCCGGTTCTTGCCCTCTTCGTAGACCGCGCGATAGTTTTCATCCTGGGTGGTCAGCCCGCCACCGCTGGTGCCCAGCACCACGCCGGATCGCGCTGCCAGTTCGCCCGAGAATTCCAGCCCCGACTGTTCGATCGCCTGCCCGGCCGCCAGCAGGGCGAATTGCGTGAACCGGTCGTAAAGCGCGATTTGCTGGCGGTTGAAATGGATCCGCTCGTCATAGCCCGTGACCTGCCCGCCGATCTTCACCGACAGGCGGTCGACGTCGCGAATGTCCAGCGGCCCGATGCCGCATCGCCCTTCGGCCATTGCCGCCAACGTGTCGGCCACGTTGTGCCCCAGCGCGTTGATCGTGCCCGCACCGGTGATGACAACCCGTTTCACGTCGTCTGCTCTTTCACCAGCCCTTCGACCGCCCGCACGATCGCTGCCACCGAAGAGATATCGAACACGGATTTTTCCGGCTCGTTTGCATTGAACGGCACCGAGATATCAAAGGCCTCTTCGATCGAGAAAATCGATTCCACCAGCCCCAGACTGTCGATCCCCAGATCCTCCAGGGTCTGGTCAAGGCTGACATCCTCGACCTCCAGAACCGCCTGCTCGGCGATTATCTCGATGACTTTCTGCTGCACGTTGGACATCGGACCCTCACCCTGACCTGGCGCTGATTTAGTCGCTCGGGTCGGGTTTTGAAACTGCTTTCTGCAATGCGGCCACTTGTGCGGCAAGACGCGGTAGGCGGCGGATCGCCTTGTAGGTTTCCACATGGGTGTCCATTTTCACGGCCGGATAGCCCAGCAACACCCGTCCCGCAGGTGCATTCGAAAGAATCACCGTGCCGCCGCCGGCGACCACCCCGTCACCGATAAAGATATTGTCGACGACACCGACCTGCCCGCCCAGGATCACGTTGTCACCGATGCTGACACTGCCGGCGATGCCGACCTGGCCGGCGAACAGGCAGTCGCGCCCGACTTCGCAATTATGGGCGACATGCACCTGGTTGTCGATCTTGGTGCCATCGCCGATGCGGGTCGGGCGGATGGTGCCGGCATCGACGCAGGCGTTTGCCCCGATCTCGATATCGTCGCCCAGAACCACGCTGCCCAGCGAATGAATCCGGGTCCAGCTTTGCGCGGCGGCGGCGCTGGCATCGCCCATGGTTTCGCGCGCCGCCTCGGCGCGGGATTTCTCTGGCGTGACGAAACTGAACCCGTCCGCCCCGATCACCGCGCCGGGCTGGCAGATGAACCGGTCACCGATACGCACGTTCCGGCCGATGCGCGCGCCCGAATGGATCATCGCATCCGCGCCGATCCGGCAGCCTTCGGAAATGCCGGCATGGCTGGCGATGCGCGCATTCGCACCGATCCGCACCCCCTGCCCGATATGGACGAATGGCCCGATGGCGGCGTTCGCGCCGATCTGGGCATCCGGCGCGACCACGGCGGATGAATGAATGCCCGGCGCGATCATCGGCCCCGGATCCAGCAACTGCGTCAG
>JAJDOB010000059.1 GCA_022340385.1 Rhodobacter sp.
CCTTCACCGGCTTGTCGAAACCGGGCACTGCCAATGTGTAATGTGTTTCCGCCTGCGCCATGATCAGTCCTTCGGAATGGATCGCGTGCCCGCGATCGACAGGCCGTAGCCTTCCAGGCCCACAACCTTGGGCGACGGGGAATTTGTCAGCAGTATCAGTTTGCTGAGATCCAGGGATGACAGGATCTGCGCGCCCAGCCCGTATTGCCGCAGGGTTTGCGGGCTGGCGCTGTCTTCCATCACCAGTTTCATGTGCGTGTCGCGCAGCAACACCAGCGCGCCGCGCCCTTCGGCGGCAATCGTGCGCATTGCGCTGCCGAACTCTCCCGACCGCCCCGGCCCTCCGACGCCGACGACATCCAGCATCGGGTCCAGCGTGTGCATGCGCACCAGGACCGGCGCGTCGCCCGAAATATCGCCCTTGATCAGAACGATATGGTCGGAACCGTGGGTCTCGTCGGTGTAGATCCGCATCTGCCAGTCACCGCCGAATTCCGACTGGATGGTCTTTTCCTCGGTGATCTTGACCAGGTTGTCATGGCGGCGGCGATAGGCGATCAGGTCGCTGATCGTGCCGATCTTCAGCCCGTGTTTCTGGGCGAACGCCACCAGGTCGGGCAGCCGCGCCATGCTGCCGTCTTCATTCATGATCTCGCAGATGACGCCGGACGGGTTCAGCCCGGCAAGGCGCGAAATATCGACCGCCGCCTCGGTATGGCCGGCGCGCACCAGCACACCGCCATCGCGCGCGCGCAGCGGGAACACATGGCCCGGCGTGGCGATATCGGCTGCGGATTTGGAGGCGTCGATGGCCACGGCGACCGTATGCGCGCGGTCCTGCGCGGAAATCCCGGTGGTCACGCCTTCGCGCGCCTCGATCGAGATCGTGAACGCGGTTTCGTGGCGCGAGGAATTGTAGCTGGCCATCAGCGGCAGCCCCAGCGCGTCGATCCGCTCTCCGGTCAGGGTCAGGCAGATCAGCCCGCGGCCGTACATCGCCATGAAATTCACCGCCTCGGGCGTGGCCATCTGCGCCGGAATCACCAGATCGCCCTCGTTCTCGCGATCCTCGTGATCGACAAGAATGAACATCCGCCCGTTGCGGGCGTCGTCAATGATCTCGTCGATGCTGGATATCGCGTCGTGATAGTGGGAATCGGCGTTGGTGTCGGCGGCGTCGGCCATTGCTGTCTCCTGGCTCATGCTGGGCGATTTAGCCCAAGGCGCGCCGAACTGCCAGTGGCATCAGGCCGGCGGGGTGAAGAAACGTGCCGCGTCCAGGTATCCCGCCAGCCGCCCGGCCTGCGACCAGTCGCGTTCCATCGCGGTATCGCCCACCAGAATCACGCCGTCGGCGGGCAGACCGGCGCCGCGCGCGGCGTCCATCGCGCGGGCGGCGTCGGACCATGTGGCATGCACATGCGGGGCCGCCGCCACGCCGTCCAGCACATCGGATCGACCGCGAAGCACCGCCTGCGGCGTCAGCGGCGCGATCGCCAGCCCGGTGCGTTTGCAGCCCCGCAGCCCGGCCAGCTTGTCCTTGCGCAATTGTTCCATCGCCTGATCGGCACGAAACAGACGCAAGGCGTTGGTCGAGAAAAGAAAGGCGACGATATCGCGCCCGGTCGAGGCGCGCACGGTGGCATAGGTGCGATAGTCCAGCCCGATTTCGGCCGCTCGTCGCAACCGGTTGCGCACCACCTCTATCGGCAGTTTCGGCAGCAGGTCCTGGCGCGCGCGGGTCCAGCAATGTGCCCGCCAGGACTGGCCCGGCTCCAGCGACGGGCCCAGGTTATGGCCCAGACCCGGGGTCATGCCCAGTCCTGCAGGCGCGCGACGTAGCGGGCCAGCGTGTCGATCTCGAGGTTGATCGCATCACCCGCGGCGGCATCGCCCCAAGTGGTCACGGACTGCGTATGCGGGATCAGGTTGACGCCGAACTCGCGGCCCTCGACCTGGTTCACGGTCAGCGAGGTGCCGTTCAGCGCGACCGAGCCCTTGGGCGCGATGAACCGCGCCAGCGCGTCGGGCGCGCGCATCAGGATGCGGGTGCTGTCGCCCTCTGGCGTGACCGAAAGCAATTCCGCCACGCCATCGACATGGCCCGACACGATATGTCCGCCCAGTTCGTCCCCGACCTTCAGCGCGCGTTCCAGGTTCACCCGCTTGCCCGGCGCCCAGCCATTGCGCCCGATGTTGGTTTTCGAGACGGTTTCGGCGCTGATTTCCACGTCGAACCAGCCGCGCGGATCATGGCCAAGCGCGATCACCGTCAGGCAGACACCGTCGCAGGCGATCGAGGCGCCGATGTCGATGCTGTCGATGTCAAAGCCGGTGGCGATGCGCGCGCGCAGATCACCGCGTTGTTCAACCTCGATGACCTCGCCGATATCCGTGATGATGCCTGTAAACATGGCCCGCCTCCTGCGCTTGTCCCAGACCTAGCCGTGCCACCGCGCAAGGGCAAGACCGGGTCTTTTTGCCGATTCAGTCATGACTTTGCCCAAATGCCAAACAATGCTAGCACTTGGCGAAATCCGATCGGCCACAGCGGCAGGTGACGGAAAAAAGGGCAAGGCATGGTTTCGGGACAGAACCGCACATTCCTGTTTCTGCAGGGGCCGCACGGGCCGTTCTTTGACCGTCTCGGGCGGATGCTGCGGGCGGCCGGGGCCGATGTCTGGCGCGTCGGGTTCAACGCCGGCGATGCGGCCTTCTGGCGCGACTGCGCAAGTTTCATCGCATTTCAGGCGCCGGTGGCGGATTGGAACGACAGGTTCCGCCGCATCGTCGCGGAAAGGAACATCACCGATATCGTGCTGTATGGCGACACCCGCCGCATCCACGCCGAGGCGGTCGGCATCGCGCGCGAGCTTGGCCTGATGGTGCATGTGTTCGAGGAAGGCTATCTACGGCCCTATTGGGTCACCTATGAACGCGGCGGGTCGAACGGCAATTCGGAACTGATGAACCTGTCGATCCCCGAGATGCAAAAGACGCTTGCCAATGTCGAACTGGATATCCCCGAGGCCCCGGCGCATTGGGGCGACATGCGCCAGCATGTGTTTTACGGCGCGCTGTATCACGGGCACCTGTTGCTGCGAAACCGCCCCTACCGGAACTTCGAGCCGCATCGCGCGATGAGCGTGGCCCAGGAATTCCGGCTTTACCTGCGCCGCCTGCTGCTGATGCCGGCGATCTGGGCCGACCGGGTGATCGCCACCTATCGCATCAAGACCGGCGGCTTTCCCTATTATCTGGCGCTGTTGCAGCTAGAACATGACAGCAGCTTTCAGAATCACAGCCCGTTTTCCAGCATGACAGAGTTCCTGGACCTGGTGATCGGCGGCTTTGCCCACGGCGCGCCGGGTCATCACCACATGGTGTTCAAGGCGCATCCGCTGGAAGATGGCCGGGTCAATTTACGGGGTGAAATCAAACGACTGTCGGTCTTGCACGGTGTCGGGGACCGGATCCATTACGTGCGCGGCGGCAAGCTGGCGCAGTTGCTGGATCATGCGCGCGGGGCGGTCACGGTCAATTCCACGGCGGCCCAGCAGGTGCTGTGGCGCGGGCTGCCGCTGAAGGTTTTCGGCGAAGCGGTCTATGCCAAGCCGGAATTCGTATCGACGCAGACCCTGCCGGAATTCTTTGCCCGCCCGGCCCGGCCCGACAGCCGCGCCTACCGCGACTACCGGCATTTCCTGCTGGAAACCTCGCAGATCGCGGGCGGCTTTTATTCGGCGCGCGGGCGGCGGCAACTGCTGCGCCAGGTGGTCGACATGATGCTGGCCCCCGAAGACCCCTACGAGGCGCTGCGCATTGGCACCGCCGGTCCGCGCCAGCAGTTGCGCGTGGTGAAATAGGCAGGCATTCGCGCCTGCGGACACACAACCAGATGTGTGCCGCACGCGTTCGGACACTAATACAGCCATATTCCGCGCCGATAGCGTCTCGATAGCAACAGATCTGCCGTGACACAGGGGTAAAGCCGCTGCTGCGGACTGGATTTTTGTTCTGGATTCCGGTAGTTTACAAAAAAAACTTGAGGCAGACAGAACAGGTCGAGGAGACCGAGCAGTGAAATTCAGGACTTCGCGATGGGCAAAAACCGTCGCTCTTCTGGCGCTTGTCGGCGTTGTGGCTTCCTGTGGCTTGCCACGGGTCGGACCCAACAAGCGTGAAATCTTTCGTGGATCGGTGCAGCAGCAAGGCGATGCCTTTGTCGTCGAGGTCAATGACCGGGTGACGCGCGCCACAGCCGTCGTGCCGGCGCTGGGATTCAGCGAGGCGTTCATCAACGCCGGGCAGATCGGTTCCGATACGATCCGCCCCGGCGATACGCTTGGGCTGGTCATCTATGAAAACGTCGATGATGGCCTGCTGGCGGGCACCGGCGTCAACTCGACGGCGCTGAACGAGGTCCAGGTCGACGGGGCCGGATACATCTTTGTGCCCTATGCCGGGCGCATCCGCGCCGCGGGCAACACACCAGAGGCGATCCGCCGCCTGATCACCAACAAGCTGGCCGATCAGACCCCGGATCCGCAGGTCATGGTGTCGCGCGTAGCGGGCGACGGCGCGACCGTGTCGATCACCGGCGTGGTCGGCGCGCAGGGCATCTATGCGATCGAGCGCCCGACCCGCACGCTGACGGCGATGCTGGCGCGTTCCGGCGGGGTCACGGTCCAGCCCGAGATTGCCCGCGTCAAGGTGATCCGTGGCGGCCATACCGGCGAAATCTGGTTTCAGGATCTGTTCGAGGATCATCGCTATGACATCGCGATGCGCGGCGGCGACCGTATTCTGGTCGAGGCCGACAGGCGGTCGTTCACGGCGCTTGGCGCCACCGGGCAGCAGACCCGCGTGCGGTTCGAGTCGCAGACATTGTCGGCGGTCGAGGCGATCGCACAGGTCGGCGGGCTGAATTCGCAAACCGCCGATCCCACCGGCGTGTTCGTGTTCCGCAACGAGCCGGAGGAAATCGTGCACCAGGTGCTGGGCCGTACCGATCTGATCGGCACCCAGCGCATGGTCTACGTGCTGGACCTGACCGAACCCAACGGCGTGTTCCTGGCGCGTGACTTCGTGATCCGCGACGGTGATACGGTTTACATCACCGAGGCACCGTTCGTGCAGTGGTCGAAAACCCTGGCCGCGCTGACCGGCACGCTGAGCGCCAGCACCGGGCTGGTCAATTCGGTCAACACCGCATCCGGCAAGTAAGCCCGGGCGTCGTGGCTGCGCCACAGCAATCAGAAGCCGCCGAAGACGATGCTCTTCGGCGGCTTTTCGTTTACAACGGCGGTTTTCTGACCCAGCGGCGCATCCGCCGCATCCTGCAACTGTCGGGCTGGGACATCCGGCTGGGCAAGCCCGGCCCCGGCGACTGGGTCGGCGTCTGGGGCAAAAGCCCGACCGCGCCGCGCGGCGAGGCGGTGGCGACGCGCCAGGACGCGCCGGTGCTGCGGGTCGAGGATGCGCTGCTGCGCTCGCTGCGGCCGGGACGTGACGGGCAACCGCCGCTGGGCCTGCTGCTGGATCGGACCGGCGTGCATTTCGACAGCTCCGGCCCTTCCGATCTGGAAACGCTGCTGGCCACGCATCCGCTGGACGACACCGCCCTGCTGGATCGCGCCCGTGCCGCCGCCGATTGGCTGCGCGCCGCGCATCTGTCGAAATACAACGCCTTCGATCCGGACGACGGCGTGCCCGACGCGCCCTATGTGCTGGTCATCGACCAGACGCTGGGCGATGCGTCGATCGCCCATGGCGGCGCGACGGCGGGCATGTTTCAAGAGATGCTGGTCTTCGCCCAGGAGGAAAACCCCGGCGCGCAGATCGTCATCAAGGCGCATCCCGAAACCATCGGCGGCCACCGCCCGGGCCATTTCAGCGCCGAGGATGAACGCGGCCACATCCGCCTGCTGCGCGATCCGGTCAGCCCCTGGCGGCTGTTCGAGGGCGCCACGTCGGTCTACACGGTCAGTTCCGGTCTGGGGTTCGAGGCGATCTATGCCGGGCACAAACCGCGCGTGTTCGGGCAGCCGTTCTATGGCGGCTGGGGCCTGACGCAGGATCAGAACCCGGTCGCGCGCCGCCAGCGCAGCCTGTCGCGCGCGCAGATGTTCGCCGCCGCGATGATCCTGTACCCGACATGGTACGATCCGTATCGCGACCGGTTGTGCCAGCTTGAAGACGCGATTGCGGCGCTGGAGGCGCAGGCCAAGGCCTGGCGCGCGGATCGCGGCGGCTATGTCGCGACCGGCATGCGGCTGTGGAAACGCAGAGCGTTGCAACAGGTGTTCGGGGCCGAAAAGAAGCTGCGGTTTCAGAAGGATGCCGCACGCGCGCTTGCCCTGGCGCGCGACACCGACCGCAGTCTTCTGGTCTGGGCGGGCCGGGAAACGCCCGATCTGGCTCAGGCGGACGTGCCGGTGATCCGGGTCGAGGACGGATTCCTGCGCTCGCGCGGGCTGGGCGCGGAACTGACGCCGCCGCTGTCACTGGTCGCCGATGATCTGGGGATCTACTATGATCCGGGTCGCGAAAGCCGGCTGGAGCGGCTGATCGCCAAGGCCGCCGCGATGCCGCCGGCGCGGTTGCGCCGGGCCGAGCGGCTGGTCGCGGCACTGCGTCGCGCGCGGCTGTCAAAGTACAATCTGCAACGCCCCGCCCTGCCCGACCTGCCCGAGGGCCGGCGCATCCTGGTGCCCGGCCAGGTCGAGGATGACGCCTCGATCCTGAGGGGCTGCGCCGGGATCGCCAGCAATCGCGCCCTGCTTGACGCCGCGCGCGCCGCCAACCCCGGGGCGGTGATCCTGTACAAGCCGCACCCCGATGTCGAGGCCGGCCTGCGCCGCGGCGCGCTGGGCGCGGATGACACCGCCGCCGCCGACATGGTGCTGACGCACGCCGATCCGGTGGCGCTGATCGAGGCCTGTGACGAGGTCTGGACGATGACATCGCTGTTGGGGTTCGAGGCACTGCTGCGTGACAAGCCGGTGACCTGTCTGGGCACGCCGTTCTACGCCGGCTGGGGCCTGACGCGGGATCTGGGCCCGGTGCCGGAACGCCGAAGCGCCCGGCCCGGGCTTGCCGCCCTGGCCCATGCCACGCTGATCGCCTATCCGCGCTATCATGATCCGGTCACCAATGCGCCCTGCCCGCCCGAGGTCGCCGTCGACCGGCTGGGTTCGGGCGATCTGCCGCGCCGCGGTCCGGCAAACCGCAGCCTGGCGAAATTGCAGGGGCTTCTGGCCAGCTATGCCTGGCTGTGGCGCTGACGGGTCCAGACATGCAGGGCGTCGCCGCCCAGATC
>JAJDOB010000122.1 GCA_022340385.1 Rhodobacter sp.
CGGGTTCGCGGGCGATACGCTGAACACCGCCGTCTATCTGAAACGATCCGCCCCGGCGCTGGAGGTGTCGTTTGTAACCCGGCTGGGCCATTGCGGGTTTTCGGCGCGCATGGTTGATTTCATCGCTGCCGAAGGGCTGGAAACCGGCGATATCACGTTCTCCGAGACGGCGCATATCGGGTTGTACGCGATCACCACCGACGCTGCGGGCGAACGTTCGTTCACCTATTGGCGCGACAACTCTGCCGCGCGGCAGATGTTCCAATCGGACAAGTCGATATCGTTCGCGCCGCTGGAAAAATACGACGTGATCTACCTGTCGGCAATCACTCTGGCGATCCTGCCAGAGCCGGTTCGGTTGGAATTGTACAAGTTCCTGACCGGGTTTCGGACGAATGGCGGGCGGGTTGCATTCGATTCCAACTATCGCACGGTTTTGTGGCCGGATTTGACGACAGCCCGCCAGAATATCGCCCGCATGTGGGAATTGTGCGATCTTGCCCTGCCCAGTGTCGACGATGAAATGGCCGCCTTCGGTGACACCGCCGAGGTGGATGTGATTGCGCGCCTGCAAAGCCTGGGTGTCGCGGACGGTGCGCTGAAACGCGGGCCGTTGGGGCCGGTATCGCTTGGGGTGCCGGTACAGGCAAGCTATGCCGCCGCCCCGCGCGTGGTGGATACAACCGCCGCCGGCGACAGTTTCAACGGCGGCTATCTGGGCGCGCGCCTTGCCGGGGCCGGTCAGGCGGTTGCGTTGCAGGCCGGGCATGATCTGGCCAGCCGGGTGGTTGGAATAAAGGGCGCGATTGTCCCGCAGGTGACTTAGCGCAAACGCAAAACTCTGCTATGCTCGCTCAAGTTGAGGCGTTGATCATTATTCAATCGAATTCAATTTCTGGAGCATTCAATGGCACACCCGATCCGAAATCTCACCCGACGTTCCTTTATCCGTGGTCTGGCCTCTGTCGGCGGGCTGGGCGCTGCGTATACGGCGTTGGCCGCATTCGATCTGATGGGGCAGGGCGCGCTGGCGCAGGGCAACACCACCGCGCCGTTACCGGGCGGCAGCCTGCAGGGTAAAAGCGTGATCGTGATCGGTGCCGGTCTGGCGGGCCTGTGCAGCGCGATGCGGCTGGCGCGCGCGGGTGCGGATGTCAGGATACTGGAGGCAACCAACCGCCCTGGCGGGCGCAGCCTGTCGCTGCGCAATGGCAACGCTTATCGGGAATGGGACTGGAACAGCGACACGACGATGGTGTTCGAACAGGTCGGTGACGTGCCGCCTGACGACCCCGACAATTACCTGAACGCCGGTCCGGGGCGGATTCCGCAGCACCATGCGCGGGTGCTGGATTATTGCCGCGATCTGGGCGTCGAATTGCAGCCCTATCTGTACATGGACAAGGCCAACCTGATGCAGAACGACGACTGGAACGCCGGACGGCCCGTCCAGGCGCGCCGGTTGAAGAACGATCTGCGCGGAACCCTGGCCGAAATGCTGGCCAAGGTCGCCGATCAGGGCGCATTGGATCAGCTGATGGATCCGGGCGACACCGAGGCGTTTCTGGGAATGTTGCAGCAATTCGGGCAACTGACCCGCGAAGGCGCGCAACTGGTCTATGCCGGGGCGGCGGCGCAGAACGACTATATCCGCGCCGGTTACAGCGTCGAACCGGGCGATGTGCGCACTCCCGGCGATCCCTGGCCGACCCTGTCGCTGGAAGAGGTGCTGAACAGCGATTTCTGGAACTCGGAGATGTTTCACGATCTGGAGTATTTCTGGCAGACCTCGCTGATGCAGCCCGTCGACGGCATGGATATGATCTGGAAGGGGTTCCTGCGCGCCGATGTCGGTGGCGGCAAGACCGTCGGCGATCTGATCGTGCTGGAACAGCCGGTCAGCGGCATTGATGTTGAAGGTGAACGCGCAACCGTGCGCGGGGCCTACGGGCAGAATTTCGAGGCGGATTTCGTGATTGCCACGCTGTCCGCCCCCCTGCTGTCACGGCTTGGTGGCAATTTCATGGACCCGGTAACCCGGCAGATATTGTCAGAGGTGTTCATCACGCCCGCCTGCAAGGTCGGGTTTCAGGGCCGCTCGCGGTTCTGGGAACAGGAAGACCGGATCTACGGCGGAATTTCCTGGACCAAGGGTATCATCAACCAGATCTGGTATCCCAATTACAGCTTCAACTCGCCCACGGGTGTGCTGACGGGCACCTACAACAACGGCGCGGATGCGGCGATCTTCCAGCAGATGAGCCGCGAACAGCGGATCGAAACCGCGCTGGCCGGCGGCGAAAAGCTGCACCCGGGGTATCGCGACAAGGTGTTTGCCGAAAACGGCGTGTCGATTGCCTGGGCGAAGATGCCGTACCAGGCCGGCGGCTGGGCCAATGACACCGCGTTCTCGCAACCCGAAGTGTTCAAGCGGATGGCGGCGGCAGACCCGATCGGGCGCAAGGTGTTCATGGCCGGCGACTGGTTCAGCTATTGGCCGGGCTGGCAGGTGGGCGCGCTTGATTCCGCGCATCTTGCCAGCGATCAGATCGCGCGGGTTGCGGCCTTTGGCGGCTTGGTCGGGCACGGGGCCCCGGGGGCCGCATCGGTGACGCCGGGGCGCTAGACGCTGCGGCAAGATATCCTGCAAGTTCTTGTTTTCGAACGATTTTGCCGGAAATGCGGGTCAGGTCGCGCCGGGCAGGGTGACTTCGAGCAGTTCAAGGTCGTCCGACGCGTCGGCGTATCGCGTCGCCATGTCCGGCGGGATCACGAAAGCATCCCCCCGGGCCAGCCTGAAAGGCTCGCGTCCTTCGCCGTGCAGGGTCATCGTGCCGTCCATCACGAAGGTGAAATGGATGTCGAACCCGTGTCGGAAATCCACCGGATCTCCATCTGTCTTTCGCAACACCTGAACCCCGGCGACGCCGCCGGTGTTGGCCGAAATCGTGGTGTCGCGGCAGGTAAACCCGGCGCGGGCGTGGGGCTGCCAGATCGCCTGATCCGCCTTGTGATGCACGAAACGCTGGCCCTGAAAACGCCGGTCGGGGTTCACGGTGGCGTTGGGCAGGGTCATGTCGTGGTCGATGGTGGTGACATGTTCGGCCGGAACGCCGATTTCGATCACCTCGATGTTGTCAGAGGCATACAGCACCCGGTGGCGGATTTCCGGCGGCTGGATCACGCAGTTTCCGGCATGCAGGCGAAACGGCTCTCCCTGATCCTCGTAGACCAGATCGACCCAGCCGCGATAGCAGAAGATCAGCTGAAACCCGACCGTGTGGTAATGCACCATGTCGGGCACCGGGCCGCCGTCGGGAATGCGGATGTGGCTGGCGATGATCGACCCGCCAAGACGGTCGGGAATCAGATCCCGATACTGCATTCCGGCGCGTCCGACGATCCAGGGCGCCTGATCGGCAAGGCGCCGGACCACGAAACTGTGCACGGTTTCAGGCAGAACCAGCGGCGGGTTGAGGTCGTCGATCTCGACCCTGGTTCCGTTCGGGGCAACCAGTTCGCGCGCGCCCTGGGCGAAGTCGTCCGGGTTCGCGCAACGTATGCGGATCGTTCCGGGCGGTTCGGGCGCGCCCTTTTCGATCCGCAGCCGCAGCCCGTGCCCCGAAAACACTGCCACCTGCGGATCGTCGGCGGGATAGATCATGTCCATCTGCATCCCCAACGATCTGGTGAAAAACGGGATATCGTCGCGCAATTCCGACGTGGGCAGGCGAATCTCGGCAAGGATTTCCGGCATGGCTGGTGCGGCCTTTCGTTTCGGCGGCCAACCTAGGGGGAAAACCGAAGGCTTCGCAATGGTGCATAGCGCATTTGCGAACCGGTCCTGACAAAACTAAACGGTTGCAAACCTTTGTCAGGCAACTACTCTGCGCGCGTGCGGGGGTGCAGGCATGGGGTTCGCCCCGGGGCCTGGCATTCTCTACAATAATGAAAGACGGACTAACCAACTGGGAGGACTAACCAATAATGGAACGTCGTAAGTTTCTGAAAAGCGCGGCATTTGTCGGCACCGGCGTGGCACTTGCCGCACCTTCGATCGTCAACGCACAGGCCGCCAAGACCATCACCATCGTTTCGACCTGGCCACGGGACTTTCCCGGCCTTGGCCTTTCGGCCCAACGGCTGGCCCAGCGCATCAACGAAGTCTCTGGCGGCGCGCTGCGCACCGAATATTTCGCGGCTGGCGAGCGTGTCGGTGCCTTCGACGTGTTCGACGAAGTCGCGGGCGGCAACAGCCAAGCCTATATCGGCGCAGAATATTACTGGGGCGGCAAGCACCCCGGCTACAACTACTTCACCTCTGTCCCGTTCGGCATGACCACGCCGGAATGGAACGCCTGGATAAAGTTCAAGGACGGTCAGGCACTATGGGACAAGCTGGCAGAAGGCTTTGGCCTGAAGGCGCTGACCTGCGGCGGCACCGGTGCACAGGCCGGCGGCTGGTTCAACAAAAAGATCGATTCGCCCGATGACCTGCAGGGTCTGAAAATGCGGATTCCCGGCCTTGGCGGCAACGTCATGTCCAAGCTCGGCGTGTCGACCGTATCGCTGCCGGGTGGCCAGATCTACGAAAACCTTGTGTCGGGCGCGATCGAGGCGACCGAGTGGGTCGGCCCCTACAACGACTATTTCATGAAGTTCTATGAAGCCGCCAAATACTACTACACCGGCGGCATGCACGAGCCGGGCGGTGGCCTTGGCTTTGGCATGAACAAGTCGTGGTGGGAAAGCCTGTCCGAGACCGAGCAAGCAATCATCACCGCCTGCTGCTACGAAGAAAACGGTGCCCAGCCCGAGGAAGCTGCCGCCAAGAACGGCGAATACCTTGCCAAGCTGGTCAACGAGCATGGCGTCGAGGCGCTGCAGTTCAACGACGATGTCTGGGATGCCTTCGGTGACGCGGCGGCAGAGGTCTTTGTGGAAACCCGCGATCACTCGCCGCTGGCGGCAGAGATCAACGATTCTTACCAGGCCGCGCTGCGTGAAATCGGCGGCTGGCGTGCGGCTGCCGAGATTGACTTCTCGAACCAGCGTAACCGCGTTCTGGGCCTGATCTGATTTCAGCGCCTGGCAAACATGCAGGGGCCGGTGCTTGTGCGTCGGCTCCTGCTTTGCGAACAACGCCCCATACAGCTGAGTCTGGGGCAGCGTGCCGGACAAACCGGCGCCGATTGCAAGCCGGGGATTTTCAATGAGCACGACTTCCGACCCAGTGGATCTGTCACCCTACGGTGCGCCCGCGCCAATCGTCCGCATGTTTGGCTGGGGCATGCTGGGACTGCTGGCCGCGTTTTTCATCAGCAACATCCTGATCGTTGGCTACGATTTCCCGCCACTGGTCACGCTGTTCGGTGACGACGCCCGGGCCTGGTTTCTGGCGGCGATCTATTGCCTTGGCATCGGCCTTGCACTGGCATTCGTGCTGCGCACACCGAACCGGGCCTTGCGCTATGACGCAAGAAAAATAAGCAATTTCAACGCCTACCTGATCCGGGGCTGTTTTTTCGCGGTGCTGTTCATCGGGGCTGTGGATGCGATCATCGCCTTTGTCCGGGTCGAGGGCATGCTGGGCACGCTGTTCTCTGAAAACCTTGCAAAAGAGCTGATCCGCGTCACGTTCATTGCCCCGAAAATCCATTTCCCACTGGCGGTCCTGGGGTTC
>JAJDOB010000128.1 GCA_022340385.1 Rhodobacter sp.
CCTGGACCGGCAATGACCCCGATATCAGCCTGCCGCATATCCCGGGCCACGAGTTTTGCGGCGAAGTGATCGCGGCGGGGCCGGATGTCAGCCGCTGGAAGACCGGCGACCGGGTGATCGCACCGTTCATTCTGGCCTGCGGGGCATGCCCGGCCTGTCAGGCGGGGGATCAGACGACCTGCGCCACGCAAATCGTTCCGGGCTTCACCGTGCCGGGGGCATTCGCCGAAAGAATTGCCGTCCCGCGCGCCGATGTGAATCTGGCGGCGCTGCCCGACGGGATGGACCCGGGCCTGGCCGCATCGCTGGGGTGCCGGGTGACGACGGCGTGGCACGCGCTGACGGGCCGGGCGGCGCTGCGCCCCGGCGAATGGCTGGCGGTCTGGGGCGCGGGCGGCGTCGGATTGTCCGCGATGCTGCTTGGGCGGGCGCTGGGCGCACGGGTGGTCGTGATCGATGTGGTCGACGAAAAGCTGGAATTTGCCCAGGATCTGGGCGCGGATGCCGCGGTGAATGCCGCCAATGGCCGCGCGGTGGAACATGTGCGCCAGATCACCGGCGGCGGCGCGCATCTGGCGGTCGAGGCGCTGGGGATCACCGAAACCACCCGCAATGCGCTGCTGTCGTTGCGCAAACTGGGGCGGATGGTGCAGATCGGCATGCCGGCCGGAAAACATACGGAAATGACGCTGCCGATGGATGTGCTGTATTCCGGGCAACTGGCGATTTTCGGCACGCGCGGCATGCCGGCGCATCGCTATCCCAGCCTGCTGTCGCTGATCGAGGGCGGGCAGGTCGATCTGTCACCGCTGATTGCCCGGCGCGTCGCGCTGAGCGATGCCAGCGCCGAGCTTGCCGCCTTTGACGGCCCCGCGCCGCCGGGCGTTGCCGTCATCACCGATTTCACCTGCTAGGAGCCTGCACCGATGAAAGCCGCCATTCTCGTCTTCCCCGGTTCGAACTGCGATCGCGATCTTGCACAGGCCTTCCGTGCGGCGGGGGCCGAGGTGCAGATGGTCTGGCACAAGGACACCGAACTGCCCGCGGGCACCGATATCGTCGGGGTGCCCGGCGGCTTCAGCTATGGCGACTATCTGCGCTGCGGCGCGATTGCCGCGCAATCGCCGATCTGCAAGGCGCTGCGCACGCATGTCGAGCGCGGCGGCTATGCGCTGGGCGTGTGCAACGGTTTTCAGGTGCTGACCGAAACCGGCCTGCTGCCCGGCGCGCTGCTGCGCAACGCCGGTCTGAAATACATCTGCAAGCCGGTCCGGCTTGGCGTGGCAACGGCTGATTGCGCGTTTACCTGCGCCTATGAACAGGGCCAGCAGGTGACCTACCCGATTGCCCATCACGACGGCAATTACTTCGCCGACCCCGATCAGCTTGCCGCGCTGTGGGCCGAGGACCGGGTGGCGTTCCGCTATGTCGACAACCCGAACGGCTCTGCCGCGGATATCGCCGGGATCCTCAGCGCCAACCGGCGGGTGCTGGGAATGATGCCGCATCCCGAGCGCGCCGCCGAACCGGCACAGGGCGGCACCGACGGGGCGGCGTTTTTCCGCGGACTGCTGGCGGGCGTCGCCCAAAGCGCGGCCCCGGCTTGAGCGAAACCGTGCAGGCGCGTAACCTGCCAGCCATGAGCGAAGCTGGTCCCAGACATGACAGCAGTGTGCGACAGGGGCGATCCTGGCGCGCGCGCGCCATGCTTGGCATGTTCCTGGCTTTCGCGATCCTGGTCATCTGGGTGTCGAACCATTGGCTGAGCGAACGCTTTACCGCCAGCACCAAAAGCCGCGCCGAACTGCGCCAGGCGCTATACGCGGGCAACCTGCAAAGCGAATTGCAACGAAACGCCGTGGTGCCCCTGCTGCTGGCGCGCGATCCGGTCCTGATCGGGGCGCTGAATTCGGCTGACTTCAGCCAAAGCTCGCAGCACCTGATCGAACTGAAGAACCAGATCGACGTTGCATCCATCATGATGCTGGATACCGGGGGCCGCGTGGTGGCCGCGACCGACCGGAACCTGATCGGCAGCCAGCACCGGCCGGAACCCTATTTCGTATCGGCGCTGCGGTCGAACGCGACTGTTTTCAACACGTTCCGGCGTGCCAATGGCGCCATAGAGTTCAACTATTCACGCCGTATCGAAACCAACCGGCAACTGGTCGGCGTGATCGTTGTCGAGCTTGACCTGCGCCGTTTCGAACAGGCCTGGTCGTCGATTTCCGACGCGGTTCTGGTCACCGACAGCGAAGGCATCATCATCCTGTCGACCGAAAGCAAGTGGCGCGGCCTGACCGAGGACGAGGCGCTGAAGGCGCGGTCCGCGCCGTCGGCGATCGAACGCGCCATCCAGCTGACCGCCGACTGGACGGCGCTGCCCTCGGAAGCGTTCTATCGCGGTGGCGCGCTGATGCGGCTGGAAAGCAAGATACCGTTTCAGGGCTGGCGGATGACCACTTTCACCACCTATGCGTCGGTTCGCGAACGCGTCAACGGGGTGCTGGCGCTGGAAATCATGCTGTTTGCGATGCTGCTGGCGGGCGGATTCTATCTGACCACCCGGCGCGCACTGGCGCGGTCGATTTTCTTTCAGCGGGAGTCGGCTGAACTTCGCCAGTTGAATGACAGCTTGCAGCGGGAAGTTGCCGAACGCGAACGGGTGGAAAAGAACCTGCAAGTCGCCGAACAGACGCTGGCGCAGTCGTCCAAACTGGCGGCATTGGGAGAGATGTCGGCAAGCGTTTCGCACGAGCTGAATCAGCCGCTGGCGGCGATGAAGACCTATCTGGCCGGGGCCAAGCTGTTGTTGCAGCGGCGGCGCCCGGAAGAGGCGCTGTCGTCTTTCCTGCGGATCGACGATCTGATCGACCGGATGACGGCGATCACCCGGCAGCTGAAATCCTATGCGCGCAAGGGCGGCGAGGCGCTGGAACCCATAGATTCCAGGGATTGCGTGTCAGCGGCGATCACCATGATGGAACCGCAACTGAAAAGCCGCAAGGTGCGCATCACCCGCAACATGCCGCCGCAGCCGGTGATGCTGATGGCGGATCGGATCAGGCTGGAACAGGTGTTGATCAACCTCTTGCGCAATGCGCTGGACGCCACCAAGTCCATGGCAGAGCCCGCGATCGACGTGATCCTGTCCGCCGGTCAGGTGGCCACGATCACGGTGCGCGACAATGGACCTGGAATTGAAGATCTGGATGCGCTGTTCGAACCGTTCTACACAACAAAGGCGCCCGGCGACGGTGTCGGGCTGGGGCTTGCCATTTCCTCCGGCATCGTAAACGACCTGGGGGGACGGCTTTATGCCCGTAACGGGCGCGCGGGGGGTGCTGTGTTCGAAGTGCAGCTTCCCTTGTTGAATAAAGAAATCAGGGCCGCCGAGTAGGCTGCCAAGCGAGGATGCAATGGCTCAGGCAATGAAGATCGCGATCGTCGACGACGAACAGGACATGCGTCAGTCGATCAGCCAGTGGCTGGCCCTGTCGGGGTTCGACACCGAAACCTATCCCAGTGCAGAGGATGCGCTGAAATCGCTGGGCGCCGATTTTGCCGGTGCCGTGGTCAGCGACATCAAGATGCCGGGGATGGACGGCATGGCGTTCCTGAAACGGCTGATGAGCGTGGACAGCGCGCTGCCGGTGATCATGATAACCGGGCACGGCGATGTGCCGATGGCGGTCGAGGCGATGCGCGTCGGGGCCTATGATTTCCTGGAAAAACCGTTCAACCCCGACCGGATGACCGAACTGGCCAAGAAGGCCACGCAATACCGCCGCCTGACGCTGGACAACCGCGCGCTGCGGCGCGAATTGTCGGATGGCACCACGCTGATGAAGAAACTGATCGGTGCATCGCTGGTGATGGACCGGCTGCGCGAGGATATCCTTGATCTGGGGCAGGCCGACGGTCACGTGCTGATTGACGGCGAAACCGGGACCGGCAAGACGCTGGTGGCGCATGCGCTGCACGCGGTCGGCGCCAAGGCGGGCAAGAAATTCGTGCTGATGTCCTGCGCCGCGCATGACGAGGACGCGCTGGCAAGGCGCCTGTTCGGCCCGATGGCCGACGACACCCTGCCCGCGCTGGAAGAGGCCCGCGGCGGCACCCTGGTGCTGGAAGACATCGAGGCGCTGCCACAGTCCTTGCAGGCCCGCCTGCTAAGCTGGATGAACGATCAGGGCACGCCGGCCGAAACCCGGATCGTGGCGATCTCGAACCTGCAGGAGCAGGGCAAGACCTGCGAGGATGTCCTGCGCCCGGATCTTTATTTCCGGCTGGCGGCGATGAAGATCACGCTGCCGCCGCTGCGCCAGCGCGGCGAAGACATCCTGATGCTGTTCACCCAGTTCGGAGAGCAGTTCGCAGAGGAATACGGCTGTGACGCGCCGCAGGTCTCTGCCCAGGAGGCCGCGCAGTTGTTGCAGGCGCCCTGGCCCGGCAACATCCGCCAGCTGATCAACGTCGCGGAACGCGCGGTGCTGCAGAACCGGCGCGGTTCGGGCACCATCGCCTCGCTGCTGATGGCCGAGAACGACGACGCGCAGCCGGTGATGACCACCGAGGGCAAGCCGCTGAAGGAATATGTCGAGGCGTTCGAGCGTATGCTGATCGATAACACCATGCGCCGCCACAAGGGCAGCATCGTCAACGTGATGGACGAATTGTGCCTGCCGCGGCGCACGCTGAACGAGAAGATGGCCAAGTACGGCCTGCAACGTTCCGATTACCTGTAGGTTGTCGCGGCCCGGCGACGGGCCGCGCGAAAAAATCCGGGAAAGCCTGCGCAGGCGCCCGTGACGCGCCGCGACGCTTCGTGTTTCGACATGATCGCGTTTTGCGCGCATTTGGTCATTGTAATCGCCGCGCCTTCACCCTTATGTTACAAACAAGCGCCATCGCGGGCATTCCCGCGGTCTGACGCGAATACAGAATTTTTGCGTTTCGGTCGGCACGGCAGGTTTGCCGCGGACCATTCGCAGGACAGCAACCAGGCCCTTGATTCACAATCAGGGGCCGGGAAATTGCCCGGAATCACCTTGATGGGGCCGGGCCATGAACGGGTATCCCGACAAACGGGATGCCGGAGAAGAAACGCGATGAGGCGCGCAAGCAAGACCGGATTGAGCGGACGGGCCAACCGGCCCGCGTCACCTGTTGTGCACGCCAGTTCCATCGCCCCTACAAAAAATCACCCGCAAACTCTGGCGCCCCCCGGCGTCCGGGGGCTGTTGGCGTGCCGAGACATAACATGGCTAAGAAAATGCTTATCGATGCCACCCACGCGGAAGAGACCCGCGTCGTGGTGGTTGACGGAAACAAGGTCGAGGAATTCGACTTTGAATCAGAGAATAAACGCCAGCTAGCTGGCAATATCTACCTTGCCAAGGTCAGCCGGGTCGAACCCTCGCTGCAGGCGGCCTTTGTCGAATATGGCGGCAATCGCCATGGATTTCTGGCTTTCACCGAGATCCATCCCGATTACTACCAGATCCCCGTGGCCGACCGCGAAGCGCTGCTGGCCGAGGAACGCGCCTACGCCGAAGCGCAGGCCGAGGAAGAGGAAAAACCAAAACGCACCCGCCGGCGCCGCGGCCGGTCGAAATCGGAGTCCGATACGGTCGCCGAGGCGGTCAAATCCGATGATGCGGTCGAATCCCGCGACGTTTCCAGCGATGAAATCCCCGGCATGGGCGTCGTCGATCTGGACGCCGACGACTATCAGGAAGGCACATCGCCCGTAGAATACGTGCGCGACACCCCGGTAGAGACCCCGGCCGCGCAGGACGCGGAATCCGGCGAGACGGCCCGGACCGGGGCCGACGAAGCACCTGCCGAAGACAGCGCCGCTGACGATGATGACAGCGATGCCGACGATGACGGTGACGCAAACGACGCTGACACGGATGACGGCGGCGAAAGCCTGCCCGATGCAACCGAACGCGACGATGAAATCGAATCCGTTGCCGACGAGGATGTCGCCGAAGAGATCCGCCAGCCGCGCAAGCCGCGCCCGCGCCGCTACAAGATCCAGGAAGTCATCAAGGTCCGCCAGATCCTGCTGGTGCAGGTCGTCAAGGAAGAGCGTGGCAACAAGGGCGCCGCACTGACGACCTACCTGTCGCTGGCCGGGCGCTATTGTGTCCTGATGCCCAACACGGCGCGTGGCGGCGGCATCAGCCGCAAGATCACCAACGCCCCGGACCGCAAGAAACTCAAAGAGATAGCGGCCGAAATTGATGTGCCGCTGGGGGCGGGGCTGATCATCCGCACCGCGGGCGCACAGCGTACGAAATCCGAAATCAAGCGCGACTACGAATACCTGCAACGGGTTTGGGAACAGATTCGCGAACTGACGCTGAAATCCATCGCCCCGGCGCAGATCTACGAGGAAGGCAACCTGATCAAACGTTCGATCCGCGACCTTTACAACCGCGAGATCGACGAGGTCTGGGTCGAGGGCGAGGCGGGCTATCGCGTCGCCAAGGACTTCATGAAGATGATCATGCCGTCCCATGCCAAGAACGTGAAGCATTACACCGAAGCGATGCCGCTGTTCGCGCGCTATCAGGTGGAAAGCTATCTGTCGTCGATGTTCAACCCGACCGTGCAGCTTCGGTCGGGCGGCTATATCGTGATCGGCGTGACCGAGGCGCTGGTGGCGATCGACGTGAACTCTGGCCGCGCCACCAAGGAAGGCTCGATCGAGGACACGGCGACCAAGACCAACCTGGAGGCCGCCGAGGAAGTCGCGCGCCAGTTGCGGCTGCGCGACCTTGCCGGCCTAATCGTGATCGATTTCATCGACATGGAAGAGCGGCGCAACAACGCCAAGGTCGAGAAGCTGTTCAAGGACAAGCTCAAGACCGACCGCGCCCGCATCCAGATCGGACGGATCAGCGGGTTCGGACTGATGGAAATGTCGCGCCAGCGTCTGCGCCCCGGCATGATCGAGGCGACGACACAGCCCTGCGCGGCCTGTCACGGCACCGGGCTGGTGCGGTCTGATGACAATCTGTCGCTGAACATCCTGCGCCAGCTGGAAGAGGAAGGCACGCGCCGCCGCCACCGCGAGGTGTTGTTGAAAGCGCCGGTCGGCATCGTCAACTTCCTGATGAACAACAAGCGCGAACATGTCGCCCAGATCGAGGGGCGCTATGGCATGTCGGTCCGGGTCGAGGCCGATCCGTTCATGATCTCGCCGGATTTCACCATCGAGAAATTCAAGACCGCAACGCGCGTCGTACAGCAGATTTCGCATGTCGTGTCCGCCGATGCCTCGATGATGTCGGATTACGAGGAAGAGGATGAGGTTGACGAGACCGAGGCGGTGAGCGTGTCCGATGCGCCCGCAGCACCCGAGGCCGACGAGTCTGATGGCGCGCCGAAGAAGCGGCGTCGTCGGCGTCGTCGCCGGCGCGGTGGCAGCAACGGCGAGGCCGGCGACAACGGCCAGGACAATGCCCAGGATTCGGCGCAGACCGAAGCAGCCGAGGCAGCCGAGGCCGGCAGCGACGTGAAGTCCGCAGACGGGGCCGCTGATAGCGGGTCGGTCGCGGTTTCCGAGGATGGCGCAGAGGATGACGAAAAGCCCAAGAAGCGCCGTCGCCGGTCGCGCTCAAAGAAATCCGAAGCCGTCGAGGATGCCGGCGAAACCGCCGCCGAGGTCGCGCCGGACGTAGCGGTAAAGAGCGAGAGCGTAGTCGCGGCGGTGGCCGAAACGGCAGAGGAAACGGCAGAGCAAACGCCTGCCGAGCCGGTCGAGAAGCCCAAGCGCAAACGCGCCTCCCGCGCCAAGAAAAAGCCCGAGGAAACGGCGCCCGACGTCGCGCCGGAGCCGGCCGCCGAGACGGTCGCCGACTCCGAACCCGAGCCTGTGGTCGAAACGGCGCCAGAGCCGGATCCGGTTGTCGAAACGGCTGCCGCACCTGAACCCGAGCCCGAGATCGCACCCGAACCGGAGCCGGAACTGGTTTCCGCAGAGCCGGAACCCGTTGCGGCACGCCCGGACCCTGCCAAGCCGAAACGGCGCGGCTGGTGGTCTATCCGGGGCTAGGACTTCGGGGTAACAATGTGGCGCCCGGATCGCGAAACCGATCCGGGTGTCTTTTTGTCTGGCATTCCGCCCTGCCAATGTGGCTCGACAACGTCGCCATAGGCATTTGTTTTCTAAGTGAAATACGCCCCAAGAACCGGGCGCCGCATGTCGGGCTGCGCGTCAGCTTGCGGCGGCGTCCCGACGCGCAGCCCGCGCGGCGCGTACATCCGCGCCAAGCCCTTTGGTGTAATCCGCCAGATCGCCCAACCCGGCCTCGACCGCCGCGCCATCCTGCGCCGCCAGCGCATCCGCAATGCGCTCATGCAAGGCAAGAATCCGTTCGCGCGAACGCGCGGTGAACGTGATCATGTTCATCAGCGGCTGCATCGCTTCGACCGCGCCGGCCAACTGGTAGCTCAGCACCGGATTGCCCGCCGCATCGACCAGCGCGCGGTGAAACGCGACATCGGATGCGCAGAATTCCTCGTCCGACAGATCGGGGCGCGATTGGCGCGAGATTTCGGCCCGCATCGTTTCCAGATGTCCGGGCAGCCTGCGGGCGGCCGCCAGCGGGGCACAGGCGCGTTCCAGCGCGAATCGCGCCTCGCAGGCGGTGTCGAAATCGACCTCGTTCATCGACAGCAGCAGCGTCGAGGTGGTGATCTGCTGATCGTAGGCGGCCTCGAACGTCAGCCGGTTCACGAAGGCCCCGCCGGTCGCGCCGCGCTGGGTGCGGATCAGGTTCTGCGCCGCAAGACGTTTCAGGGCCTCGCGCACGGTGGGCCGTGACACCCCGAATTGTTCGGACAATTCGGCTTCCGACGGCAGCCGCGCATCCGATATCAGATCGCCCGAAACGATACCGGCACGGATCGCCTCGGCAATCTGCGAAGAGAATTCGCGTTCGGGGTCGAGGCGGTGAGGTATCATCACGCTCAATTGTCAGACATTAATTGTTTGACATTTAAGAGGATCGGGCGAAAAAATGCAATTCGAAAGAGTCGGCCCACAGGTTGCCAATGTATCCACAGTCACTTCGCGCCTCGGTTCGTCCGATCCTGTGGATCGGGTTTTTCGGCGCGATTCTGTGGGCCTGGTGGGTGATGTATTCGATGTCGCAGGCAATGGATCTTGATCTGCTGGGCCGTCCCGGCGCGGTGGGGCAAGGCATGGCGGCGATGGATCCGCAGATGGACATGGACATGCCGATGGCCCGCTTTGGCCCGGTGTTTTCGATGTGGGCCATCATGATGGCGGCGATGATGCTGCCCACGATGGTGCCGACGCTGCGCACCTATGAAGCCCTGATGAACAGCGCCAACGGTACGCGGGCCGGCTGGCTGGGCGTCCTGCTTGGCTATTTCGCGGTCTGGGTCGGCTTTGCGGCGCTGATTGCCGGCGCGCAACTGGCGCTGCTGTTCGGCGGGGTCATCGACATGTTGGGCATCGCGCGTTCCCCCTATACCGCAGCAGCCTTGCTGATCGGGGTCGGGGCCTTCCAGTTCACACGCACCAAGGATCTGTGCCACAGCATCTGTCACAGCCCGCTTGGGTTCTTCCTGACGAGCTGGAAGCCGGGCTTTGCGGGCGGAATGCGCATGGGGCTTGGGTTGGGCGCGTTCTGCCTTGGCTGTTGCTGGGGCTTCATGGTTCTGGGGTTTGTCGGCGGTGTGATGAACCTGTTTTGGATGGGTCTTGCGACCCTGTTCATGATCTTCGAGAAGCTGCCCCAGATCGGCCATAAATTGTTAAGGCCGTCCGGCATCATATTGATTTCAGGCGGAATATATGTAGCAGCCCAAGCGGCGCTCTACGGATAACGGAAGGAAACCAAATGGCGAAATCGGCGACCCCGCACAAGTCTGACCGCATCCGTGTGCGCGACCGGCTGGATCAGCGCATGGCCAACAACCCGCGCCGGCGCAAACAGCATCCGACGGAATGGGCGATCAAGGGCGAGCTGTTCATGAACTGCTCTTGCAGCGTATTTTGCCCCTGCGTCGTGTCGCTGGGCAAGCATCCACCGACCGAGGGCCATTGTTATACGTGGATGGCCATCGCGATTGACGAGGGCAATTTCGAGGGCGAATCGCTGAGCGGTCTCAATATCGGACTGCTGGTCGAAATCCCGGGCCTGATGGCCGAAGGTGACTGGAAGGTCGCCGCCTACATTGATGAAAAGGCAACACAAAAGGGCTACAACGGTCTGCTGCAAATCCTGTCGGGCGCGGCGGGTGGCACCACCGGTCTGTTCACCTATCTGGTGTCCGAGATCATCGGCGCCGAGCGCGCGCCAGTGCAGATCACGCGCAATGGAAACCGGCGCGGCCTGACGGTCGGGCGTTATATCCAGGGCGAGATCGAGATGCTGACCGGCAACTCGCCAGAGCATCCGGTGATGATCAGCAATTCCAAATACTGGATGGGCCCCGATGTGATCGCGGCGCGCGGCCTGCGGTCCAAGGTTCGTGATTATGGCCGGGTATGGGATTTCGAAGGCAAATCCGCAGAGATCTGCGCGATTGACTGGTCCGGTCCGGGGCGATGATCGACGCCGCTTTCTGCCAGCGCATGGCGCGCTATAATCGCTGGCAAAACAATAGTTTGGTGCGCGAAGCTGATCTTCTGGATGAAGATGTGAGGGCGATGAATCGCGGCGCGTTCTTTGGCTCGATCTCGGCGACGCTGAACCATCTACTTTGGGGCGACACCATCTGGATGTCACGCTTTGACGGTTGGGAAAAACCCGCAACGGGTATTCCCCAAAGCCCGCTGTTCACCCCGGACTGGGCGGCGTTCAAGACGGCGCGCAGCGCGGCGGATGCCAGGATCATCGCCTGGGCGCAGGGCCTGGCGGATGCCGATCTGCACGGCGATCTGGCGTGGTATTCGGGCGCGATCGGCGCCGATGTGGTGAAACCCAGATGGCTGTGCATCCAGCACTTCTTCAACCACCAGACCCACCACCGCGGCCAGATTCACGCCATGCTGACCGCCGCAGGCGGCACCCCCGGCGACACCGATCTGTTCCTGATGCCGGAGACTGCCTGATGGCGCTGCTGTCCCTGTCCAGGCGGCTGCGCCGAACCCCGTTCACCGACGGTGTCGAGGCCGCCGGAGTGAAGGCCTACACCGTTTACAACCACATGCTGCTGCCGACGGTTTTCCGGTCGGTGGAAGAGGATTACGCCCACCTGAAATCCGCCGTGCAGGTCTGGGATGTCTCTTGCGAGCGGCAGGTTGAACTGCGCGGTCCTGACACCGGCAGGCTGATGCAGATGCTGACGCCACGCGATCTTAGCCGGATGCAGCCGGGTCAGTGTTTCTACCTGCCGATGGTCGATGAAACCGGCGGCATGCTGAACGATCCTGTCGCCGTCAAGCTGGAGGAGGATCGCTATTGGATTTCGATTGCCGACAGCGATGTCCTGTATTGGGTCAAGGGGGTCGCCAACGGCTATCGCCTGGACGTGATGGTCGAAGAGCCCGATGTTTCGCCGCTGGCGGTGCAGGGGCCGCGCTCTGACGATCTGATGGCCCGGGTCTTTGGCGAGGATGTGCGCGATATCCGCTTTTTCCGCTACAAACGGCTGGAATTTCAGGGCCGCAGCCTGGTCGTCGCGCGATCGGGATATTCCAAGCAGGGCGGGTTCGAGATTTATGTCGAGGGCGGCGATATCGGAATGCCGCTTTGGAACGCGCTGTTCGAGGCCGGGCGTGATCTGGATGTCCATGCCGGCTGTCCGAACCTGATCGAACGGATCGAAAGCGGGTTGCTGAGTTACGGCAACGACATGACGCGCGACAACACCCCGCACGAATGCGGGCTGGGACGGTTCTGCGACACAAGGTCTGCGATCGGCTGTGTCGGGCGCGATGCGCTGTTGCGGGTGGCCAAGGATGGGCCGGTGCAACAGATCCGCCCGATCTCTGTCGAGGGCGCCCCGGTGCCGGGATGCACGGGACCCTGGCCGATCATGGTGGGCCAGCGTCAGGTCGGGCAGGTGACCTCTGCCGCCTGGTCGCCCGATTTCGAAACCAACGTGGCCATCGGCATGGTAAAGATGACCCATTGGGATCCGTTTACCGATGTCGATGTTGTGCTGCCGGGTGGCGATGTGCGCGCGGCCGTGGTCTACGGCGTATTCTGGAATTGAGAGGAAACAAGCGATGTTCAAGGCCCTGGTGGTTGAAAAGGACGACGACGGAAAGACAAGCGCGTCGGTGCAGGAGATCGGGCTGGATCGCCTGCCCGAGGGAGACGTAACGGTCGCGGTCGAGTATTCCACGGTGAACTACAAGGACGGCCTGTGCATCGGCCCCGGCGGCGGATTGGTGCGCAATTATCCGCATGTCCCGGGCATTGATTTCGCCGGAACGGTCGAGGCATCGGATGACGCCCGCTACAAGGCCGGCGACAAGGTGGTGCTGACCGGCTGGCGCGTCGGAGAGGCGTATTGGGGCGGCTATGCGCAAAAGGCGCGGGTCAAGGGCGACTGGCTTGTTCCGTTGCCAAGTGGTCTGGATACGCGGCAGGCGATGGCGGTCGGCACCGCGGGCTTTACGGCAATGCTGGCGGTGATGGCGCTGGAGGATCACGGGATCAAGGACGGCCCCGTGCTGGTCACCGGGGCCGCGGGCGGCGTCGGGTCTGTCGCGACGGCAATCCTGGCCAATCTGGGCCATCGGGTCGCCGGGGTGACCGGGCGCCCCGAGACGGCGGACTATCTGACCGCGCTTGGTGCCAGCCAGATCGTCGCGCGCGAAGAGATCAACGAGACCGTCAAGCGCCCGCTGGAGGCAGAGACCTGGGGCGGCTGTGTCGATGCCGTGGGCGGCGCGATGCTGGCGCGGGTGCTGGGACAGATGAAATACGGCGCATCGGTTGCCGCGGTCGGCCTGGCTGGCGGCGCGGGGCTGCCTGCGACGGTCATTCCCTTCCTGCTGCGCGGCGTCAACCTGCTGGGCATCGACAGTGTGATGCAGCCCTACGACAACCGCCTGCGCGCATGGACCCGGATCGCGCGCGATCTGCCGATGGACAAGCTGGAAGCGATGATCCGCCCAGCGACGCTGGCCGATCTGCCGGGTCTGGGGCGCGACATCCTGAAAGGCCAGGTCAAGGGCCGGATCGTGGTCGATGTGAACGGCTGAGCCGGTTGCCGGTGCCTTGCCCGCGCCGGTCCGGTCAGGGTTTGCGGGCCAGGATCAGGGTGCTTGCAATCCGGCCGTCGGCCAGGCTGCGGATGTAATTGCCCCGACGCTCGGCGAAATCTGCGCCGAGCACCACCGAGTTGACCTGCACATGGGCAGGTGGCGGTACCTTGCCCGCGGCGCGCATTCGCTGCGCCAGTTCGAGATGGGCGCTGGTTTCATCTTCGAGCGCAAGCGTTTCGAATCCGGCCGCGCCGATCTGGTCTGTCAGCGCCCCAAGGCTTGCGACATGGCTGGCCTCGGGGCTGCGCGCCCAGGGCAGGGGGTAATGCGGCGCGCCGTCGCGGGCGGTCACCTCTGTCCAGAGCAGCGTGCCGCCGGGCTTCAGCACCCTGTGGCATTCGGCCAGCACCCGGAGCCGGTCGGGCAGGTTCATGCCGACATAGAAACAGCAGGCATGGTCGAAACTGTCCGGGGCAAACCCCATCGCCGCCGCATCGCCCTGCTGAAAGTCGGCCAGCGTATCAAGCCCGCACAGCGCCGTCAGTTCCTGCGCTGCGGCGACGAAATCGGGCGTCAGGTCGATCCCCGTCACCCGGCAGCCGAACGTCGCCGCAAGATAGCGTGCCGGGCCGCCGATGCCGCTGCCGACATCCAGCACATGCGACCCGCGCGGCGGCGCCAGACGGGCGGCGTGGTCCTGCGTCGCCAGCAGCTCGCGCCCGTGCAGTTGGTCGAACGGGTAAAGCTGTTGCGCGGTCAGTGGCGCGACATCGCCCGGTGCCCAGGGGACCGCCGCAAGGATGCGTTGGACAATATCGGTCGACCCGTAATGTTCGGCGATGGTATCGGGCATCAGGCGTCCCCGCGGCTGGAGGTGAAGAACAGCCAGAACATCACCAGCGTGCCAAGTACCACCATCATCGAGCCCGGCGGTGCCAGCGTACCGTTGCCGCCTGTGTCGATATCGTATTTGCCCGCCACCAGAACCAGAACCCCCACCTGATAAAGCACGAACTGCCACCGCGCGATGCGGTG
>JAJDOB010000213.1 GCA_022340385.1 Rhodobacter sp.
TACCAGGTTGGTCTGTGCAAGGGCGTGCTGTTTCGCAACTTCGGCGATGTCAGCACGATCTTTCCTGCCGATCTGGCGGGCGGACGTGTGATTGAACTGCGCGAATGACGCCCAATCGGTACGGAACCGCCTGATCCGGCATGGTTCGCGAGAAAGGCCGGGAATGAAAAAGGCCGCCCAACCGGGCGGCCCTTTCCAGAATTCTTCGAAATATCAGCGCTTGGAGAACTGGAAGCTGCGGCGCGCCTTGCGCTTGCCGTACTTCTTGCGTTCCACCACGCGGCTGTCGCGGGTCAGGAAACCGGCGGCCTTCAGCGCACCGCGCAGGCTGGGATCATAAAGCTGCAACGCTTTCGAAATGCCGTGCTTGACCGCACCGGCCTGCCCCGACAGCCCGCCGCCCTTGACGGTGGCCTGCACGTCGAACTGGCCCGAAACACCGGCAACGCTGAACGGCTGACGCAGGATCATCTGCAACACCGGGCGCGCGAAATACACGTCCATCGCCTTGCCGTTCACCACGACCTTGCCCGAACCGGGCTTGATCCAGACGCGGGCGACCGCATCCTTGCGCTTGCCGGTGGCATAGGACCGGCCCAGATCGTCGCGCTTGGGTTCGCGCGGCTCTGCGTCCAGTTCGACCGCTGCAGGGGCTTCGACACCTTCTGCGACCGTGCCCAGCTCTTCCAGCGAGTTTACTTGTTCGGCCATTACGCGGTCCTCGTGTTTTTCGTGTTCATCGCTTTCACGTCCAGCACCTCGGGCGACTGCGCCTCGTGGGGGTGCTCGGCGCCGGCGTAAACGCGCAGATTGGTCATCTGCTGACGGCTCAGCTTGTTGCCCGGCAACATGCGCTTGACGGCCAGCGTCAGCACGCGCTCGGGAAACTGGCCTTCCAGGATCTGCTCGGCGGTGCGCGACTTGATCCCGCCGGGATAGCCGGTGTGGCGCCAGTAGATCTTGTCGGACTTTTTCTTGCCCGTCATCTGCACCTTGTCGGCGTTGATGACGATCACGTTGTCGCCCATATCCATATGGGGCGTGAAGCTTGGCTTGTGCTTGCCGCGCAGGCGCATGGCGATGATCGAGGCAAGCCGGCCCAGAACAACGCCCTCGGCGTCGATCAGGATCCATTTCTTGTCGATATCCGCCGGGGTAGCGGTAAAGGTTTTCATGTCGCTCTCTTGTCATAGAGTGAATTCGGATGGTCGGGTTCTAAGGATATTCAGCGCACAGTCAAGCTGCATCGCTCTGAATTAGTCATTTAAAATCAATATATTACAATTAAGGTATTATCATACCCCATAAGCCACGGGCAAATCCGGCCCTGTTGCCCGGATTTCGGCCCGTCATCCTGCCTTGGGCGGAATTGAATAGGTCAGCGTGGCGCGGGCGACAATGGCGTCGCTGCCTTCGGAACGGATCAGCACATCGCCAACCGCCAGCGCCCGGCCCAGTTTCAGCAGGCGCGCATGCGCGATCAGATCGACCCCGGCGGCAGGCTTGCGCATGAAGTCGATCGAGCAATTGGTGGTCACCGCCAGCGCCTGCGGCCCGATACGGCTGAGGATCGCCAGATAGATCGAAACATCGGCCAGCGAGAACATCGACGGGCCGGAAACCGTGCCGCCGGGGCGCAGGTTATGGTCGCCGACATGCAGCCGCATGTCGATGCCCTCTGCCGTCACCTCTTCGATCCCGAAATCACCGGCAACCTGCGGGAAATGCGTAATCATGAACTCTTCGAGATCCGCGTGCGTCATCAGTATTTTCATGTTTTGCCCATCCGCAGTTTCAGGGTTAGACATGTCCGCAAACCGGACGGAGGACAAGATGGCACTGCTGGAACGATCCGATCATGGCGCCGTGGCGCATCTGTTGCTGAACAGCGACGGCAATCTCAATGCGCTGAGCGATGCGATGATCGCGGCGCTGCAGGGCGCATTCGACCAGGTGGCGGAAGACCCGGCGATCCGGGTGGTCGTCATCAAGGGATCCGGGCGGGCGTTCTGCGCCGGGCATGACCTGAAAGAGATGACCAGGGGCCGGGCCGGCACCGATGGCGGCGCGGCGTATTTCGCCGATCTTTTCGCGCGCTGTGCCGCAATGATGCAGAGCATTCCCCGCCTGCCGCAGCCGGTGATCGCACAGGTGCACGGCCTGGCCACCGCGGCCGGCTGTCAACTGGTGGCTAGCTGCGACATGGCCGTCGCCGCGGCGGGCACCAAATTCGGCGTCAACGGCGTGAATATCGGCCTGTTCTGTTCGACGCCGATGGTGGCGCTGTCGCGCAACATCCCGCGCAAACAGGCCTTCGAGATGCTGACCACCGGCACATTCATCGAGGCCGACCGTGCGGCGGCACTGGGGCTGGTCAACCGCGTGGTGCCGGCCTCGGATCTGGCGGACGAGACGCAGGCGCTGGCCGAACTGGTGGCCTCGAAACTGGGCTCGGCGGTGAAGATCGGCAAACGCGCCTTTTACGACCAGATCCAGATGCCGCTGGACGCCGCCTATGCCCATACCGGCGCGGTCATGGTCGAGAACATGCTGAACCACGACACCGAGGAAGGCATCGCCGCCTTCCTGGAAAAGCGCGACCCGCAGTGGACCCAGTAAGTTCCCGGAGGTTTCGCATCGCCGGCGGGATCGCCCGCTCCTGACCTGACAGGCATACCTTGGGCGAATGACGGTTCAAAGCCGGTAGAGTTCGGTGAATTTCGTTTCCAGGTACTTGAGCAGCGGCTCGACCGTGGGCTGCGTGCCGGTGGCATGGGCGATGGTGGCCCGGGGTTCGCGCAGCCCGCCGAAGACCTGCAGATTGTCGTGCAGCCAGGCGGTTGCGGCGCCGGTATCCCCCTGCGCCAGCCGGTCGTCGAGATCGGGCACCGCCCGGCGCAGGCTTTCATGCAGGCAACCGGCATAGACATTGCCCAGACTGTAGGTCGGAAAATAGCCGAACAGACCGACCGACCAGTGCACGTCCTGCAACACGCCGTTCGAGGGTTTGTCGACCGCAACGCCGAAATCGGCGGCGAATCGGGCGTTCCAGGCATCCGGCAGGTCCGCCACGCCCAGCGAGCCGTCCACCAGCGCGCGTTCAAGGTCGAACCGCAGCAGGATGTGCAGGTTGTAATGCACCTCGTCCGCCTCGGTGCGGATGTAGCCGGAATTGACCCGGTTGACGGTGCCAAAGAACGCCTCGGCGTCGGCGACCCCGAAATCGCCGAAATGATGCGTCATGCGGTCGAACAGATGGCGGGTAAAGGCGCGGCTGCGCCCGATCTGGTTCTCGTAGATCCGGCTTTGGCTTTCATGCACGCCCATCGACACGCCCTGTCCCAGCGGCGTCAGCGCATGGGCCGGGTCGATGCCCTGTTCATAGGCGGCGTGGCCGACTTCGTGGATTGTGGAATAGATGCAGTTGAACGGATCGCGCGCAGAGGTGCGGGTGGTGATGCGCACATCCGCGCCCGACCCGGAACTGAACGGATGCACCGCCTTGTCGATCCGGCCCCGGTTGAAATCATAGCCGAAGGCCTGCGCCATCTCGCGGCTGAGCGCCAGTTGCGGCACCTCGCCAAAGTCGTGATCGAGCGGTTCGGGCTGGTGCGTCGCCCCCAGCACGCGTTCGCGCAGCGCCACAAGGCGCGGGCGCAACGCCGCGAACATCGCCGCCAGCGAGGCACCGGTGGCGCCCGGTTCGTAGTCGTCAAGCATCGCGTCATAAAGATCGCCCGCCCCGGCGACTGCGGCGGCCTCTTCGCGCTTCAGGCGCAACACGTGATCCAGCGTCGCGGCAAAGCCGTCGAAATCCTCGGCGGCGCGCGCCTGTGCCCAGATGCCCTGCGAAACGCTGGTGACACGGGCGATCTCGGCGGCGAGATCGGCGGGCACTTTCGAGGCGCGTGTGAAACTGCGGCGGATATGGCGCAGCTTGGCGCGTGCGACATCGTCCAGCGCGCGCTCGTCAATTGCCGCCAGCCAGTCGCCGACCCGCGGATCGACCCGGCGGGCATGCAGCACACCCTCGATCGCCGCCATTTCCTCGCCCCGCTGGGCCGCCGCGCCGCGCGGCATCATGGTTTCCTGATCCCAGCCCAGCCGCCCGGAGATCTGCGCCAGCGCCTGTGTCTGGCGGTCATGTTCGAGAAGGTCATCGAAGGCGAGCATCAGGCATTTCCTCTGACGGATTGTGCATGCGGATATTGG
>JAJDOB010000226.1 GCA_022340385.1 Rhodobacter sp.
TCAATATCATATGTCTGAATGGCATGGTGGCGGAGCCGATGGGATTCGAACCCACGAGACCCTTCCGGGCCTACTCCCTTAGCAGGGGAGCGCCTTCGACCACTCGGCCACAGCTCCGCTGGCGGGTTTAGCGGCTGGGCCCGGAGGGCACAAGGGCAGAATGCGTCAGGCGCGCACCCCGGCGAAACGTTCCGACCATTCGACGCGTTCCTCGTCGCCGATCTTGCGGAACAGGTTGTCGGGAACGGTAAAGGCATGGCCGGGCGGCAGCGCACTTAGCGACTCCACGAGCGCATTTATCCGATTAGACTCTTTGCCGCTGTTGAACCGCAACCAATTCGTGTCCTCAACATTCAGAGCATTTAGTATCGCCGCTGATGTGTCAGGTATGAACGGTCGTGATAGAATTGCGAGCAATCGAATATAATTGAGCGCCAATCGCACGATATGTGCTGCAGCGTCAGGGTTTTCCTTGTGGACAGACCAAGGCGCAAACTCCTGAAGATACTCGTTTCCAGCGGCCCAAATTCTACGGAGCTCATTCGCTGCTTTGCGTACCTCCATGTTTTCCATGTGTTGTTCGTAGAGCGCAATATTTTGCGAAACTGCCAACACAAGCCAATGGCCGGGAGTGTCCGGCGAATTTGCGTCTTCGGCAGCGGTCGAACCACCCTCGGGCACCACCTCGCCGAATTTCGAACGGGCGAATTTGGTGACCCGGCTGACGAAATTGCCAAGTACGTCCGACAGATCCTTGTTGGCCGAGGCCTGGAAGTTTTCCCAGGTGAATTCGCTATCCGAGTTTTCCGGCGCGTGGCTCAGCAGCCACCAGCGCCAGTAATCGGCGGGCAGCAGCGACAATGCCTGGTCCATGAACACACCGCGCCCCTGGCTGGTGGAAAACTGGCCGCCGTCGTAATTGAGGTAGTTGAACGACTTGATGTAGTCGACCAGCTTCCACGGCTCGCCCGAGCCCATGATCGTCGCCGGAAAGCTCAGCGTGTGGAACGGTACGTTGTCCTTGCCCATGAACTGCACGTAGCGCACGTCGTCCGCGCCCTCGTCGGTGCGCCACCAGCGCCGCCACGCCGCATCGTCCAGGCCCTTGCCATCGGCCCATTCCTTGGTCGCGGCGATGTATTCGATCGGCGCGTCGAACCAGACGTAGAACACCTTGCCCTCCATGCCCGGCCAGACGTCGTCGCCCTTTTGCACCGGCACGCCCCAGTCCAGGTCGCGGGTAATGCCGCGGTCGCGCAGCCCGTCGCCGTCATGCAGCCATTTCTTGGCGATGGATGTGGTCAGGATCGGCCAGTCGGTTTTCGACGTGATCCAGGCGTCCAGCTGATCCTTCATCTGGGACTGGCGCAGGTACAGGTGCTTGGTCTCGCGCACTTCCAGATCGGTCGAACCAGAGATGGCGCTGCGGGGATCTATCAGGTCGGTCGGGTCCAGCTGTTTGGTGCAGTTTTCACACTGATCGCCGCGCGCCCGTTCATAGCCGCAATTCGGGCAGGTGCCCTCGATATAGCGGTCGGGCAGGAACCGGCCGTCGGCGTTTGAATAGACCTGCCGTTCGCTGACCTCTTCGATCAGCCCGTTATCGGCAAGACGGCCGGCGAAATACTGCGTCAGCCGGCGATTCTGCGGGCTGGAGGAGCGGCCGAACTTGTCAAACGACAGGCGGAACCCGTCGGACAGATCCTTTTGCACCTGCCACATCTCGGCACAATATTCGGCCACCGGCTTGCCGGCCTTGGCGGCGGCCAGTTCGGCGGGCGTGCCGTGTTCATCGGTGGCGCAGATGAACATCACCTCGTGGCCGCGGGCGCGCATGTAGCGGGCATAAAGATCGGCCGGAAGCTGGCTGCCCACAAGGTTGCCCAAATGCTTGATCCCGTTGATGTAGGGGATCGCCGAGGTGATCAGTATGCGTTCCATCATTCATGTCCCAATGGCGGCCGGGGCCGAATTGCTGCCCCGTTTAGCGCATGTTCCAGATGGCTGCCAGCGGCGATGCTGCGCCCGCCGCCGACCGTCCAGGCGTCTGACCCGCCCAAAGGCGCGGTATCACAACCATTGCGGGCGTTGTCACCTAGGGGACATTCACAATATCCTTTGGAATCCGGACGTTCTGTGTTTACCTTTGAGCGACATTTCGGCTCGATTTTTTAATGTAAGAGTATGACGAGCGTTTCATCGCAATAGGATTTGGCAAAAAAGGAGACCCCCACATGAGGAAACTATTCAACACAACGCTGGTCGCGTTGGGGTTGTCGGCAGCGGCCTTGCCCGGTTCGCTGCAGGCACAAGGCGGCGGCGACCAGATACTGGGTCAGATGCTGACCGTCGGATTCAATTTCTGTCCGCGCAGCTGGGCCGCTGCCGAAGGGCAGCTTCTGCCGATCAATCAGAACCAGTCGCTGTTTTCATTGCTGGGCTGCACCTATGGCGGCGATTGCCGAACCACCTTTGCTTTGCCCGATCTGCGCAGTCGCGTGAATATCGGCCTTGGCCAGGGTCCGGGACTGACGTCACGGGCGTGGGGAGAGAAAGTCGGAACAGAGACCGTGACGCTGAATGCCACCAATCTTGCATCGCACAGCCACGCCGGTGTCCTGAAAGGGTCCACCGCCGCGGTCAACACGGGCTCGCCCGCGGGTGCGCTTCTGGGAGGGGGGGCGTTCTACAACGCGCTGGCCACCGCTGACGCCACGGCAAGGGATGGCAGCGTGGTTATCGGGCTGGCAGGCAGTAATACAGCCTTTGACATTCGCATGCCCTATCAGGTGCTCAAGACCTGCATCGCCCTCCAGGGGATTTTCCCGTCGCGCAATTGATGCGCGCTCGCCCTGGATTCGGACCGGTCCGCGGGCCGTGCGCCGAACTCAACTGAATTCAAGCGGCACCAGCGAACGTGACTGGACATGCCGCAATCAAAAGGACTTGACCATGAAGAACCTTGTAACAACCTTGTGTCTCGGGCTGGGGCTGGCGGCTGTCAGTGCGCCTGCTCCGGTACACGCCCAATCGACGCCACAAATTGGCCAGATCGTCTGGATGGGTTTCAATTTCTGCCCGCGCGGATGGATGCAGGCAAACGGCGCTCTTTTGGCGGTTTCCAGCAACACGGCCCTGTTTTCGCTTTATGGCACGACGTTCGGCGGCGATGGGAGAACGACCTTCGCCTTGCCTGATCTGAGCGGGCGCGTGCCCGTGGGGCAAGGGGCGGGCCCCGGGCTGACACCGATCACCATGGGCCAAAAGGCAGGCGTCGAAAACAACACCATGACCGAAACGACACTGCCCAACCACAGCCATACGGGCGAACTGAAAGCGTCCTCGGCCGGGCCGGGGGCGTCGACGCTGAATGGCAACATGCTGGCAACCGGCGCGTTCTACAGCGGTGGCCTGGCGTCTGCCGATGCGACGCTGAAGGCCGGTGCGCTGACCACGGCAAATACCGGCGGCAATGTGCCATTCAACAATATGCAACCGTCGCTGGCTCAATTGCCATGTGTGGCGGTCCAGGGCACGTACCCGTCACGCAGCTGACCCCGGGATCGCCGCGCCGCGTGCAAATGGTTCGCGGTGCGCCAGACAACTTTCGCCGGTCGATATGCCTCGGGCACGAACCGGCACCGATTAGCAAGGAAGAACAAGATGAAGAACCTGTTTCTGATCGCGTCGCTCGCATTGGGCTTCGCCACGTTGGCGGCGCCAACCCGCGTCGACGCACAAGAGCCCTTTGTCGGGCAGATCATCCTGGTGGGCGAAAACTTCTGCCCGCGGGCCTTTGCCAGCGCCGAAGGGCAGCTGCTTGCGGTATCCCAGAACGACGCGCTGTTCTCGCTGTTGGGCACGATGTACGGCGGCGACGGTCGCACGACCTTCGGCCTGCCGGATCTGCGCGGGCGCGCGGTGATCACCGCCGGGCAGGGGCCGGGGCTGTCACCCTATACCCAGGGCAGCAAGGGAGGCCGCCAGTTCGGCACCCTGACATCGGCGAACATGCCCTCGCACAGCCATGCCGGCCAGTTGCATGGAACCACCGCCGCGCCCGGTTCTGCGTCGCCGGCCGGCGCGTTGGTGGGCGGAGTGCCGAACTTTGCCACACTGGGTTCGCTGGATGTGACGATGAATGCCGCTTCGGTCTCGACCGGGGCCACCGGCGGCAACCAGCAGCTTGGGCTCAGCCAGCCGTTCCTTGGCTTGCGCTATTGCGTCGCCCTGTTTGGCATCTATCCGTCGCGCAGCTGATCGCTGTCCGGATCCTGCGCCGCCCGGGGCCGTCCCGGGCGGCGTTTGCTATAGCGTATCGCCGTTGCGGTCGCGCAGCCGTCCGATCAGCCGCCCCAGCAGGAACGACGTGCGCGGCGCATAGATATAGGGCGTGCGGCGGCCCTTTGTGGGGCGCGCCCGCATCCGCGCCAGCCCGAAGACGATCAGCACCAGATGCCCGATCGAGATGAAGGCGAACAGCGCGCGCGGCCCGTAGAACTCGATCAGGGTCGAGGCGACCAGCGGCGACGCGATCGCTCCCAGCGCAAAGAAGAACAGCAGCGCCGCGCTCAGTTCCACCCGCTCTGACGCGTCGGCGAAGTCATGGGCATGGGCCGCGGCCACCGAATAGACCGGGAAGGTGGTAAATCCGAACAGCCCCGCCGCCAGCATCACCTGCACCGTGCCGCTGGTGGTGGTGGCGACGGTGATGAAGCAACTGACCATCGCCGCGGCCGATATCCAGATCAGCACCCAGCGCCGGTCGTATTTGTCGGCAAGCCAGCCGGCGGGCATTTGCGACAGGGCGCCGCCCAGCACGAAGGTCGCCAGGAACCAGGCGATCTGGCCCGGCGCCAGCCCGACCTCCTGTCCGTAGACCGGACCGACCATGCGGAACGCCGCGCCCGTCAGGCCGGCGACGATCACGCCGGCCACCGCCAGCGGCGACATCGCCCAGGCCAGGCTGGGGCGCAGGCGCGGTGCGTCGGGTATCTGCGGCTGGTTGGCGGTTGTCAGCGTCAGCGGGATCAACGAGGCACAGCAAAGCAGCGCCAGCAGGTTGTACGAGACGTAGCTGACCGGCTCCAGCACGCCGATCATCAGCTGCGCCGCCAGCGACCCGCCCATATCGACCACGCGGTAGGCGCCCATCGCGCGGCCCCGGGTTTCGTTGGTGACCTTGGCCTGCAGCCAGCTTTCCACCACCGTATAGCAGCCCGCCACGCACAGCCCGGATGCCACCCGCATCAGCGACCAGGCATAGGCGTCGATCACCAGCGTATGCGCCAGCATCGCGATCGCGCCGGTGGCGGTGAAGGCGGCAAAGGCGCGGCTGTGCCCGACGGTGCCCATCAGGCGCGGCGCCCACCAGCAGCCGATGAAGAAGCCGACGAAATGCGCCGATCCCAGCAGGCCGACCTGGGCGCGCGAAAATCCCAGTTCCAGCCCCGACAGCACATCCAGCGGCCCGACCCCGCCCGACGACAGTTGCAACAGCACCACCGACAGGAACAGGGCGGCGAAGGAAATCAGAAGACGCATGAAACCGGCAATGTTTTGGTTATGCCCAGTTCAGGGCATCTTCGCCCGCCTGCACGTTCGTTTTCGACAATTCGGGTCGCGATCAGCCCGTGCAGTACGTGGGTTTGGTTATTCTGGCGGTTATGCGCCCGGTGAACCGGTCTTCCTGAATGCGCAGGCAAACGAGGTCGCCTGGCTTGTGCACGGGCTTCGGAGTGTTCTGCTCGGACGTGATTCCGTAAAGCTCGCGGTCTTCCGCAAGGCGCGCGCGATAGATCGGTCGGGTGCCAAAATCCGTTTCCGCCACGCCGGCAGCAAGGATGCGGGCCTGCTGATGCGTAACACTGGCCGGGATGCGTAGCGTTGCCACCAGAATCAGGGCGGTAACACCGATGATCAGTACAATATTCAACCATGTGCGCGGTCGTTTCAGTTTGTCTGATATGTATCTGCGGCGCAGTCCGCGCAGGCGGTTGCCTGTTTCCTTCACGTGAGTTCCTTGCCCGGGGCGTCCGATGTTGCGATCAACGTGCCCGCCTCGAATTTGAGTGTCCAGCTTTTCTGCGGCTGCGCGCGCGCGCGGATGCGCTGCAACCGCCAGGCGCGGCGCGGATCAAGCCCGTGCCGGGCGTCGATCTGCCAGCGCGTCTCGATTCCCGGTGCGCCGCCACTGCCCGGCGTCAGCAACAGGCCCAGCGGCCAGCTGCCGGTATCGGCGGCGCCGGTTTCCGCCGCCAGATGCAGGCGGCGCACCGCGACCAGCCCCGGCGGCGCGGGGATGTCGGCCACCACCAGCGGCACCGCACCCGAGCGCAGCACCTCTTCCATGCACCACAGCAGATCCTCGGCCCGCACCGGATCCAGAAAGGTGATGCGGCCCGGATCGAACAACTGTCGCACGGCTTCGGGGTTCAGCGCCCCGGGCTGCCATTTCGGCGCGATCCAGAACACCGGCCCCTGCGTGCGCGCCGCGATCAGGGCCGCTATGAACCGGCGGGCATTGCCGCAAATCTCATGCGCGCGCGCCAGCGGCAGCGCCAGATCGCCCAGAAACGGCAGGGCAGGGCGCGGACGGTCCTTCGATCGGGTCAACAGCGGGCTGGTCATGGCAACAGTATATATGTTCCGTATTTGTTCTCAATCGGGTTGCGGCATTTCATCCTGAAAAAAATTCGAACAGACATGTTCAAGAAATCGTATATAAAAATCTGATGAAACAGGAGGACACCATGAAGAAACTGACACTCGCCGCGGTGATGGCGCTGACCACAGCCACGGCCGCCTTCGCCGAAGGCAAGGCGCATTATGTCGCCATCCATGTCGATCAGAACGATCCGCAGGTGATGAACATGGCGCTGAACAACGCCAAGAACGTCGACAGCTATTACCAGTCGCAGGGCGACACCGTGACCATCGAACTGGTCGCCTACGGTCCCGGCCTCAACATGCTGGTCGCCGACAAAAGCCCGGTGCGCGACCGGATCTCGGCGATGTCGCTGGAAATGGACAATATTTCCTTCGCCGCCTGCGGCAACACCCACCGCGCCATGCAGGCCAAGGCCGGCACCGACGTGCCGCTGATGGAAGAGGCCAGAATGGTGCCCTCGGGCGTCGTGCGCCTGATCGAGTTGCAGGAACAGGGCTACGCCTACGTGCGGCCCTAGACGCCGCGACCGGACCCAAATCGGCCCTTGCCCTTCCGGCAGGGGCCGATAACTGTCTGTCCCAATGTGAAAAAAGGGACAGCAGATGAAATATGTGAACTTGGGCCGCAGCGATCTGAACGTGTCGGTGCTGTGCCTTGGCTCGATGAGTTGGGGATCGAACAACACCGCCGCAGAGGGCCATGCCCAGATCGACCGCAGCCTGGCCGCCGGCGTCAACTTCATCGACACCGCCGAAATGTATCCGACCTATCCGGTCAAAGCCGAAACCACGGGCGACAGCGAGCGCATCATCGGCGACTGGTTCGCCGCATCGGGCAAGCGCAACCAGGTGATGATCGCCACCAAGGTGGCCGGCCCGAATGGCGGATTCCTGCGCGATGGCAAGGGCTATGACAGCGCGGTGATCGCAGAGGCAATAGATGCTTCGCTCAAGCGGCTGCAAACCGATGTGATCGACCTGTACCAGCTGCACTGGCCGGTGCGCGGATCGTATCACTTCCGCAAGAACTGGACCTTTGATCCCTCGGGCCAGGACCGCGCCGGGATCGAGGCGCATATGCTCGATGTGCTGGGTGGGCTGCAAAAGGCCGTGGACGCCGGCAAGATCCGCCATTTCGGCCTGTCCAACGAAACCACCTGGGGCACCGCCGAATGGCTGCGCCTGGCGACGCAGAACGATCTGCCGCGCGCGATCTCGATCCAGAACGAATACTCGCTGCTCTGCCGGCTGGCCGACACCGACCTGGCAGAGCTTTGCTGTCTCGAGGATGTGGCGCTGTTCCCGTTCACGCCGATGGCTGCCGGGCTGCTGAGCGGCAAATACGGCCCCGACACCACGCCGCCGGGCACCCGCCGCGCGGTCGAGGCGACGCTGAACGGCCGGGTGACCGACCGGGTCTGGCCCGCCATCGACGCCTATCGCGCGATTGCCGACGCGCACGGGCTGGACGTCAACCAGATGGCGCTGGCCTGGACGCTGACCCGGCCCTTTGTCGGCAGTTCGATCTTCGGGGCGACCCGGGACTCGCAGCTGGAAACCGCGCTGGGCGCGGCGGACCTGGTGCTGTCCGACGAGGTGCTGGCGGCGATCAACGCCGCCCACCGCGCCCATCCATTGCCGTTCTGAGCCGTTCCGGACGGTTTCGGGCGGTTCTGACCGGCAGGGCCGCTCAGACCATCTTACCTGGCCCCCATCCCTGTCCCTTCCCCATGGGGGGAAGGGCAGCCCCCGGCCAGCCGACCCCGGGCCGCCGCCGTTGCGCCTGTTATGTCGGTTGCCGGGTCGCATTCGGGCTTGCACGGGCACAAGAATCCCCGCCTTATCGCGGCAAACAGGAAAGGATGTAACATGCCGCTGTCCATGAACCGCGAGGTTTTCATCACCTGTGCCGTGACCGGGGGCGGTGCCACGCAGGATCGCAGTCCGCATGTGCCGCGCTCGCCCGAACAGATCGCGACCGCCGCGATCGAGGCCGCCAGGGCCGGGGCGGCGGTGGTGCACTGCCACGTGCGCGATCCCGAAACCGGCGCGCCGGCAAGGCGGCTGGATCTGTACCGCGAAGTGACCGACCGAATCCGCGACAGCGACACCGATGTGGTGCTGAACCTGACCGCCGGCATGGGGGGCGATGTGATTTTCGGCGCGCCCGAGGCACCGCTGCCGCTGTCGGACACGTCCGACATGGTCGGCGCGACCGAACGCGTGGCCCATATCGCCGAATGCCTGCCCGAGATCTGCACGCTGGACTGCGGCACGATGAATTTCGCCGAGGCCGACTATGTGATGACCAACACCCCCGGCATGTTGCAGGCGATGGGCCGGATGATGACCGGTCTGGGGGTGAAGCCCGAGATCGAAGCCTTCGATACCGGGCATCTGTGGTTTGCAAAACGGCTGGTCGAGGATGGTGTGCTGGACGCGCCGGCGCTGGTGCAACTGTGCATGGGCGTGCCCTGGGGCGCGCCCGACGATCTGAACACCTTCATGGCGATGGTCAACAACGTGCCGCCGGACTGGACGTTTTCCGCCTTCGGGCTGGGGCGCAACCAGATGCCGCTTGTCGCCGCCTCGGTGCTGGCGGGCGGCAATGTGCGCGTCGGGCTGGAGGACAACCTGATGCTGGATCGCGGTGTGCTGGCGACCAATGCTCAGCTTGTCGAACGCGCCGGCACGATCATTTCCAATCTCGGGGCCCGGGTGATCGGTCCGGCCGAGGTGCGCGCGAATCTGGGGCTGGTGAAACGCGCGCCCGTGGCGGCATGAGCCTGCGGCGGGCAGTGCTGGCGGTCTGCCTGGTGCTGGCAGGATGCGGGCCGGCCGGGCTGCCGTTTGGCAAGTCTTCGGACGCCGCGCCTGAAACCGGCGTTGATCCGCTGGCCCCGGCCTATGTCGATATCGAGGATGAACTTCCCACAGCACCGGTGACCCCGAAAGCGCAGGCCGCGGCAACGCCCGCCGAAGCCGACGCGCCAGAGACAGAGGCGGCGGCAGAGGTCGAACCGGAAACCGCGGACGCGCCGGCGCAGGCGGAAAGCCCCGCCGCGCCCGACGCCAACGCCGAGGCCCGCAGCCGCTGCCTGCGCGCAAAGGGCAGTTTCACCCCCACCAAGACCGGAGCCTTCATCTGCGTCAGGCGCACCCGCGATTCCAGCAAGGGCTGCTCTGCCTCCGGCCAGTGCGAAGGCGCCTGTCTGGCCCGTTCGCGCAGCTGCTCGCCGGTGACTCCGCTGGTCGGCTGCCATGACGTGTTGACCGACAGCGGCAAAAGGGCGACCGTTTGCGTCGACTGAACACATTGATCCCCCAACCCGAATAACGGAGGCAGGCATGGCCCAGGTGGCAGCAATCATCGGAGGCGGCGTCATCGGCGGCGGCTGGGCGGCGCGGTTCGCGCTGATGGGCTGGGACGTGCGGATCTTCGACCCCGACCCGCAAGCAGAGCGAAAGATCGGCGAAGTGATGGCCAACGCCCGGCGCGCCATGCCCGGCCTGTCGGATACGGTGCTGCCGCCCGAGGGCCGTCTCAGCTTTCACGACACGATGTCAGAGGCGGTTGAGGGCGCGGCATGGATACAGGAAAGCGTGCCAGAGCGGCTGGAACTGAAGCAAAGGACATTTCAGACCCTGCAACAGCATTGCCCGAGCGACGCGATCATCGGCTCTTCGACCTCTGGTTTCAAACCCTCGGAACTGCAGGCCGGTGCCGCGCGCGCCGGGCAGATCGTGGTCGCGCATCCCTTCAACCCGGTCTATCTGCTGCCCCTGGTGGAACTGGTGTCGACCCCGGCCAACCAGGCCGCCATGCTGGACCGCGCCGCCGGGATCCTGACTGACATCGGCATGTTCCCGCTGCGTCTGAAAAAGGAAATCGACGCCCATATCGCCGACCGCCTGCTCGAGTCGGTCTGGCGCGAGGCGCTGTGGCTGGTCCGGGACGGGATCGCCACCACCGAGGAGATCGACAATTCGATCCGCTACGGCTTTGGCCTGCGCTGGGCGCAGATGGGCCTGTTCGAGACCTATCGCATCGCCGGGGGCGAACCCGGAATGCGGCATTTCATTGCGCAATTCGGCCCGACGCTGGCGTTTCCGTGGTCAAGGCTGACCGATGTCCCGGACCTGACCGAAGAGTTGACCGACCTGATCGCCGGGCAATCGGACGATCAGTCGGGGATGCATTCGATCCGCGAACTCGAACGCATCCGCGACACCAACCTGGTGGCGATGATGCGGGCGCTGAAGATGCAGAACTGGGGCGCGGGCGCGCTGCTGAACGCCCGCGACGCGGCGCTGCGCGAAGCCGCCGGCGTGGTGCAGGATTATCCCGACATTGCCGACATCGGCGCGCCGATCGAGACGCTGAAACGCGCGGTGCCGCTGGACTGGACCGATTACAACGGCCACATGAACGAGGCGAAATACCTTCAGGCCTTCGGCGACGCGACCGACCGGTTCATGGAAATCGTCGGCTGCGATGCCGATTACATCGCCACGGGGGGCAGCTATTTCACCGCGGAAACCCATATCCGGCATCTCGATGAAATCAATGCCGGACAGCGCATCCGCGCCGAAACCATCTGCCTGAACGGGCAGGGCAAGAAGATGCACCTGTTCCACCGGCTGTGGCAGGATGACCGGCTGTGCGCGACGGGCGAACACATGCTGATCCATGTCTCGCTTGAAACGCGCCGCCCGTCCGATCCCTCTGACCGGATCGCGCGCCGGATCGGC
>JAJDOB010000268.1 GCA_022340385.1 Rhodobacter sp.
AGATGGATCCTTTCAAGAAGACGGTCGAGGACGAGCTTGGCGTCAAGCTTTTGTCGGTCATGTATCTTGGCCGCCGGCATGTGAACCTGCGCCAGTGCCGCGACGAGGTGAACGTCAGGACGCCCGCCGATCTGGCCGGCGTGAACCTGCGGATGCCCGGCACCGATGCCTGGCAATTCCTTGGCAAGGCGCTGGGCGCGAACCCCACGCCGATGGCGTTTACAGAGGTCTATACTGCGCTTTCCACCGGTTCGGTCGATGGCCAGGACAACCCGCTGCCGACCGTGGTCGACGCCAAGTTCTACGAGGTGACGTGCCAGATCGCACTGACCTCGCATCTGGTCGACCTCAACTACGTGGCCTTCTCGAAATCCGTATGGGACGGCCTGACCGCCGAACAGCAGGCCACGGTACAGGAAGCGGCCGATGCCGCGGCGGAATCCGGGCGTCAGGCGCAGCTCAAGAAAGAGGATGATCTGGTGGCCTTCCTGCGCGAGCAGGGGCTGGAAATCTATGAACCGGACCTTGCCGCTTTCCGCACCCATGTGCAGGCAGAATATGTCGGGTCCGAGTTCGCCTCGACCTGGCCCGAGGGCGTGCTTGAGAAGATCAACGCGCTGGGCAACTAGACCCATTCGGCGCGGCGCAGCACCTTGAAACGGTCACTGAACTGGATCGTCCGCGGCGCCGAGTTGCTGGCGGGCATGGCCATGGCGGCCATGTTCGCCACCTTTATCCTGCAGGTCACCATCCGCTATACCGCGCGGCTGCAATGGATCGCCGAGGCGGTGCCGTTCCTTGACCCCAACCGCTATGGCTGGACGCTGGAATTCTGTCTCGCGCTTTGGGTCTGGATCGTGTTTTTCGGAAATGCCACCATCGTGCGAGAGCGCGATCACGTGACTTTCGACATTCTCTACACCTCGGTCCGGCCCGAGATTCGCAAGGCTTTCGCCATCATCAGCGCCGTCGCGATTGCCGTCGGGCTGATCCTGTCGCTGGGGCCGACCTGGGAAAAATTTTATATCCTCCGCCTGAAACAGACCGCGACGCTGAAGCAGATCCTGGGCGACTGGATCCGGATGCGCGACGTTTATTCCGTCTATGCCTTTTTCCTTTTGGTGGTTTCGCTGCGCTATGCCTGGCGCGCCTGGTATGTCCTGCGCAATGGTGCCGAGGGCGATCTGCATCACTACGAGGATCTGGCCGAAAATCTGACGGAAGACGTCCGCGACGCCGATGACAAATGACGCTTGAGTTCACTCTTTGCCTGATTTCGCTGGTTGTCCTTGCCGGCATCGGCACGCCGATCGCCTATTCGATTCTGCTGGCCTCGTTCGTCTATCTCGCTGTTGGCGGCCACGGCATCGGCCTTGCGGGCAAGGTGCTGATGGACGGGCTTTATCAAAGCTTCATCCTGCTGGCGGTGCCGCTGTTCATCGTGGCCGCCAATATCATGAACGCCGGCACCATCAGCGACCGGCTGTTGCGGTTCTGTGTCGGGCTGGTCGGGCGGTTCAAGGGCGGGCTTGGGCATGTCAATGTCGTGGCGTCGCTGATCTTTTCCGGCATGTCCGGGTCCGCTGTCGCCGACGCTGCCGGGATCGGCAAGATCATCATCGAGATGATGACGAAATCCGGCCATTACACCCGCGGCTATGCCGCCGCGATCACCGCCGCATCGGCCACCATCGGCCCGATCATTCCGCCGTCGATTCCGATGGTGCTTTATGCGCTCGTGTCCAATGCGTCCATCGGCTACCTGTTCCTCGGTGGCATCCTGCCCGGGCTGATCATGGGGGCGGTCCTGATGGCGATGAACTGGTTCCTGTCGCATTACCGCGGATTTCTGACCGAGGATCCCGTCCCGCTGAGCGAACTGCCCCGGCTGACCGGCGAGGCGTTTCCGGCGCTGCTGATGCCGGCAATCCTTCTTTACGGCATCTATGGCGGTGTCACCACGCCGACCGAAGCCGCCGCCGTTGCCGCCTTCTACGCGCTGGTGCTTGCGGCATTCTTCTACCGGGCGCTGTCGCTTCGGCATTTCTACCATATCCTGGTGGAAAGCGCGCGTTCTTCCGCTGCGGTCGGGCTGGTGATCGGCGGGGCGCTGATCCTGAACTACATCGTCGCCTCAGAGAACATTCCCGACCTGATGGCAAATGCGCTGGTCGGTCTCGATGTCAGTCCGCTTGTCTTCCTCTTCGGGGTCAACCTGTTGATCCTGCTGCTTGGCTGCGTGCTTGACGCCACGACGATCATACTGGTGGTCATCCCGCTGTTCCTGCCAAGCTGCCGGGAGCTTGGGATCGACCTTGTGCATTTCGGCGTGGTCGCCGTCGTCAACTGCATGATCGGTCTGATCACGCCGCCCTACGGCATCCTGCTTTTCGTGATCAACGCGGTGACCCAGATACCGCTGGGTGAAATCATCCGGGAAGTGCTGCCGTTCCTTGCGGTGCTGATCCTGGCCCTGATCCTGCTTATCCTTTTCCCCGGCCTGACATTGGGTCTGCCACGATTGATGGGCTATCAGGGATAGCGTCCGGACCAGCCGGCGGTGCGGATCGTCAATGCCGGGTCGGCGCGCATTCCGCGCAAACCGGACCGCACCCTTCGATCAACCCTCGAGCAGGGCAGGGTTTGGCACGATGGTCGATTTCACGGTCCGCATCGCGATTGCGTCGGCAACGGCATCGGATATCCCCTGTTCGGAAAAGTCGTACAGCGTCTGCATGTCCAGCCAGGGATAACGGTCGCGGGCCTGCCACAGCATGTCGACGCCCTTGGGCAGATCGTTGGCGGTGAATGCCCAGGACCCCAGAACGTTCAGATCCTTGGTGCAGATCCGGTGCCAGTTTGTGTCGATGCTGCCGGCATCGGTGAACTGGCCCATCTCGACATAGGTGCCGCCGTCGCGCAGGAACTCGATTCCCTCGGGCCCGGCGGTCGGGTGGCCCGAACAATCCATGACCAGATCGGCGCCATAGCCGCCGACGATGTCGCGCACCGCCTTGATGCGGTCGGCGGGGGCAGTGATCTCTTCGATGTTCACCGTCGCCTCGGCACCGAACTTGCGGGCCAGTTGCAGGCGCGGGCTTTCCGGCGCACCCACAGAGATGACCCGCCCGGCGCCCATTTCCAGCGCGGCGGCCACCGCAAGGATGCCGATCGGGCCGGTGCCCTGGATCACCACGGTCGCGTTCCACGCAAAGCCGTTGACCCGCTGCGCGCGCTCGAAGGCGCGGATGCACGAGGTCAGCGGCTCGCTGAGCGCGCCAAGCCGCAGCGGCATCGCATCGGGCAGTTTGTAGATCTTGGTGCCGGGCAGTTCCTCGAGGTCCACATAGACCATTTCGGACCAGCCGCCCCACAGATGCGGCGGCCTGTCGAACCCAAGGTAGCGCCCGTAATAGACCGGAGTCAGGCATTTGTTGGCGGTTTCGGGGTAGTGCAGGCACCAGTCGCAATGTCCGCAGGGCATCAGCGGCGGCAGCATCAGTTTCGATCCGACACCGATGGGTTTGCCCATGAAATCGGTCGTCAGTTCAGCGCCGATCTCGACAATCACGCCCGCCAGTTCGTGGCCCAGCGTGAACGGCCACGGCAGGGGTTTGGGCCAATGGCCCTTGAGGATGTGCAGATCGGTGCCGCAGACACCGCAAGCACCGATCTGGATCAACGCGGCTTTTGGCCCGATCGCGGGGCGCGGCACGGTGCGGATGACGGGGTCTGCCCCGGGGCCGTCGAATGTGGCGACTCGGATCTCTGTCATGGCAGTGGTTCGATCTAATGGATGGCTTCGACGATCAGGGCGATGCCCTGACCGCCACCGATGCACATGGTCGCGGCCCCGTAACGCCCGGCCGTGCGGCGCAGCTCGTAGACAAGCTTGGTGGCGATGATCGTTCCGCTTGCGCCAATCGGGTGGCCGATGGCGACGGCGCCGCCGTTGGGGTTCACCCGGGCGGGGTCGAGCCCCAGTTCGGCCGTCACCGCGCAGGCCTGGGCGGCAAAGGCCTCGTTGGATTCCACGACGTCAAGGTCGCCGACATCCAGCCCGGCGCGACCCAGCGCGATGCGCATGGCAGGCACCGGACCGATCCCCATGACCTTTGGATCGACGCCCGCATGGCCATAGGACACGACCCGCGCCAGCGGTGTCACGCCCCGGCGGGCGGCGGCCTCTGCGGTCATCAGGATCACCGAGGCCGCGCCGTCGTTGAGGCCCGAAGCATTTCCCGCAGTGACGGTGCCGTCTTTCTGAAAGACCGTGCGCAGCTTGGACATATTCTCGGTACTTGCATCCGCACGCACATGTTCGTCGGTCTCGAACACGACTTCGCCCTTGCGGGTCTGCTGCGTGACCGGAATGATCTGGTCGTGGAAATACCCCGCCGCGATGGCCGCCGCCGCGCGCCGGTGGCTTTCGACGGCAAAGGCGTCCTGCGTTTTGCGGGTGACGCCATGCCGGGCGGCCACGTTTTCGGCGGTGACCCCCATATGGCCATGACCGAAGGGATCGTGCAGCGCGGCCGTCATCATGTCGACAACCTTCACATCGCCCATCTTCTGCCCCCAGCGCGCCGCGGGCAGCATATAGCCGGCGCGGCTCATGCTTTCGGCGCCGCCGGCAAGAACGATCCCGGCGTCATCCAGTGCGATGGCCTGTATGCCGGAAACAATGGACTGAAGCCCCGACCCGCACAGCCGGTTGACCGTAAGCGCCGGCGCGCTTTCGGGCACACCGGCCCCCAGCGCAATGGTGCGCGACACGTACATGTCGCGCGGTTCGGTGTGGATCACATTGCCGTAGAATGCCTGTTCAACCTCGGTTGGTTCCAGTCCGGCCCGTTCTATCGCCGCGCGGGCGGTCAGAACACCAAGGTCGGTCGGGCTGAGGTCCTTCAGCGCGCCGCCGAAATCGCCGACGGCGGTCCGGGCGGCGGATACGATTACGATGTCTTTCATCTTGTGTCCTTTGATGTTCGTCAGTTTCCATATGCGTATGCCGGCAGCCACGTCACCAGAGCCGGATAGGCAAAGACAATGGCCAGCCCGAGGATCTGCAGCAGCACGAAGGGGATCACACCGCGGTAGATGTGGCCCAGCGAGATTCCGGGCGGGCTGACCCCTTTCAGGTAGAACAGCGCGAAGCCGACCGGTGGCGTCAGGAACGAGGTTTGCAGCGTCACCGCCACAAGGATCGCGAACCAGACGACAGCGGGGTCTCTTACCACGTCGAACCCTTCGATGGGCAGCGACAGCGAATGGATGACCGGCAGCATCAGCGGCATGATGATGATCGTGATCTCGATCCAGTCCAGCAGGAAGCCGAGCAGGAAAACGATGAACAGGATGAAGCCGACCGTCATGTAGGGTTCGTCAAACGCCGACAGCACCATGTGCTCGATGATCTCGTCCCCGCCATAGCGCCGCAGCACGAAGGCAAAGAAGTTGGCGGCAAGGAAGATGCCGACGATGTAGCCCGAGGTGTTCAGTGTCGAGCGGCTGACCTCTGCCAGCACCCTGAAGTTCAGTTTGCGGTTGAACAGCGCCAGCAGCGTCGCCCCGAGCGCGCCAAGACCCGACGCCTCGGTCGGGGTGGCGATGCCGACAAAGATCGACCCCAGCACAAGCAGGATCAGGAACATCGGCGGCACCACGGCCAGGATCACCTCGCGCACGACGGGCCATCCGACATGGCCGGTCTTTTCCGGCGCGGGCATCGCCTTGGGATTGATCAGGCCATAGATGACGATGAACACGATATACAGCGCGCCCAGCAACAGGCCCGGGAACAGCGCGCCCATGAACAGATCGCCAAGGCTGATCGCAAGCTGGTCGGACATGATCACAAGCATGATCGACGGCGGAATCAGGATTCCAAGCGTGCCGGCGCTGGCAATGGTGCCGGTGGCAATGGGTTTCGAATAGTTCTGGTTCATCATCTGCGGCAGCGCCATCACCCCCAGCAGCGTGACCGAGGCGCCGATCACCCCCGTCGAGGCCGCAAGGATGATGCCGATCAGCAGCACGGTCAGCGACAGCCCGCCGCGCAGGCCGCCGAACAGCTTCTGCATGGATTGCATCATGCGTTTGGCGACCCCCGACTGGTCCAGCATCAGGCCCATGAAGATGAACATCGGCAGCGCCACCAGAACCGGGTTCTTGACGATCGAGCCGAACAGCCGCCCCGACAGCGCCAGAAGCTTCTGATATTCGATGCCCGTGCGGTCGAAATCGATGATGTCGCGGAACGTGCCGCGGAACGGATCAAGCAGGAACTCGGCGACAAGCACGAAGATCAGGCTGATCCCGACCAGCGCCATCACCACCGGTATGCCGCGAAACAGCATGTAGATGAAACCGGAGAACATGAACATCACGGCGATTTCGTTCAGGGTCAGGAATTGCCCCAGAAAACCCAGCATCAGCCGTCCCTCCGGCTGTCACGCCAAAGCGCGGCGCCGATCAGGACAAGCGTCAGTGCAAAGGTGATGATGATGGTGTACTTGATGTCCCACGGCCCCAGTTCGACCTCGCCGAAGATCGGATTGCGGCTGATCGAGCGGGCAGACTCGCCCTCTGGCAAGGTGATCAGGTAAAAAAGGTAGAAGGCGTAGTAGACCACAAGGTTGACCGCGAACATGGTCGAGGGAAAGGCCCACAGCAATTGCCGCCCCGGCTTCGGCACGGTCAGCACCGCCAGGCGGCGGATATACATCGACCAGATCGCCAGAGCCATCAGCAGGAACGAAAGGTTCAGCACAACCTTCAGAATCCACAGATTGTGCAGCCCGTTGGGACTGTCGGAACCCTCGTTGGCGCTTACCGATGCGATGGCGTAGCTCAGCGTCACGTCCCAGCTTAGAATGATGAAGGGCAGGAAACACCAGACCAGGGCAAAGATGTCGATCCGGGCTTTGCGGGCGGGATCGAAATTGTCATAGAAGATATCGACACGGACATGGCCATCGGTTGTGACCGCATAGGCGACACCGATCAGAACCGCCGCGCCATACAGCCACCATTGCAAATCATCCAGCCAGGCCTGATTGTGTCCAAGCTGGCGCAGGATGACCTGTGCGCAGATGGCGACCACCAGCAGCGGAAACAGCCAGGCGACAATATTCGAGATCAGGACGACGACGCGGTCGCCGCGGTTATGCGCGTGCCGGCCAACCTCGCCCGGGTCGTAGATGGCAACGGGTGCGTCGGGCACCTCGGGGTCGGTCCCGTCCTGCATGCTGGTTCCTCGCTTTGGCTGATCGGCATCAAATCATCATGGACCGGGCATGTGAAGGCGGGCCCGAAGGCCCGCCCGGTATCCGGTTTCGTTCTGGCCGCGATCAGTTGCGCGGGCGCGGCAGATAGATCGTGTCGCCCCAGGTCTTGTAGCCGGCGCGGAATTCGGTCAGGTCGTCCCAGACCTCCTTGAAATAGGCGTCTTCGGCGGCCAGTTCGGCGGCAACTTCGTTCCAGGTGCTTTCGAACACGGCCAGTTGCTCTGGCGTCCAGCTTTTGATGGTCACCCCGTTCTTCTCTGTGTTTTCGACCATCGCGTCAAAGTTCTTGGCCTCACCCTCGGCGTAGTTGGTGGTGATATTGGCGAGGCAGGCAATCTGGATCTGGTTCTGGCTGCGTTCGTCCAGTTCGTCCCACCTGTCCTTGTTCACCAGCAATTCGAACATGGTTGCAGGCTGGTGCCAGCCGGGGAAGTAGTTGAACTTGGCGATCTGGTAGAAGCCGAGGCGCGCGTCGATGATCGGCATCGAGAATTCGGTGGCGTCGATGGCGCCGCGTTCAAGCGCCGGAAAGATGTCGCCGCCCGCCAGCAGCGAGGTCGACACGCCAAGGCGCTGCATCACCTCGGCGCCAAGCCCGAAGAAGCGCATGTTCAGGCCCTTCAGATCCTCCAGCGAGGTGATCTCGTTCTTGAACCAGCCCGAGGTTTCCGGTGCGATGATACCGCATGGCTGGACATGCACGTTATAGCCGTTCTCGTCATACATGCGCTGCATCAGCGCGTGGCCGTCGTCGTACAGCATCCAGGCCAGGAATTCGCCCGCCTCGGGGCCGAAAGGCACGGCGGCGAACAGCGAGGCCGCGGTGATCTTGCCCTGCCAGTAACCCGAAGTGGTGAACGCCGCGTCGACCGATCCGTTCGATACGGCGTCCAGCGCCTCGAGCGTCGGCACCAGTTCGCCGGGATCGAAATGTTCGAATTCCACCTCGCTCGAGATCGAATTGATCTTGTCCACGAAATCGGTCGCCGCAGTGCCAAGGATCGGAAGGTTCTTGCCAAAGGCCGACGTCATCTCAAGCGTTTCCTGCGCCGAAACGGCGCCTGCCGAGATGAGGGCCGCCACTGCGGTCATTGTGATGGTCTTGCTGGTCATTGATTCCTCCAAAGATTTGTGGTGGCCGGTCCGGCCGGTGTGACGGGCAACACGCGCGCACGCGTCGCTCCGAAGTAGAATAGCGTCTCAGCCAATGGCTGCATGTGTTTTTTTGCCGTGGCCGGCAGCGAACGAATGCAGCGGTGCGCAGCAGGTGCAAGACCCGGTATCCGGCCGGCGGGTCGGGTAAGGCCGTCGCGGGCATCGTGATTTGCGCGGCAGGCGGTTCGACAGCTCGGATTCACGTTGTCCGTCATTCAGGGAATCAGAACGGTCGTGCCGCTGGTCTGCCGGGATTCCAGCGCGGCATGGGCGTCGGCGGCTTCGCCGAGCGCAAAGCGGTTGCGCACGTCGCTTTTCAGCGTGCCATCCAGAAGGGCGGCAAACAGCGCGGCCCCCCGGCGTTGCAGGCCGTCGGGTTCGGCAATGTAGTGGAACAGCACCGGGCGACAGGCATGGAAGGATCCCTTGGCAAGGTCGGCGAAGGTGAAGCCGGTGATGGGGCCGGAGGCCTGCCCGAAATTCACAAATGCCCCGTGGGTGCGCAGGCAGGCGAGCGAGCCGCGCCAGGTGTCCGCGCCGACACTGTCATAGACGGCATGTACCCCCGCGCCGCCGGTCAGATCGCGCACAGTATCGACAAAGTCGCCCGCCAGATAGTCGATCACCGCGTCATAGCCATGCGCCAGGGCCAGTTCGACCTTGGCCGCCCCACCCGCCGTGCCGATGGCCCGCACGCCTTTGGCCTTCAGCCACTGGCCCAGCAGCAGCCCGACGCCCCCGGCGGCGGCATGGACCAGAACCGTCATGCCCTTGGCCACCGCAAAGCTGTCATGGATCAGGTAATGCGCCGTCAGCCCCTTGAGAATGACGCCCGCGGCCGTTTCGGCATCGATTCCGTCGGGCAGCTTCAGCAGCCGGTCGGCGGCGATCACCCGCGCCGTGGCATAGGCCCCAAGCGGGTAGGTATAGGCCACGCGGTCGCCGGGGTGCAGGCCGGTGACATCGGGACCGACCGCCGCGATCACGCCCGCCGCCTCGGATCCGGGGATCAGGTCGTGCGGCGCAGCCCAGGGGTACATCCCGCTGCGATGGTAGATATCGAGAAAGTTCAGGCCGACAGCCTGGTGGCGCACCAACACCTGGCCTTTGCCTGGCGCGGGCGGCGTCAATGCGCGACGCTCCAGCACTTCCGGGCCGCCGGGGGTCCGTGCCACAATGGTGTAGTCCTGCATCGTGTTCTGCGTCATGATCCGCTTTCGTGGTATCTGCCGGCGCCCGGTGTCATTTCTGCCCCCGGCGCTTGCGCTCGGCATCATCCCAGACGGTCAGCGGCTGGTAGTCCGGCACGAAACCAAGCCCCTTTTTCGCATCCGAAGACACCGCGTCCTGCGACGTGACCACATCGACAACCGCGGGCGCGTTCTGCAGCGCGCGGGCAATGGCGTCTTTCAGATCGGCGGGGTCTTCGACCCGTTCGCCATGCAGCCCCATCGCCCGCGCCATGCCGGCATAGTCGGAATGGCGCAACGTGGTCCCGACAACCCGTCCGCCGTAATTGTCGGCCTGATCGAAACGTTCGATATTCCAGGCGGCGTTGTTTGACACGATGATGACCGGCCTGGCCCCGTGCCGCACCGCGGTGTCGATCTCCATCGCGTTCAGCCCAAAAGCACCGTCGCCGGTTACCGCGATCACCTGCCGGTCGGGGAAGGCGAGGCTGGCGGCGTTGGCGTAGGGCACGCTGACGCCAAGACAGCCGAAGGCGCCGGCATCCAGATAGGTGCGCGCCTCAAGCCCGACCCGCGCAAAACTGAGCAGATCGCCACCGTCGGCGATGGCGATATGATCCGGTTCGGCCACATCGTTCAGCGCCGCGAAGATCGCCATCGGGTGGATCTTGCCGTCCGCGCCGGTCTGCGGCACCTCCCGGTTGCCACCGGTGGCGCGGGCCAGATGCCCGGCGCGGGTGCGCTCTGTCCAGTCGCGGTCGATCTTCGGCGTGCCAAGCGCCGCACCGGCCCTGGCAATGGCGTCCAGCGCCAGCGCCGGTGTCGCCAGCAGTTCCGGCGTGCCGCGACGGTTGTCGATCAGTTCGCTGGCCGTGTCGGAAATGCGTATGAACCGGGCATGCGGGAACACTGCCGGAGAGCCGTAGCCGAGTTGATAGTCCAGCCGGCGCCCGATGGTGATCACCAGATCGGCCTCGTTCATCACCACGCCGCGCATCGCGCCGACGAAGGACGGGTGATCGGCGGGCACCAGGCCGCGCGCTTCCTGCGTGTCGAGGTAAAGCGCGCCCGAGGCATCGAGCAACCGCGCCACCGCCGCACCGGCCTGGTTCGCGCCGCGGCCCGAAACCACCACCGGGCGCTTCGCCTGCCACAATGCGGCTGCGGCCTCGGCCACGGCGGCCGGGTCGGGTGGCATCAGGCGCGGGGCACGGGCCTGCATCCAGTCGTCCAGCACCAGATTTTCGGGCACATGGGTGCGCAGAATGTCGGTCGGGATCTCGACATAGACCGGCCCCGGCTCGCCCCCGTCACCCATCGCACGGGCGACCGCCTCGTCCAGTTCGCGGATCACCTGTTCGGCCACGCGCGCGGTGCGCGACAGCCGTGTCACGGGACGCAATATGTCGACATGCGGGATATCCTGCAGCGGCCCCATATTGGCCTGCGGGCGCGAGGTGCAGCCACCGATCAGCAGCACCGGTATCCGCGCAAGCGAGGCGTTGGCCATCGCTGTCACGGTGTTGGTCACACCGGGCCCCGCCGTGACCATCGCAACGCCCAGTCCATGAGTCAGTTCGGCATGGGCATGCGCCATATGCACCGCCGCGCATTCGTGGCGCACATCGACAATTCGGATGCCCTGTTGATCCGCGAAATCCCAGATCGGCTGGATATGCCCGCCTTGCAGGCCGAAAATCCGGTCGACCCCGCGCGCCTTGAGAAACCTGGCGATCCAGGCGGCAACGGCCAGTTTGTCGCTGTTGAGGTCTTGGGTCATTTTGTGGCTCCTGCCAAGGTCTGGGTGGCGATTTCCCCGCGAAGGATCTTTTCCTTCAGCAGTCCGTGCTGAACCTTGCCGGTTGCCGTGCGGGGGATATCGGATTCGTGCACAAAACTGACGCTGCGCGGGTGTTTGAACCGGGCGAGCCGATCGCTGCAGCAGCCGATCACCTCGGCCTCTGTGGCTTGGGCGCCGTCGTGCAGCACCACAACGGCGTGCACGCTTTCGCCCCATTTGTCGTCGGGCAGGCCGATCACGGCCACGTCCTTGATCGCCGGGAGGGTGCCCAGCACCGACTCGACCTCGGTGGGGTAGATATTCTCGCCGCCAGAGATGATCATGTTCTTCTTGCGGTCGATCAGGCGGATGTAGCCGGCCTCGTCCCGCGTTGCCATGTCGCCCACGGTGCAATAGTCGCCGCGAAACGCCTCGGCGGTCTTTTCCGGCAGGTTCCAGTAGCCGTCAAAAGTGTAGGGCGTGCAGGAAAACAGCTCTCCGGGCTGGCCATCGGGCACCTCGTTGCCCGCGTCATCAAGCATCCGGATCGGCGCGGTGCCGACGCATTCGCGCCCCACGGTTCCGAGATGGGTGAACTGTTCATCCGGGTGCAGCATGGTGACCCAGCCGGCCTCGGACGAGCCATAAAGCTCGAACAGGCCCGAATTCGGGAACATCTCCATGATCCCGCGCTTGGTGTCGGCGCGCGCCGGGGCGGACGAGATCATCAGCTTGGTCATGCGGCCCAGATCGCGGGCGCGCCTTTCGCCCTGCGCCTGGGCCAGCATCATGATGTAATGCGTCGGCACCAGCGAGGTGAAGGTCGCGCCAGAGCGTTCCATCACGTCCAGCGCCTCTTCGGCATCGAACGAGGCGCGGGAATAGATCGAGGTGACTCCGCCCCGATAGCTGAACGAGGAAAAGAAATTCAGCGAATTGGCGTGGCACATCGGCATGACCAGCATGGCGTCGTCCTGCGCGCCGATGCCGACTTCGATCTCGGTGACCAAGGACAGCAGCGCCATGCCGCGATGGCTGCGGATCACGCCCTTGGGCTTGCCGGTGGTGCCCGAGGTATACATCAGCGCCCAGGGGTCGGTGTCAGCGACAACGATGTCGGGGGCGGTTGCCGCAGCACGCAGGATCAGGCTTTCGTAGTCCTGCCAGCCTGCCGGGGCCGGACCGCCGAAATGGATGTAGCCGGTTTCCGGGATCTCCAGGTGGTCGCGGATTTCTTCAAGCGCCGTGTGCAGCCCGCCTTGCGCTATCACCGCCGCCGCGCTGCAATCCTCGATCACAAAGCGTATCTCGACCGGGCTGAGGCGAAAGTTGATCGGCACGGCGACAAGGCCGGCCTTGGCCGTTGCGGCATAGATCTCGGCCCATTCGAGGCAGTTATAGGCCAGCACCGCCACCCGGTCGCCCCTGGTCAGGCCCAGTCCCAGCAGGGCATTTGCGATCCGCCGCGCCCGGTTGTTCCAGTCCCCGAACGTCAGAGTGCGTTCCAGATCGCGGGCGCCGGTCCGGTCCGGCATCAGCCGGGCATGCGCGTCGAGCATCTGCCCGAAGGTCAGCAACATCCTTGTCACATCGGCGCCCTTTCGCGATCCGCGAGTTCCGTATCTCCACTTTGTAGCTTCATAGGTTTTCCGGGACCAGTAGCTTCGCCATTTTGCGTGGCAACCGGAACATTAGTGGCTGCAATGGCTAGTGCGCGCTAGACAGCCCGGCCGACACTTCCCGCAATCGGCGACACCAACCGCCGTTCAGGGCCACAAGACTATTCCGCACCGGGTTGAGCATTTCGGACAGTCCGGGTCGGTTGACGACCTGTATCGCCATTTCCGCATGGAGCGCCATTCTATCGCCCGGTCCATCAGTGCCCTGACACAAGGTGGCAGCACGCCAATTTGACGGCATTCCCTTCGCGGGGGTCGGGGTGGTGCTTGTCCTGAACCGCCTCGCGCATCGAGCGGCACAAGCGCGTCGATGCCGGGCACAAGGGCCGCGATCTCGTCGCGGACGCCGGGAAACCAGTAGTCCATCGGGGCTGCGTCATCGCCAAGACGCACTTCGGCAATATCGTGGTGACGCCTTGAGCCGCGCGCTGTTCAACGAGGCGCTCGACGCGGCCCGGCTGTTGTGGCAGTCGAGCGCCGTCATGCGCGGGTTCACGCGCTGGCCGGACGACCTGATCCTGACCCGGCGCAAACCGGTGCGGATTCGGGCGATCGCCCACTTGCAGGCGCGCGCTGGCACGCCCGGCGCCCGTACCGCGCGGCTGCACAACACCATCATCGCGCTCGCCCCGCATGTCGAGTGGCGTCACACCTATTCAGAGGCAGAGGTGGGCGCGGTTTTTCTGGCGGGCACACGGCCCAAAGGCAAATTCGCGCCGGGGGGGGCCAGATGCACGGCGCGAACGAACCCCATGCCATGATAACGGTGGGCACGCGGCTTTGGCGTTCGTGATCTGGCGGGGTGAAGGGCTGAGCGATGACCCGGAAATGAGCGCATGACGGGGCTTGTCGGACACCGGCGCGTTCCGGTGGAACTTTGTCCCATGAACCGGGGCAGGGGCACCGGGCGGGCATCCAGACCATGCATTTGCAACCGTCACACAGGTTCTTGCAGGATCCCGTCGAAGAAGGCAGACAACGCCCCGACCGCATCCAGTGGCAGCACGTTGGCGACATACTGGTCAGGGCGGACGACGATCATGCAGCCTGTTTCACGGTCGATGCCGCGCATTTCGAAAATATCGCCCCGTCCCTTGTGATCGACGCAAAAGACCTTTTCGTGATCCTCCAGCCCATATCTGCC
>JAJDOB010000286.1 GCA_022340385.1 Rhodobacter sp.
GGGTCAGACCTCCTGCGTAGTGCAACCAGGCCGCGCGAATGGCCAGGCTGGCCTCGCGGTCGGTTGCAGAGTCGTCACGCATCAGGTTTCTCCGCATCTAAAGCGAATTTTATTTCAATTGCTGTAAAATATTCCACTTGAGCCAGATTCTGTCAATGACTTTCTTGCGCCCCGCCGGGTTGACTTGACGCGGGAAAGGACAATCGGGAAGCGAGAAACGGCGTATAGCGGACGGCCTGAACGAAGACTCGAGTGGTTCAGCGAAAGCGCCACCCGGCAGGGCACCGCGAGAATACTCTTTACCCGCATCCGGCCGCACAGCGCCGCACGGTCCGGCAAGGGCCTGCACGCAGGTTCCCGGTGGCGCCGCGCCTGCAAATAAAAGCAACGATTTCAGGGGGGGGTCGCGTGGTGCTGCTGGAGAGAATTGAACTCTCGACCTCTCCCTTACCAAGGGAGTGCTCTACCTCTGAGCTACAGCAGCGCGCGTGGGCGGTGGATTAGACGCAAAGCCCTTAGGACGCAAGCGCAATCTGGACGCTTTGCGCGTCCTGCGCTACAGAGGCTGCCATGGCCGGAACGACAGACAAGAACAGCAAAAAGCCGGTGGCGGAAACCCGCGAAGATCGGCTGAAAGCGGCGTTGAAGGCCAATATCGCAAGGCGTAAAGCACAGGCAAAGAGCCGGGCCAAAACCCGGACGCATGTGGACACGGACAAAGGTTAGGGCAGGCATGGATTCGATTGTTGTTACCGGCGGAGGAGAACTTCGCGGCGAAATTCCGATTGCGGGGGCCAAGAACGCCTGCCTGACGCTGATGCCGGCCACCCTGCTCAGCGATGAACCGCTGACGCTGACCAACGCGCCGCGGCTGTCCGACATCGTCACGATGACGACGCTGCTGGCATCGCTGGGGGCCGAAGTGACCAGCCTGCAGGATGGCAAGGTGCTGGCGATGTCCAGCCATGACATCAACAACCTGACGGCCGATTACGACATCGTGCGCAAGATGCGCGCCTCCATTCTGGTGCTGGGGCCATTGCTGGCGCGGGCCGGGCAGGCCGTTGTCTCGCTGCCCGGGGGCTGCGCCATTGGCGCGCGTCCCGTCGATCTGCACCTGAAGGGGCTGGAGGCGCTGGGCGCCAGACTGGACCTGCGCGACGGCTATGTGCATGCCGAGGCGCGCGGCGGTTTGAAAGGCGCGGTCGTCGACTTTCCGTTCGCGTCTGTCGGGGCGACCGAAAACGTCCTGATGGCCGCGACGCTGGCCAAGGGCACAACCGTACTGAACAACGCCGCGCGCGAACCCGAGATCGTCGATCTGGCGCAATGCCTTCGGTCGATGGGGGCCGAGATCGACGGAGAGGGCACGTCGACGATCACCATCGAAGGGGTCGACCGGCTGCATGGTGCGACGCATCCGGTGGTGGCTGACCGGATCGAGCTTGGCACCTACATGCTGGCCCCCGCAATCGCCGGGGGCGAGGTCGAATGCATCGGCGGGCGGATGGATCTGGTGCGCGCCTTCTGTGAAAAACTGGACGCCGCCGGGATCGAGGTGACCGAGACGCAGCGCGGGCTGAAAGTGGCGCGCCGGAATGGCCGGGTGCGCGCGGTCGATGTGGTGACAGAGCCCTTTCCCGGCTTTCCCACCGATTTGCAGGCACAGATGATGGCGTTGATGTGTACCGCCGAGGGCACCAGCGTGCTGGAAGAGAAGATCTTTGAGAACCGGTTCATGCATGCCCCCGAACTGCTGCGCATGGGTGCGAAGATAGATGTGCATGGCGGCCATGCGACGGTGACCGGCGTCGAGCGGCTGAAAGGCGCGCCGGTGATGGCGACCGATCTGCGCGCCTCGGTCTCGCTGATCCTGGCCGGGCTGGCGGCAGAGGGCGAAACCGTTGTCAGCCGGGTCTATCACCTGGATCGCGGGTATGAACATGTTGTGCGCAAGCTGAGTTCCTGCGGCGCCAGAATCGAACGGATCAGCGCATGAGCGACGCCCGGTTCGAGGATGGCCGCGCCGCCTCGCTGCATCTCAAGGCGCGGGACCCGGACGATCTGCCGGTGATATCGGCGCTGGTGCAGGATGCGGTTTTTCCGGCGTCCGAAATGAAGTGGCAGTCGAAGAATCGCCGCTTTGCGGTGCTGCTGAACCGGTTTCGCTGGGAAGACGCACCCGCCGGGCAAAGCGCCCCGGAACGGGTGCAGGCGTTGCTGGTGATCGACGAGGTGCAAAAGGTCGCGTCGCAGGGTGTCCGCCCGGGCGACGCGGACACGGTTCTGTCCCTGCTGGCGCTGGAATTCCAGCCGGGCGAGGACGGCACCGGCCGGTTGGTACTGACGCTGGCCGGCGACGGCGCCATTTCGGTGAATGTCGAGGCGCTGGAGGTCACGCTCAAGGACGTGACAAGGCCATATCTTGCGCCGTCGCGAAAGGTGCCGGGTCACCCTGACTAGCTGCGGCATAGCGGACAAGGCCGCGCGACGGCGCTTTGCGAGACATTCGCTCCCCACTGAATGCTGTTGCGATTCGGGTTCCGCGTTCCGGCAATTGCCCCTGCCCCGGCATTTCTTGCGACAAAGCCGGGTCGCCGGCCTGTCTGGCGTCAAAACCAGCGCCGCACCCGGCTTGAGGCCGGATGCGCCAATCTATATGGGACATGCGACAAGGAGACCGATCCATGCCCCAGTTCCTCGACACCCGCAGCGCGGATTTCGAACCGAAATTCCAGGCGCTCTTGTCGATGAAACGCGAAGACAGCCCGGATGTGGACGCGACTGTGGCGGCGATTATCGCCGACGTGCGCAGCCGTGGCGACACCGCGGTGATTGAACTGACCGCGCGGTTTGACAGGCTCACCCTGACGCCGGAAACGATGGCGTTCTCGTCTGCGGAAATCGCGGACGCCTGCGCGCGGGTGCCGGCCAGGGAAGCCGCGGCGCTGGAACTGGCAGCCGAGCGTATCCGCGCCTATCACGAACGCCAGATGCCCGCAGACGCCAGTTGGACCGACGCGGCCGGCGCGCGGCTGGGCTGGCGCTGGACACCGGTTTCGGCGGCGGGGCTGTATGTGCCCGGCGGGCTGGCCAGCTATCCGTCTTCGGTGCTGATGAACGCTATTCCGGCACAGGTTGCCGGGGTCGAGCGTCTGTGCATCTGCGCACCGACACCCGATGGCATTGCCAACCCGCTGGTGTTGCTGGCGGCACGACTGGCGGGGGTCGACACCATCTATCGGATCGGCGGCGCGCAGGCGATCGCCGCAATGGCCTATGGCACCCGAACCATCGCGCCGGTGGACAAGATCACCGGCCCCGGCAATGCCTTTGTCGCCGCAGCCAAGCGCCGGGTGTTCGGCAAGGTCGGCATCGACATGATCGCGGGGCCGTCCGAGATTCTGGTGATCGCCGACAAGGACAATGACCCGGACTGGATTGCGCTGGACCTGCTTAGCCAGGCCGAGCACGACGAAAGCGCGCAGTCCATTCTGGTGACCGACGATGCCGGGTTTGCCGGTGCCGTCGCACGCGCCGTGGACACGCGGCTGCAAATGCTGGAGCGGCGGGCGATTGCCGCGGCCAGCTGGCGCGATTTCGGCGCGGTGATCGTGGTCGAGACGCTGGATCAGGCGGCAGAACTGTCAAACCGCGTCGCCCCGGAACATCTGGAACTGTGCGTCGCCGATGCCGACGGATTGTCGACCAAGGTCCGCCATGCCGGCGCGATCTTTCTGGGAGCCTGGACTCCGGAAGCGATCGGCGACTACGTCGGCGGGCCGAACCATGTTCTGCCGACGGCGCGTTCGGCGCGGTTCTCGTCCGGGCTCAGCGTGATGGATTTCCTGAAACGCACCACGCTGGCGCAAATGACGCCCGCCGCATTGCGCAGTATCGGCCCGGCCGCGGAAACCCTGGCCGGTTCTGAATCTCTGCAGGCGCATGGGCTGTCCGTGCGCGCCCGGCTTAACAAGTTGAACGAAGGGGTGGAAACATGAGCCGACTGTCACAGGTCGAAATCGACGATAGCGGCCTGCCGCCGCCAACGCCCGAAATCGAACAGGAACGCAAGGTCGCCATTTTCGACCTGCTGGAAGACAACAGCTTTGCGCTGCCCGACCGCGACGGGCGGAAAATTCCGGACGGGCCCTATCATTTGAACCTCGCGATCCGTGACCGGCGGCTGGTTTTCGACGTGAAGACAGAGAAATCCCAGGACGTGGGTGAGTTTCACCTGTCGCTCGGGCCTTTCCGGCAGACCGTCAAAGACTATTTCCAGATCTGCGAAAGCTATTTCGATGCGGTGAAAAAGCTGCCGCCCAGCCAGATCGAGGCGATCGACATGGCTCGGCGCGGCATCCACAACGAGGGCGCGCGGGTGTTGCAGGAACGGCTGGAGGGCAAGGCAGAGATCGACATCGACACTGCCCGCCGCCTGTTCACCCTGATCTGCGTGTTGCACTGGGGGGGCTGAGCCAGGTGTCAGGCACGATCCCCTCTTCGGTACTCTTCTGCTGCGACCACAACGCGGTGCGCTCTCCGATGGCAGAGGGCATGATGAAAAAGATGTACGGGCAGGACGCCTATGTACAATCTGCGGGCGTGCATAATGATCTGGAAATTGACGGATTTTCGGTCGCGGTCTGCAAGGAACTGGGCGTCGAGCTGGAACGGCACCGCTCGCGGTCCTTTGACGAGATGCAGCAATGGGGCGATGATCTTTCCGGGTTCGACCTGATCGTGGCGCTGTCGCCTGCCAGTCAGCGCCGGGCGCTGGAACTGACGCGGGTCTATCATCTGGAGGTCGAATACTGGCCGATCCTGGATCCGACCGGGCTGGGCAACAAGCGCGAGGAAAAGCTGGACGCCTACCGCCAGTCGCGCGACCAGATACTGGCGCGCATGCTGGCCAGGTTCGGAACACCGACGAACGAAGTCATTGAACTGCCGGGGAACTAGAACATGAAGATTGCCACCGCCGCCTACCCGCTCGACTGGTTCGAAGACTTTGCCGAATACGAGGCCAAGCTTGCGCATTGGGTGGCCGGGGCCGCAGGCAACGGCGCCGATCTGCTGGTGTTCCCGGAATATGGCGCGATGGAACTGGCGTCGCTGGACGGGGCGGATGTGGCCAGCGACATGGAAGCGGCGATGCTTGCCACCGCACGTCACATTCCGGCGGCGGATGCGCTGCATGTCCGGCTGGCCCGGGAACACGGGGTTCATATTCTTGCGGCCAGCGGCCCGGTCTATGCCCCCGGACCGCGCCCGGTGAACCGCGCCCGGTTCTTTGGCCCTGACGGCCAATGCGAACATCAGGACAAGCAGATCATGACCTTGTTCGAGCGTGATCCGATGGATGTGCAGAGTGCGGCACCGCTGAAGGTGTTCGACACGAGACTGGGCAGGATCGGCATTCTGATCTGCTATGATGCGGAATTCCCCAGCCTGGCGCGTGCGCTGGTCGAAGCGGGCGCCGAGATTCTGCTGGCCCCGTCCTTCACCGAACAGCTTTCCGGCTACTGGCGGGTGCGAATCGGTGCCATGGCCCGGGCGCTGGAAGGGCAGTGCGTCAGTGTGCATGCGCCCTGCGTCGGGTCGGGGTCTGGCTGCCCGGCGATGGGCGCAAGTTCCGGGGCGGCCGCGGTCTATGGCCCCCCCGATATCGGCTTTCCCGAATCCGGCGTTCTGGCCGAGGGCGAAATGAACGCACCCGGCTGGGTTTATGCCGATGTGCCCGACGGCGCGGTCGCAAATGTGCGCGCCAATGGGCGGGTGCGCAATTTCACCCACTGGGTCGAGCAGGCCAGCTGCGTAAAAACGCTCGAATTCATAAACTTCCGTGGATCGGAACTTGAAAATCCCACGGAAACAAGCCATCTAACGGGCGCCCATACCTAGTGGGCCTTAAGACGGAGTGACCATGGCCAAGGAAGAACTGCTCGAATTCCCCGGAGTCGTGAAGGAACTTCTGCCGAATGCGACGTTCAGGGTCGAGCTGGAGAACGGCCATGAAATTATCGCCCATACGGCAGGAAAGATGCGAAAGAACCGCATTCGTGTGCTTGCAGGCGACAAGGTTCAGGTTGAAATGACCCCCTATGATCTGACCAAAGGCCGGATCAATTATCGTTTCAAATAAGGTGTCCGCATCCGTCAGAACCGGTTTCCGGTTGTATGCCGGGTGCGGAACGACGCGCAATTGCGCCTGATTCTCGGGTCCGGCAGCCCCCGGCGGCTGGAACTGTTGGCGCAGATCGGAGTCGTACCCGACGAGGTGCGCCCGCCGGATGTCGACGAGACGCCCCACAAGTCGGAACTGCCGCGCGACTATTGCCGGAGGATCGCACGCGCAAAGGCCGAGGCGATCGATGTCGCTGATGGCGAGGTTGCGCTTTGCGCCGATACCACGGTTGCGCTGGGACGCCGGATCCTCGGCAAACCGGCGGATGCCGGCGAAGCGGCGCAGTTCCTTTTTGCCCTGTCGGGACGCCGCCACCGGGTGATCACCGCCGTTGCCGTCAAGGCGGGCGGCCGCGTCTGGGAACGCGATATGGTGTCGGCCGTGCGCCTCAAACACCTGTCGGACACAGAGGTGAACGCCTACCTTGCCAGCGATGACTGGCAGGGCAAGGCCGGCGGCTATGCCATTCAGGGCCCCGCCGGCGCGTTTATCCCGTGGATCCAGGGGTCATACACCGCCATCATGGGCCTGCCAGTGCACGAAACGGCGCAGCTTCTGGTTGCGGCGGGCTATCCGTTGTACCGGACCGCATCGTGAAGGGCACGATCGTCGCCTGTGATCGGATCGGCGGTCGCGCGGCGGCGGCATTGGTCATCGACGGGCGTCTGCAAGACCTGATCCTCGATCCTGCACCCGACGGCCCGCCCCTGCCGGGCACGATATACCGGGCAATTGCCGATCGGCCGATGAAGGGGCAAGGCGGCTTGTTCGTGAAACTGCCGAACGGGGCGTCGGGTTTCCTGCGCGGTAGCAGCACCGCCCCCGGCAAACCGGTTCTGGTGCAGGTCACGGGCTTTGCCGAACCGGGCAAGGCGGTGCCGGTGACATCGAAACTGCTGTTCAAGGGCCGCTATGCCATCGTGACGCCCGGCGCACCGGGGATCAACATCTCGCGACGAATCCGCGACGAGCAGCGGCGCGCTGCTTTGCAGGACGAGATCGCACGCGCCTGCCCGGAAGTGTCCGGTGTGATCGTGCGGTCAGCGGCAGAAATGGCCCCGGACGCCGACGTGTCGGCGGAAATTGCACAGCTGCATGACCTAGCGCAGAAGCTTGACGACTGGCGCGCCGGTGGCGCGGCAGACCTGCTGCATCCCGGCCCCGGCGCGCATCGCATTGCCGCATTGGAATGGCCGATTTCGGACATTGCCCCGGAAGGTTTCGCAGCACTTGGCATCGACGACATGATCGCCGAAATCCGTAGCCCGCGTGTCGACCTGCCCGGCCTGGGAATCGCCTGGATCGAGCCGACCCGCGCGCTTGTCGCAATTGACGTGAATACCGGCGGCGATACGTCGCCGGCGTCCGGGTTGAAGGCCAACATCGCCCTAGCCCGCGAACTGCCGCGCCAGTTGCGCTGCCGTGGACTTGGCGGACAGGTCGTCATTGACATGGCCCCATTCGCCAAACGCGACCGGCGAACGCTCGAACAGACGCTGCGGCGCGCCTTTCAGGCCGACAGCGTCGAAACCGCGCTGGTCGGCTGGACGCCGCTGGGCCACTACGAACTGCAACGCAAGCGCGAACGCCTGCCGGTTTCGGCGGCCCTGCTTTAGGCTTTTTTCAAATGCTTCGCGCGGCCTGGCGGCCCTGCCGCGAAAGCCACGGCGTTGCCGGGGTCTGCGATTGACCGTCGGCAAGGTCCGACAATGCGATTTTCCCCACAATCACGCTGGACACCACCTTTTTGTCCGACTAAAACACCGCGACCCGAGCGGCCCCGCCCGCTCTCCCGTGCCCGGGTAGCTCAGGGGTAGAGCAGTGGACTGAAAATCCTCGTGTCGGTGGTTCAATTCCGCCCCCGGGCACCACTATTTTAAATACTGATTAGATATCAGCTATTTAGACTGCGGTTTTGTCCCACCCGAAACAACCCTATCTAGAAGTGGGACACTTTTGTCCGATGTTTGTTCCGCAGACATGCGTCGGAGCGCACTCTCGGCCCTTGTCTTTTGACTGGCGGCACGTGTGTAGCGGGTCACTTCCTTACTGGTTCGGTG
>JAJDOB010000146.1 GCA_022340385.1 Rhodobacter sp.
AAGCTGGTCGAGAAATTCACGGTTTTAGAGAATGTGATCCTGGGGGCCGAAGATGGCCCTTTGTTGAACACGTCTCTTGCCAAGGCGCGGGGTGAATTGAAACGTCTTGCCGAAGAATACCAACTGAACGTCGATCCCGATGCTGTGGTCGAGGAACTGTCGGTTGGGCATCAACAGCGTGTTGAAATCCTCAAGGCGCTGTATCGGTCTGCCGAAATTCTTATTTTGGACGAACCCACCGGGGTTCTGACACCCGAAGAAGCCGACCATCTGTTCCGCATCCTTGAAGGGTTAAAGGAACAGGGGAAAACGATCATTCTGATCACGCACAAGCTGCGCGAGATCATGGAAATCACCGACACCGTCAGCGTGATGCGCCGGGGCGAGATGGTGGCGACGGTGCAGACCGCCGAAACCTCGCCCGAGGAACTGGCCGAACTGATGGTGGGCCGCAAGGTGCTGTTGCGGGTCGACAAGAAACCCGCCAGGCCCGGAAAGACCGTGCTCGATATCGAAAATCTGCGGGTCGTCGATGAGGACAAGGTCGAACGGCTGCGCGGCATTTCCTTGAGCGTGCGTGCCGGGGAAATCCTTGGCGTCGCGGGCGTGTCGGGCAACGGCCAGTCGGAATTGCTCGAGGTTCTGGGCGGCATCACCACCGGCACCGGCAGCATACGCCTGAATGACCAGGAGATCGACCTGTCCGGCCGGCATTCCGACGGCCAGTCGCGGCGCGCCCGCGGCATCGCCCATGTTCCCGAAGACCGCCAGCATCTTGGCCTGATCATGGATTTCTTCGCCTGGGAAAACGCCGTGTTCGGCTATCACCACGACCCGGCCTACCAGAAGAACGCGCTGTTGATGGACAACGCCGCGATCCGCGCGGAAACCGAAAAACGCATGGCCGAATTCGATGTGCGCCCGCCGAACCCGCGCCTTCAGGCCAAGAATTTCTCTGGCGGCAACCAGCAGAAAATCGTGCTGGCCCGCGAGATGAGCCGCGAACCCGACCTGCTGCTGGTCGGCCAGCCGACGCGCGGCGTCGACATCGGCGCGATCGAATTCATTCACCAGCAGATCATCGCCCTGCGCGACGCCGGCAAGGCGATATTGCTGGTCAGCGTGGAACTGGACGAGATCATGTCGCTGTCGGATCGTATCGCTGTGATGTTCGACGGGCGGATCATGGGCGAACGCCTGCCGGGCGACACCGATGAACGAGAGCTTGGCCTGCTGATGGCCGGCGTCAGCGAAGAGGTGGCATGATGACCCTTCGCACCCCGGCGGTTGCCGCAGTCCGCGCCGCGGACCCCGGCATGATCCCGCGAATTGCACCGGCGCGCCGCGCGCATTCACGAACCCACGCCGAGATCGACGAGGCCGCCCGATGAACAAACTGCCCAAATGGGTCGATATCGCCCTGATCCCGTTCATCAATCTGGTGCTGGCGCTGGTGGTGTCGGGGCTGGTCGTGCTGTTCATCGGCGAAAGCCCGTTCGAGGCGCTGTCGATCATGGTCAATGGCGCGGTCGGGTCATCCTATGGCTGGGGCTACACGCTGTATTACGCCACCAATTTCATCTTCACCGGGCTGGCGGTATCGGTGGCGTTTCAGGCGCGGCTGTTCAACATCGGCGGCGAGGGGCAGGCGCTGATCGGCGGCCTTGGCGTGGCGCTGACCTGCCTGGCGGTGCCATGGCCGCACTGGTCGCTGGCGCTGCCCTTCGCGATCCTCGGCGGGGCGGCGTTCGGCGCGGCCTGGGCGGCGATCCCGGCCTATCTGCAGGCCAAGCGCGGCAGCCATATCGTGATCACCACGATCATGTTCAACTATATAGCCGCCACGCTGCTGGTCTATTTGCTGGTCAATGTGCTGAAGAAAAAGGGCAGCATGGCCCCCGAAACCGCGCGGTTCCCCGAAGGCGCGTTTCTGCCGTCCGCCTATGACATGGCCGGCTGGATCGGGCTGAAATTCTCGAAATCCGCACCGCTCAACATCACCTTCTTCATCGCGCTGATCTGTTGCGTGCTGGTCTATCTGCTGATCTGGCGCACGCGGCTGGGCTATCAGATCCGCGCCTTTGGCCATTCCGAACCGGCCGCCAGATACGCCGGTATTCCGCCGGTGCGCATCACCATGATCACCATGATGATTTCCGGCGCGCTGGCCGGGCTGATGGGCATCAACGCGGTGATGGGCGAGGCCGAGCGCCTGGTCATCGACTCTGTGCAGGGTGCCGGTTTCGTCGGCATCGCGGTGGCGCTGATGGGGCGGTCGCATCCGGCGGGCGTGCTGGTCGCGGGGCTGTTGTTCGGGATGCTGTACCAGGGCGGCGGCGAGCTTGAATTTGAAATCCCCGCCGTCAGCCGCGACATGATCCTGGTGATCCAGGGGCTGGTGATCCTGTTCACCGGGGCGCTGGACAACATGATCCGGATGCCGGTGGAGCGATTGTTCCTGCGGTTGCGGAAAGGGGCGGCGTGATGGACCTGAACACGATCCTGCAGATCCTCGATTCCACCCTGCGGCTGGCGACGCCGCTGTTGTTCGCCTGCCTTGCGGGTCTGTTTTCCGAACGCGCCGGGGTGTTCGACATCGGGCTGGAAGGCAAGATGCTGGCCGCCGCCTTCATGGCGGCCTCGGTCGCGTATTTCTCTGGCAGCGTCTGGATCGGTCTGCTGGGCGGTGTCGCGGCGTCGATGACGCTGGCGCTGGTGCATGGCGTCGCCTCGATCACCTTTCGCGGCAACCAGCTTATCTCGGGCGTCGCGATCAATTTCCTGGCCGCCGGGATCACGGTCGTCGTCGGCAAGGACTGGTTCGAAATGGGCGGTCGTACGCCCGCGCTGGAAGGGCCGGCGCGGTTTCAGGACATCGTGCTGCCATTTGCCGGGACGCTGCGCGACGTGCCGCTGATCGGGCCGATCTATTTCGAGGTCATCTCGGGCCACACCATTCTTGTCTATGTCGGTCTGCTGGCGGTGCTGGTGACATGGTGGGTGCTGTTCCGCACAAGGTTCGGGCTGCGGCTCCGCGCGGTGGGCGAGAATCCGGAATCGGTCGATACCGCAGGGGTTTCCGTCGTCGGGCTGCGCTATACGGCGGTGCTGATCTGCGGGTTCCTGTGCGGGCTTGCAGGGGTGTTCCTGTCGACCGGCCTGACCGCCGGGTTCACCAACAACATGAGCGCCGGACGCGGCTTCATCGCGCTTGCTGCGCTGATCTTCGCCAAGTGGCGCCCCGCCTATGCGCTGATGGCCTGCCTGCTGTTCGGGTTACTGGGCGCGCTGGAAAACCGGTTCCAGAATATCGACGTGTTCGGCATCCCGATCCCGACCCAGTTCATGCAGGCGCTGCCCTATATCCTGACCGTGGTGATCCTGGCCGGGTTCGTCGGCAAGGCAGTGCCGCCAAGGGCCGGTGGCGAGCCCTATGTGAAGGAACGCTAGGGCACCCCCCTGTCCCTGCCACCAAAGGAGCGCCGTAAATTGATATCCGATCAAGCGAGCGAACTGGCAAGGTCGATCCAGGACCGCGCGGGCAATGCGCCGCCGGTCTACGGGCTGATCCTTGGCTCCGGCCTTGGCCATCTGGCCGAAGCAGTCGATGGTGTTGCCATCGACTATGCCGACCTGCCGGGCTTTCCCCACGCCGGGGTCAGCGGGCACAATCCGAAACTGGTGGTTGGTGATCTGGAAGGCATCCGCGTCGCGGTGTTCGGCGGCCGCGCGCATTACTACGAATCCGGACGCGGCGATGCCATGCGCCTGCCGCTGGAGGTGCTGAAGGCGCTGGGCGCCGGGGTGCTGATCGCCACCAATGCCGCGGGATCAATGCGCGCCGATATCCCGCCGGGCGATCTGATGCTGCTGCGCGACCACATCAATTTCTCTGGCCTGAACCCGCTGATCGGCGAAGCGTCGGATGCGCGTTTCGTGCCGATGAAGGATGCCTATGACCCGGAAATCCGCGCCGCGCTGGCCGCTGCCGCCGCCGCCGAAGCCATCGACCTGAAAGACGGGGTCTATGCCTGGTATTCCGGCCCGTCGTTCGAAACCCCTGCCGAGATCCGTGCAATACACATGCTCGGCGCCGATGCCGTCGGCATGTCGACGGTGCCAGAGGTGATCCTCGCGCGGTTCCTGGGGCTGAGGGTCGCGGCAATCTCGACCATCACCAACATGGCCGCCGGTCTCAGCGACGAGGCGATCAGCCACGAGCATACCAAGGCGATGGCGCCGCTTGGTGCCGCGAAACTGGAAAAGATTCTGCGGCATTTTCTGCGCGAGAGCGGCCCAAAGGCTTGACCTCTTGGCAAGCAGGCGTATGGCGAAGGGGCCAGCCCTGTTAACCGGAACCGCGCCCGCATGCAAATCTACCTGCCCATCGCCGAGATATCGGTCAATCTGCCGCTCCTGTTCGGGCTGGGCATGATGGTGGGTATCCTGTCGGGCCTGTTCGGGGTCGGCGGCGGGTTCATCCTGACGCCGATGCTGTTCCTGATCGGGATGCCCCCGGCGGTTGCGGTGGGCACGCAGGGCAGCCTGATCGTTGCCTCGTCCTTTTCCGGGTTGCAGGCACATCTGCGGCGCAAGACCGTGGATTTCCCGATGGGCGCGCTGTTGCTGGCCGGCGGGCTGGTGGGTTCGGCGGCAGGGGTGCGGTTGTTCCGGTTCCTGACCTCGCTTGGGCAGATCGAACTGATCGTCAAACTGTCCTATGTGCTGTTGCTGGGCGTCATTGGCGCCCTGATGTTTGTCGAGGCCCTGTCGGCGATCCGGCGGCGGCGGGCAGGCACGGCGGTCAGCAAGAAACGCAAGCATTACGCGCTGGTGCATGGTCTGCCGCTGAAGGTCAAATTTCGCGCCTCGAATATCTACATCAGCGCCATCCCGCCCTTTGCCATCGGGCTGACGGTCGGTGCGCTGTCGGCGGTCATGGGGGTTGGCGGCGGCTTTCTGATGGTGCCGGCGATGATCTATCTGCTGGGCATGCCGACCAAGACGGTGATCGGCACCTCGCTGTTCCAGATCACTTTCATGGCCTCGTTCACCACGGTTCTGCATGCGGTCGAAAACCAGACCGTCGATCTTGTGCTTGGCCTTCTGCTGATTGTCGGGGGCGTCATCGGAGCGCAGATCGGCGCGCGTTTGGGCCAGCGGCTGAATGCAGAGATGCTGCGGTTTCTGCTTGCCACGATGGTGCTGGCGATCAGCGCCAAGGTTGCCACGGAACTGTTGCTGCGGCCGGGCGAGGTCTTTTCGTTGACACCGGTGCTGTGATGCGGTGCAATCCGGCACCGGGTAACCGGGACAATCGATCCGATTTGCCGCATGCGAAGCCTATGTCGCAGGTGAACAGACTTTTGTAATAGTTTCCTACCGCACACTCTCAGGGTTCCTGATGCAAATCTATCTGCCTATCGCCGAGGTTTCGGTCAACGCCTTCCTGTTGCTGGGGCTGGGTGGCATTGTCGGTGTCCTGTCGGGGATGTTCGGTGTCGGTGGCGGATTTCTGATGACGCCCCTGCTGTTCTTCATCGGCATTCCCCCCGCGGTGGCCGTGGCGACCGAAGCCAACCAGATCGTCGCCTCTTCCTTTTCCGGCGTGCTGGCCCATTTCCGGCGCAAGACCGTCGATCTGCGGATGGGGCTGGTGCTGCTGGTGGGCGGCCTGGCCGGGGCCGCCGTGGGCGTGCAGCTTTTCGCGGCGCTGCGTGCCATCGGCCAGGTCGATCTGCTGGTAAAGCTTTGCTACGTGGTGTTTCTGGGCGTCATCGGCGCGCTGATGTTCGTCGAAAGCCTGAACGCGATCCGCAAATCGCGCGGCGCGGGTGGCGCCCTGCCCCAGCGCAAGAAACACAACTGGATCCACGCGCTGCCCTTCAAGATGAAGTTCCGCACCTCGGGGCTTTATATCTCTGTCATCCCGCCGCTTCTGGTCGGGGTGGCGGTCGGCGTTCTGGCCGCGATCATGGGTGTTGGCGGCGGCTTCATCATGGTGCCCGCGATGATCTATCTGCTGGGCATGCCGACCAAGGTGGTTGTCGGCACCTCGTTGTTCCAGATCATCTTTGTCACCGGTTTCACCACACTGATGCACGCGACGACCAACTACACGGTCGATATGATGCTGGCGGTGCTGTTGCTGATCGGCGGCGTCGTCGGCGCGCAGATCGGGGCGCGCATCGGTGTGCTGCTGAAGGCCGAACAGCTGCGCATCCTGCTGGCGGTCATGGTGCTGGCGGTCTGCGGCAAGCTGGCCTTCGATCTGCTGGTGATGCCCTCGGAACTGTACAATCTTGGAACGGGCGGGGGGCACGGATGATCCGCTGGCTGGCACTGATGATCCTGCTGGCGCTGCCGGCGCATGGCGAAGAGGTTCTGGCCGATCTCAGCCAGAACCGCGTGTCGATCACGGCGAATTTCGACGGATCCGAGATTCTGATCTTCGGTGCGGTCAAGCGCGAAACACCGATCCCGCGCGATGGCGGCCAGCTCGAGGTGCTGATTACCGTTGCCGGCCCGTCGGTTCCGGTCACTGTGCGCCGCAAGGCCAAGTGGAACGGCCTGATCTGGATCAACACCGAGGCGGTCGAAGTCGATTCCGCGCCGAGCTTCTACAAGGTCGCGACCTCCGGACCGTTCAACGAGGTTCTGAAAGACACCGAGGATCTGCGGCACAAGGTGTCGATCGAACGCGCGATCCGGTCGGTCGGCGCGCCGATGACCGTCGCCGACGCCGCCTCGTTCACCGACGCGCTGATCCGCATCCGCAAGCACGAGAACCTGTACCAGGAACAGCCCAATGCGGTGATCGTCAACGAACAGACCCTGTTCCGCACCTCTGTCGCGCTGCCCTCGAACCTGACCGAGGGCAACTACACCGCGCGCATCTTCCTGACCCGTGACGGCCGTGTCGTGGATGTCCACGAGACGGTGATCTACGTGCAGAAGGTCGGGCTGGAACGGTTTCTCTACAACCTCGCGCACGAGCGTCCGCTGGTCTACGGCATCCTGTCGCTGGTGATCGCGATTTCCGCCGGCTGGACGGCCTCGGCCGTGTTCCGCTACCTGCGCAGCTAGCGCGCAATCCGAAAAGTGGGAACCGGTTTTCGGAATGAATTGTGCGCAAAGACCGAAGGCTGGAGCGGCCCCGCCGATCCACATTGAAAGGACGCGGCTTTAGGGCACTACAGATCCGGCGCCCGCCAGCCGCCTACATCAGATCGGGCAGGTCGCAATGCAGGCTGCGCTCGATCTTGCAGCAGGCCGCCTTGGCGCGCGGTGCGTAGGGGCCGCCGTAACAGGCCAGTCCGCGCGGCGCATCCGGACGGGTCAGCGCAAAGCGCGCCGCGTTCGCGCCCAGGCTGCGGCCGGACAGCGCGTTCAGATGCGCCAGTGTGGCGCGGGCGCGGTCGGCCCCCGGACGGCGCGGTTTAAGATGCACGCCCTTGAACGGCACTGCCTCCAGCGCCTGCAACATCGGTTTTCCCTTGACCACTGAAAAATATGCCCGGCCCAGAAGCCCGTAATCCAGGCCCAGCCCGGCGCTGTCCTTTTCCGCCCCGCCGATGAACAACAGGTTGCCCAGCGAATAGAAGATCGCGGCGTTGCGGTCCGGCATGACCTCGACGCCGCGCACCACATGCGGATGATGACCGATCACCAGATGCACGCCCGCCTCGTCGACCGCGCGCCGGTACAGCGCCGCCTGCCCGGAATTCAGCGCGGTGTAATTCTCTGTGCCGTAATGCACCGACAGCAGTTTCAGATCGGCCTCGGCGGTCCGTAGCCCGTCCAGCACCTTCTGATACTGACCCGGCACGAACAGATAGGCCATGCCGACCTCGGCGTCGGTCGGCGCGTAGGTGCCGCTTCCGAAACTGACCGCCGACATCGCCACGCGGATGCCCTTGACGGTGATGATCTTTGGCGCAAAGGCGGCGTCGCCGGTTCCGGTGCCCGCGAACAGCAGCGGCCTTGCGGCGCGGTCCTCGTCGCGGAAGAACGCCAGCGTGTCGCGCAGACCGGCGCGGCCATGATCGAAGGCGTGGTTGTTGGCAAGGCCGAAGGCGTTGACGCCAAGCTCTATCAGGTGGCGAAAGCTTTCCGGGTGGCTGCGAAACACGAACGCCTTGCCATATTGCGGGCTGCCGTCACGCTCTGCCACCACGGTTTCGGCGTTGACGAAATTGATATCGCCATTCCACTCCTCTGCCAGAACTTCGGTCAGATCCTGTAACCGGTGCGTGCCGAACTTGCTGACCCTGTTGGTGAATGGCGCCTGCCGCGAGCGGGCGAAATTGACATCGCCGCCAAAGGTCAGAACCAGCTCCTGCGCGGCGGACGCGATCGGCAGGGCCAGAAGGCAGGTCGTCAGGCAGGCTCTGGCCATACGCCAGAGCGGGCGGTTCCGTGGCAAGGTGGCGGATCGTGGCAACAAATCAGCCTTATCGCAAGCAGACAAATACTGCGCAAAGCGTAGCGCAGGCCCACGAACCGGACCAGCGCCGGCACCGATTCCGTCAGCAGGCGTAGCGGCCCGACAACAGCCCCGATTATTGCAGCGCGATCAGTCTGTTGTCGTCTGCCTTGCAGGAAACAGTCGCGTGAATTGCGCTGTCGGGAAGGTGCCGCGCCAGCAAATCATGGGCCTGCGCGGCCAGACCGGTCGAATCCGGCCCCGTCAGCACCAGTTCGGGGCCTGCCGCCGTGCGCTGCATCAGCAGCGCCATCCAGCCCGCCTGCGACACCGCCAGCCGCGACTGCATGGCCCGCGCCAGATCGCGCGGCGGCGGCTGGCGGCACAGTTCGATCCAGGCCAGCGCCCCGGTGCGGCGCGACATCGCCACCTGGCCGGAAACGAAATTGCCGGTGGAATAGACGACCAGCGCGCGGCCGCCGTCCGGGCGCGGCGGAAATTCCCACGGCTGCACCACATGCGGATGCGTGCCGATGATCGCGGTCGCGCCGGCGGCGACCATTTCCGCGGCCAGTGCGCGCTGATTGGGGTTTGGGCTGTGCTGATACTCGTGGCCCCAATGCGGCGTCACGATCACGCCCGCCACATCGGCGCGCGCACCGGACCGCGCGATCAGGCCCAGCAGTTCCGCCCGGTCATCGTAGCAATGCAGCACCTGCCGGTTCGGGTCGGGGATGCCGTTGTTGGAAAACGTGCAGGCGATCCAGGCGACCTGACCCAGCGCAGTGTCGGTCAGGGTCACGAACCGGCGCGGCGCACCGGCGGTGATCGTTCCCATGAACCGCATCTTCGCCGCCCGCAGCGCCCCGATCGTCAGGTCCGCGCCATTGCCGCCGCGATCCATCGCGTGATTGTTCGCCGTCGATACAAGGTTGATCCCCGCCGCGCGCAGGTCGGCGATCACGCGCGGGTGGTAGTTGAAAAGCGGAAACGAGGTATAGACCCGGTTGTCGAACACCGGCCCGGGATCGACCGACCGGGTAAAGGCACGGGTCATGCCGGGGGCAACCGGTCCTTCAAGATTGGCATAGGCGATGTCGGCGGCGCGAAAAATCGGCGCGGCGGCATTCCAGATGCCGAGAAACCCGTCCGCCGCGCCATATCCGCGCCGCTGCAAGGGGCGGTGCAACAGCACGTCGCCCACGGC
>JAJDOB010000273.1 GCA_022340385.1 Rhodobacter sp.
AGGCGATCCCGGGAAATCTTGCGTTCTCCGTCAGAACCTAGAGCGCAATCCGAAAAGTGGGAACCGGTTTTCGGAATGAATTGCGCGCAAGAACAGAAGGCTGGAGCGGCCGCACCGATTCACATTGAAAGGACGCCGCTCCAGGGGTGATCCTGCGGTGGCAGGGCGAACGCGATACCGTCAAACACTGCCATTGCTGCAGCACCCAGATCCGTTTCCGCCCCCACGCCCAGTATCCAGCTTTCCTCTGCCAGATCTTCGCCGCGCGCGGCGTCCAGCGCCGCTGCCAGTTGCCCACGATCCTGCATCTCTGCCAGCGTCGCCGCCAGCAACCGCACCTGCACCGCATCCGGGATCACGCCCGGCGCCGACGCCACCGCGCGTTTCACCAACCCGTCCAGCAGCGACGGATAGATCTCGGCCAGAACCACCGGCATATCCAGCCGCTCGAACGGCCACACCGCCACCTGCCCGGCAAACCGCCGGCGCAGGCCCTGCAATCGTGCCAGTCCCAGCAAAGCCTGCGAGCCGACAGAGCCGGTGGTGAACAGCTTCCAGCAGGGCTGCGCCCGGCGCACCGCGTCCTCAACCGCGCGGCGTTCGCGCATCCCGTGGCCATACCGCGCCCGGCCCTTCGCGGGTAGCCCGGGCAACGACACCGAAGCCGGACAGCCCCAGAACGGCCCGATCCCGGGGAACATCGCGTTGGCCGTGGCGGCGACCTGAAACCGGTTGCTGCGGTTGTCGTCGGCGTCACAAACCGCGCCCGCCAGCCAGCGCCAGACCGCCAGCGCACCGGCCTCGCCGGCAACGACCTGCGCGAACCCCGCCGGGTAACCAAACGGAAAGTCAAAGCCGCACAGCACCCGCTCGCCCCGGGCAAGCGCGCGTTCGATCCGCGCGGCCACCAGTTCCATCGCCAGCGACCGGGTGCGCAGATACCAGTGCGCGGCAGCACCCGCGCCCGCCTCTGCCACCCAGATCGCATCTTTCGATGGCCGACGCGGCGAAGCCATATTGGCCGCCGACCAGTCCACGATCAGGATGCGATCGAACCCATCACCAATTGTCATTTGAACCCCCCGCCCGGCTCGGCTAACCACTTGCGATCCCCGCTTTCCGGGCAGACCGGACCGCAACCCAAGGCCTATCACATGACGCTCAGCCGAAAATCAAACTTCTGGCGCGGACTGCGCGACGGAATGCCGTTCGTGATCGTCATCGTGCCTTTCGCGGTGCTGTTCGGCGTGGCCGGAACAGAGGCCGGCCTGTCAATCGCGCAGGTCATGGGCTTTACCATCGTGGTGGTCGCGGGGGCCGCGCAGTTCACCGCACTGCAACTGATGACAGAGGACGCGGCGACGATCATCGTGCTGGCGACCGCGCTGGTGGTCAACCTGCGCATGGCGATGTATTCCGCCGCGCTTGCCCCGCATCTGGGCGCGGCCCCGTTCTGGCAGCGCGCGGTGCTGGCCTATTTCAACGTCGACCAGACCTATACGCTAAGCCAGATCGAATTTGACCGCGCGCCCGATCAGCCGCTTGGCGCCAAGATCGCCTATTTCATGGGAGTCGCGGCGCCGCTGTGCCCGTTGTGGTATCTGTTCACCTATGTGGGGGCCGTCGCAGGGTCGGCGATCCCGCCGGAATTCGCGCTGGATTTCGCCGTGCCGATCACCTTTCTGGCGCTGATCGCCCCGGCGCTGAAAACGCTGGCGCATGTGCTGGCGGCGCTGACCTCGATCGTGGTGGCGCTGGCGCTGGTCTGGCTGCCCTCGGGTCTTGGCCTGATCATCGCCGCCGCCGCCGCCATGATCGTCGGCGCGCAGACAGAGCTTTGGCTGGAAAGGCGCCGCGCATGAACTATTCGACGCTGGAAATCTGGGGCCTGATCATCGCCATGGGGATCGGCACCTTTCTGATCCGGTTCTCTTTTCTGGGCCTGATCGGCGCGCGCAAACTGCCCGACTGGGTGCTGCGCCACCTGCGCTATACGCCGGTTGCGGTGCTGCCCGGGCTGGTTGCGCCGCTGGTGCTGTGGCCGGCCGGGTCGGGCGGCGCACCCGATCCCGCGCGCATGGCCGCGGCGGCGGCCACCCTGCTGGTCGGGCTGGCCACGAAAAGCACGATTGCCGCGATCCTCGCCGGGGCGATCACATTGTACGGGGCGCAGTATCTGCTGGGCTGAAGCTTTTCGGGATGAAATGCGCGCCGCGGAATTCCTGCCTGCGTCAGCCCAGGTTCGGCGCAACGATCGTGCCGTTGTTGGCCGGTGAATCATCGCGAAATACCGACCGCCGCACGCTTGGCAACGTGTCGATGTAATTCATCAGCTTTACCGGGTAGAACGTGCCCGGCACGCCCTGAAAGCCCGGCAGGCTTTTCAGAACATCGGTATTGGCATGGGTACAATATGCCTTGGGAACCGCGCCGTAACCCTGCACCCGGCGCAGCGCCATTTCCGCGACCTCGGCCGATACCGGAATTTCCTGGCTCACCACATGCCATGTCTCGCGTGCGTGATAGTCCTTGTAGAACTCCACCGCCGCGTCCTTGATCCCGTAGATCACGTCGTTGCGTTCCGGAAGCTGCGGATGCTGGAACGTGCCCGCCGGGTCAAAGATCACCCGCTGCGAGCCGTTGATCATCAGCGCGGAATGCCCGCCGCTGCCATCGCGGTTCGACACCACCGTGAACACCGTGATCGAGGGCGGCGCGTCAGTCCGATAGGCGGCGCGCTGCACCTCTGCGTCGGGGGCATAGACAGATTCTGCGGTGCAGGCGGCCAGGGCCAGCGGAACCAGCAAAACCAGACAAAACCGTCGTATCATACCCAACCCCGGAAACTGCGCGTGGTTCTAGCCGTTGACGATGGCAAGAAACACCAGGAAAATCAGGATACAGACAGCAGCCCAGCCCACAAACTTCACGAACCCGGCAAAGGTTTTTTCCTGAACCGAGATTTCCATCTCACCATGCTTATGTTCGGCCATCCGCCCCACCCTTGCAATGTCGTTGTCGCGCCTGTGTCTAGTCGATTCACCGCGCGCTGTCACGCCCCCTGAAACGCGCGATTTGGCGCAGGATCAAAGCGTGGCGTTTCAGCCCTTTTCCAGATCCTCGACCAGCCGGAACCCGATCCGCCTGGGCGCGTCGTCGGCCACCATCTTGGGCAGGGCGCGCAGCATCACGTTCAACTGGCCGACATGCTGGATAAGCTGGGTCTTGGTGCCGGTCGGATCGCTGCCGTAGAATGTCACGATATCGGGGTCGAAATAACCGATGCCCTCGATCCGGATCACACCGGCGTCGGCCCCGGTAAACCCCATCGCGATCTCGTGCTCATTGTCCAGCTGCTGCTCGAAATTCTCGATGTACAGGATCAGCCGCTCATAAGCCCATTCGGCGGGGCTTTTCTGGTCCAGCGGCTTCCGGGTCAGCGAATCCGGCAGCGGGTGGTCCTCGGCGCATTCCGCACAGGGATCGGCATGCGCAGCCCGGGCGCGCGGCATCGCCTGCGCCTCGTGCATTTCTGCCGTGGTCATGATCTCGTCGCTCATACCGTGTCCTCGCGTTGCTGCCACATCCACGCGCCGTCGTCCCGGCGCGTGCGGTCGACCTGTCCAAGCTGCAACAGATGGTTCAGATGCGCCACCGCCTCGACCAGCGCCAGCCCGTATTCCGCGGCTCCGATCCGGCGCATGAACAGATAGGGAAAGCAATCGGCAGCGGCGTGCGGGCGGTCCAGCGCGCGCACCAGCCGGTTCAGCGCGCCGTGGTGATTGTCGATCAGCTGGCGCATCCGCATTGGCAATCCGGAAAACGGCAGCTTGTGCCCCGGCAACACAAGCTGGGTGTCGCGGGCGTGGTGGTGCAGACGCTCGCAGGCTTCCAGCCATTCACCGACCGGGTCGGCCTCCGGTTCGGTCGCATAGACCCCAAGATTGGGCGAGATCGACGGCAACAGCTGATCGCCGCCGATCACCAGCGCGCCGTCGCGCGACCACAGCGTCGCATGTTCCGGGGCATGGCCGTTGCCGATGTGAACGTCCCAGTGCCGCCCGCCCGCCGTGATCGTGTCGCCCTGCCGAATCCGGGTGAATCCCAGCGGCAGCGGCGCCACCACATCGGCAAAGTTGAAGGGGCGTTCCGCCAGCCGCTGCTGATAGATCGCGTCGTCCATCCCGGCACTGCGCCAGAACGCCAGCGTTTCGCCGTTCGGCCTGTCCTGCACGTCCAGCGACAGCATCCGGGCCAACAGCCAGGCGGTGCGGGTGGTCACCAGTTCGGCGCCATGTTCGGCCTGAAACCAGCCGGCCAGCCCGATATGATCGGGGTGATGATGCGTGACCAGCACGCGGCGCACCGGCCTGCCCTTCAGCGGCCCGTCCAGCAGCGCGGCCCAGATCGCCCGGCTGCGTGTGCTGTCGAACCCGGTATCGACGATCGTCCAGCCGTCGCCGTCGTCCAGCGCGTAGCAATTGACATGGTCCAGCTTCATCGGCAGCGGCAGCCGCAGCCAAAGCACGCCTTCGGCCAGTTCGACCGCCTCGCCCTCGGCGGGCGGGTCGGGAAACGGATAGCTCAGCCCGGCAGGCGCGGCATCCATCATGCCACCAGATCGTCGGTGCTCAGCGCATACAGCGCCTCTGCGCCCTCGTGCACATGCGCGCACAGCCCGATATGCTCTGGCAACAGCCGCAATATGTGGAACCGCGCCAGCCGTTCGCGGCCGCCGCCCTGGTCGGCCATCGCCGCCCGCAGATGGAAATGTGCGCCCAGCACCCGTGCGAACGCCCGCTGAAACGGCACCGCCCCGGCAAAGCGGTCGTTCATCTGCTGGGCGACCAGCCACTCGGTGGTTTCGCGCAGCGTCTCTGCCGCGCCCCAGACCGCCTGCGCCAGATCGGGCAGGGCAGCGCGCGCCGCCTCTGCCGCTTCCTCGATCTCGTCCATCAGGCGATAGGCCGCCTCGCCGCCATCCATCATCTTGCGCCCGACCAGGTCCATCGCCTGAATGCCGTTGGTGCCCTCGTAGATCGCCGTCACCCGGGCATCGCGGAAATACTGCGCCGCGCCGGTTTCCTCGATATAGCCCATGCCGCCATGCACCTGAACCCCAAGGTCGGCGACGGCGATGCCGGTTTCGGTGCCATAGGCCTTGGTGATCGGCGTCAGAAGCGCCGCGCGCGCCGCCCAGTCCGCATCGCCCGTCGCCCGCGCCATGTCGATCGCCACTGCATTGGCCAGCGCGATGGATCGCGCGGCAAACAGTTCCGCCTTCATCGTCGCCAGCATCCGGCGCACGTCGGCATGATCGGCAATGGTGCCGCTGCCGCCCGCCGGGGTGCGGCCCTGCCGGCGTTCCATCGCGAATTCCAGCGCCTGCTGGCAGGCACCTTCCGCCGCGCCGATTCCCTGCACGCCGACGCCCAGCCGCGCGTTGTTCATCATCGTGAACATCGCCGCCATGCCGCCATGCGGCGCCCCGATCATCCAGCCGGTCGCGCCGTCATACTGCATCACCGCCGTGGGCGAGCCGTGCAGCCCGACCTTGTGTTCCAGCGAGACCACGTTCAGCGCATTCGCCACGCCCGGGTTGCCGTCAGCGTCCGGTATCCATTTGGGCACCAGGAACAGCGATATCCCCTTGGTTCCCGACACCCCGTCGGGCAGGCGCGCAAGCACCAGATGGCAGGTGTTGGCGGTAAAGTCATTGTCGCCCCAGGAAATGAAGATCTTCTGTCCGCTCACCGCATAGCTGCCGTCACCGTTCGGCACTGCGGCAGAGCGCAGCGCCCCCACGTCAGAGCCCGCCTGCGGCTCGGTCAGGTTCATCGTCCCGTTCCATTCGCCGCTGATCAGTTTCGGCAGATAGATCGCCTTGATCGCGTCGCTGGCGTGGTGTTCCAGCGCCTCGATCTGGCCCTGCGTCATCAGCGGGTTCAGTTGCAGCGACAGGCAGGCCGCCGACATCATTTCATTGACCGCCGTGGTCACCGTCATCGGCAAGCCCATGCCGCCATGATCCGGATCGGCGCTGGTCGACACCCAGCCGCCCTTGGCAATGGCGCGATAGCCGTCCGCGAACCCCGGCGAGGTGCGCACAACCCCGTTCTCCAGCCGTGCCGGATGCAGATCGCCGACCCGCTGCAACGGTGCCAGCACATCCTCGCACAACCGCCCGGCCTCGACCAGGATCGCATCGACAACCTCGGCATCGGCCTCGGCGAACCGCGCGGTGCCAAGCACCTGGTCCAACCCCACCACATGATCGAAAACGAACCGGAACTCCGAAACCGGGGCACGATACGGCATGATGTTTCCCTTTCAATGACTTGGCAGACACCTGCCAGCCCGATATGACCGCCTCCTCAGTAACATGCAACTGCATGGCCACCCAAAGCAGACGCTGCGTCACCACAAGCGATGATCGAAACCGAACGCCTTTCCAACGATGCCGCCGGCCTTGCCCGCGCCGCCGCTTTGCTGCGCGCCGGGGGGCTGGTCGCGTTTCCCACCGAAACCGTCTACGGGCTGGGCGCGGATGCCACCAACGACCGCGCGGTCGCGGGTATCTTTGCGGCCAAGGACCGGCCCGGTTTCAACCCGCTGATCGTGCATGTCGCCGATCTCGACGCCGCCCGCGCCATTGCCCGGTTCGATGACGCCGCACTGCGCCTTGCATCCGCCTTCTGGCCGGGCGCGCTGACGCTGGTGCTGCCACTGAAACCGGACGCGGCGATCGCGCCGCTGGTCACCGCCGGGCTGGCCACCATCGCCATCCGCGTTCCCGACCACGCGCTGGCGCAGGCGCTTCTGCGCGAAACTGCCCGGCCGGTCGCGGCGCCGTCCGCCAATCCGTCGGGCCGGATCAGCCCGACCACCGCCGCCCATGTCGCCGCCGGACTCGACGGTCGGATCGACGCCATTCTCGACGGCGGCCCCTGCCCCGTCGGGCTGGAATCCACGATCATCGCCACCATGCCACACCCGACCCTGCTGCGCCCCGGCGGCCTGCCGGCAGAGGCGATCGAGGCCTGCCTGGGCGCGCCATTGCTCCGCGCAACCGACGCAGCGACACCCACGGCCCCGGGCCAGCTGGCCTCGCATTACGCCCCCGCCGCGGCACTTCGCCTGAACGCGGCCACCAGACACCCCGGCGAGGTCATGCTGGGCTTCGGGGCAACGGATTGCGATTTCAATCTGTCCGTCGCGGGTGATCTGACAGAGGCCGCGGCCAATCTATTCGGCCACCTGCATGCCGCCGATGCCACCGGCAAACCCATCGCCGTTTCCCCGATTCCCGATCACGGGCTTGGCCGCGCGATCAATGACCGGCTGCGCCGCGCCGCCGCGCCGCGCGACTGACCCCGCGAAAACGCTCGATCCGAGTGCCCGCAAATAGCTGCGCCGTTCAGGCCCGTCCGGCCTCTGCCGACAACAGCAGCGGATCAATCCCCAGCGTCGCCAGCGCCGCGCGCCACTTGCCGTCGTCATCGGCGTCGAACACGATCTCGGGCCGGGCATCGCAGGTCAGCCAGCCGTTCCTGTGGATTTCGCTATCCAGTTGCCCCGGCCCCCAGCCGGCATAGCCCAACGCCAGGATCGATTTCCGGGGCCCGCCGCCGCGCGCCATATCCGCCAGGATATCCAGCGTCGCGGTCATCGCGAATCGGTCGTCCACCTTCAGCGTCGACTCGCTGATCAGGTAGTCGCCCGAATGCAGAACGAACCCACGGCCATGCTCGACCGGGCCGCCGAAATGCACCGCAACCCCGTGACTGGCCTCGCCGGGCTGAATCTTCAGCTGCTGCAGCACATCGTCCATCTTCAGCCCCGGCGCGGGTTTGTTGACGATCAGCCCCATCGAGCCCTCGGCGGAATGCGCGCAAAGGTAGACCACGCTCTTGTCAAAGCGCGGATCGCCCATTCCGGGCATCGCAATCAGCAACTTGCCGCACAGTTCAGAAGATTCGCTCTGCTCCATCGCCCCAGAATGCCCCACAATTCGCCCAAGCGGAACACATGCCCCAAAAACCACAATGACATATGCCTCATTCAAATGTGATTTCCGCATCGGCCGTAAAGGCTTACATAGGCAGTCATGCTGAAAAAACTGTTCTCCGCCCTGATCGCCTTGCAGATGCTCGGCTCTGCCGCTCTCGCCGGGTCCGGCGGGTTTTCGCCCGATGACGTGGCGGGATTCGAAATCCTGCCCGGCTGGCGCACCGAAAACGGCACCCACATGACCGCGCTGCGCATCACGCTGGCGCCGGGCTGGAAAACCTACTGGCGCGCGCCGGGCGAAGCGGGGATTCCGCCGCGCTTCGACTGGGCGGGGTCAAGCAACCTGTCGGGGGTGGTGTTTCACTGGCCGACACCGGACGTGTTTCACCAGAACGGCATGCGCGCCGTCGGGTACAAGACCGAACTGGTGCTGCCGATCGAACTGACCCCGATCCGCAAGGGCCAGCCGATCACGCTGCGCGCCGCGGTGGAACTGGGCGTCTGCCAGGACATCTGCATGCCGATCTCGGTGCGCGTCGCCGCCGATCTGCCCAGCTCCGGCAGATCCGATCCGCGTATCCGTGCCGCGATCGACGCCCGCCCCGCGACATCGCGCGAGGCCGGAATGCGCAGCATTTCCTGTTCTGTCGAACCAATCTCCGACGGCCTGCGCCTGACCGCGCGAATCGACCTGCCCAGCGTCGGACGGGACGAGATCGCGGTTTTCGAACTGCCCGATCAGACGATCTGGGTGGCCGAGGCAGAGACCAGCCGGAACGGCCGCACCCTGACCGCGGTGACAGATATGGTTCCGCCCGCCAGCGGTCCCTTCCTGCTGGACCGCAGCCAGGTGCGCATCACCGTGCTGGCCGGCCACCGCGCCGTGGATATCTGGGGCTGCAACGGCTAGAGCGCAATCCGAAAAGTGGGAACCGGTTTTCGGAATGAATTGCGCGCAAAAACAGAAGGTCAGAGCGGCCCCACCGATTCACATTGAAAGGGCGCCGCCCTAAGGCACAATCCCAGGGGCGCGAACCCCGGATTTCGGCGTGATTTGCACAGCAAGCCCCGGGTTGGTCGCAAACGTCAAATTCCGCGACAGCCCCGGCCCGTCAGGGCGCTGCCTGCGCGTCCTTGTGGCGGCGCCACGCCAACAGCGTCATCAGCCCGGCAGCGCCGGCAAAGATCGTCAGGACCAGCGCGGCGGAACCGGCGAGGAACACCGCCAGCGCCAGCACCGGGTCGGGCAGCGCGCCGGTCCAGCCCGCGGGCAGATACGCCATCAGAGGCGCCGGCAATGCGCCGGTCAGGATCACCCAGCCCAGCGTCAGCGCGAACAGCGCGGCCACCGGCACCCCCGCCAGCAGCGTCGCGAAACCCACCGTGCGTCCGCCCCGGCGCATGCGCAGCGCGCGGCGCAACGCCCCCAGTTGCCGGCTCAGATCCTGCTGCATCGCCAGCAGCGCCGGCACCACCAGCAGCACCAGCACCATGCCAAAGCCCAGCCCGTAGACCAGCGTGATCACCGTCGGTTGCAGGAACTGCGCCTGCTGCGATTTCTCGAACAGCAGCGGCGCCAGCCCCAGCACCGTGGTCAGCGTCGTCAGCAGCACGGCGCGCAGCCGGTCGCAGGCGCCGTCGATGATTGCCGGGACCAGCCCGCGTTCGGCGGCGTGTTCGTCGATGGTTGTCACCAGCACGATGGA
>JAJDOB010000274.1 GCA_022340385.1 Rhodobacter sp.
TGATGCGTGGTGATCGTGGCGCCCATGTCGGGCTGCGATGCCACGTAATCGACGCCGTCGCTGGTGGTGATATGTTCCATGACCACGCGCAGGCCGGGCGTTGCGCGCCGGACCGGATCAAGCACCCGCTCGATGAACACGGCTTCCCGGTCGAAAATGTCGATGTCGGGGTCGGTGACCTCGCCATGCACGCACAGCGGCAGGCCGATCTCTGCCATTTTCTCCAGCACGCCGCGCACCTTGTCGAAGTCGCGCACGCCGCTGGCCGAATTGGTGGTCGCCCCGGCCGGGTACAGCTTTACCGCGTGGATCAGGCCGCTGGCCTGCGCCGCAGCCACATCCACCGGATCGGTGGTTTCGGTCAGATACAGTGTCATCAGCGGTTCGAAAGCCGCGCCCTGCGGCAGGGCGGCCATGATGCGGTCGCGATAGGCGCCGGCGTCCCGGGCCGTGACCACCGGCGGCACCAGATTGGGCATGATGATGGCGCGGGCGAAATGACGCGCGGATTCGGGCAAAACCGCTCGCAGCATCGCCCCGTCGCGCAGATGCAGGTGCCAGTCGTCGGGGCGGCGTATCGTCAATGTCTCGGTCATCGACACGCGGCTTACACAATCGCGCGGCACCGCGCCAGTCGGCATTTGCACGGCCTGCCGATGGCTATCCCATTTTCCACAGCCCGTGCTAGACTTTCACCCGAGTCGCCGGACGAGCGGGGGGAGAAAGTGATGTTTGGAACGCTGGTACTTGGGATCGTGGCCGGGGTGGTGACCCCGTATGTTGAACCGCATGTAAGGCGCATACTTGAGAATGCGCTGATGGCGGAAACCCCGCTGACACCGGCAGAACTGCGGGCGCTGGCGCTGGCGATCTGCCTGCTGGCGGCGGCGCTGGTTTCGCGGCTTCTGGCCAGCGGCGGGGCCGTTTCGCTGTGTCTGGGGGCGGTGCTGGGGGTGTTCGGGCCACGGCTGATCGAACGATTCAGTTCCCGCGAATAGGTCCGGGAAAGGCGCGGATCCCGATGCAGGGGAGCCGGGGTTTTCCGGAACAAATGGATTTTCAACAGGAGAACGACAGAATGTGCGATATTTGCGTAATGAATTCGGTGAAGGAAAAGATGCTGAGCCGGCGGGATTTCTTTCGTGCCTCGGCGGCAGTGACGGCCACGGCGGCGGTCGGCGGGCTGATCGCCGCGCCACCGGCGATGGCGGCAGGGCATGGCGGCGTGGTCGACATGACCCATGTCTATGACGGGGCGTTTCCGACCTATTTCGGCGCGCCGGGGTTCAGTGCTGAACAAGCGTTCAATTTTGCCGAGCACGGGTTCAACCTGTTCAATCTGACGATCAACGAACACACCGGTACCCATGTCGACGCTCCGCTGCATTTTTCCGCCGATGGCCAGTCGGTTGACGAGATCCCGGTCGGCAACCTTGTTGTGCCGCTGTGCGTCGTCGATATCGCTGCCAAGGCAGAAGGCGACGCCGATGCGCAGGTGACGCCGGATGACATCCGGGCCTGGATCGCCAGCCACGGCGAAATTCCCGACAATGCCTGTGTCGCGATGCATTCGGGCTGGGCCGGCAAGACCGGCGGCGACGGGTTCCGCAATGTCGGAAGCGACGAGAAGATGCATTTCCCCGGCTTTCATGTCGAGGCCGCGAAAATGCTGATCGAGGAAACCGGCGCGGTGGCGATTGGGGTCGATACCCTGTCGCTGGATTACGGAATGTCAGGGGATTTCGCGACGCATTACGCCTGGTTGCCGACCAATCGCTACGGGATCGAAAATCTGGCCAGGCTGGATCAGGTTCCCGCCGTCGGGGCGACCCTGGTGGTCGGCGCGCCCAGCCATCGCGGCGGATCCGGCGGCCCGTGCCGCATTTTCGCGATGGTCTGAGGAATGGCGACAGTTCCATTGCTGAAAGACGAAGAGGTCAGCGCCGAGGCGCTGGCCGTTTTCGATGAGATCCGCACCGCGCGCGGCACTGACTATGTCAACCACTTCTGGCGCGCGCTGGCGCATGATCCGGCAACGTTGCGCGCCACCTGGGACCGGCTGCAGGTGGTGATGGCGCCGGGCGCGCTGGACCCGCTGGTAAAGGAACTGCTGTATGTCGCGGTGTCCGTGACCAACGGCTGCGATTACTGCATCCATTCCCACACCGCCGCGGCGCGGGCCAAGGGGATGACGGATGCACAATATGGCGAGTTGCTGGCGGTGATCGGCATGGCGGCGCAGACCAATCAACTGGTCACGGCGATGAAAGTGCCGGTGGACGCAATGTTTGACGTCGGCGGTGGAAAGACTTGACCGCGGTCGAAATTCGCCGGGTCCGCACAGAACAGGACCGGGACGCGGTGCGTGCGAAAGTCTGGGCATTCCTGGACCTGCTTCGCGTACGCTATCCCGAAATGCTCGAACTCATCGACGCCTATATCGCGCAACAGGACATCGCGGGGCAGCTGGCGAATTTCGACGCGCATTTCACGCCGCCGCACGGGGAATGCTTTCTGGCCCTTGCAGACGACTCGCCGGTCGGCATCGTCATGATCCGGCCCAATGGCACGGGCGTTTGCGAATTGAACCGGATGTATGTCGCGCCAGAGGCCCGGGGCCTTGGCATCGGGCGGCGGCTTTGCCTGATGGCCGTCGACGAGGCCCGCGCGCTTGGCTATCAAACGGTGGTTCTCAGCGCGCTTTACCGCCATGTCGAGGCGCTGCCGCTGTATGAATCGCTTGGATTCATCCGCTGCCAACCGCCAAGCGGGTACGATCCGGATGACGAACGATACATCCACATGCGGCTGGATTTCGGGCCGCCGGACAGCGCCGGCGGCCGGATCTGACGCGCCCGCGCGTCCGCAGTCAGCCCTTGTCGGGCAGCGGTGGCAGGGCGCGCAGGTAAAGGATGATCGCGGCAAGGTCGTCATCGGTCAGTTGCGCGAAATGCCCATAGGGCATCGGCGGCAGCATCGGCACATCACCGGGACGCTTGCCCCGGGTGATCATCGCCGCCAGTTCCGCGTCGGAATATTTGGCGATCCCGTCATCGTGGCTGGTGATATTGGGGGCGACGCTGACGCCCCAGGGGCCGTGGAATTCAAATCCGCCGCGCCCCAGGTCGGTTTCCAGCATCGGCCCGGTCGGTCCGAACGTCGTGTGACATTCCATGCAATGCGAAATCGAGGTGGCCAGGTATTCTCCGTATTCGACCGTCACCCCGGCGACCGGAGCCGTAACGGCGGTGACCGGCGGACCATAGGCCGGTGGCAGCGGTATGTTGTAGGACGAGGTGCCGGGGTCGTTCTCGACCGCCGGCAGCGTACGCAGGAACATCACGATCGAGGCAAGGTCGTCATCGCCCAGCCCGCGATACATCCCGATCGGCATCGGCGGACCGATCAGGCTGCCGTCGGGGCGCAGACCCTCGCGGATGGCGTGGGCCAGTTCGGCGTCGCTCCACCCGGCGATGGCGCCTGCCGGGGTCAGGTTGGGCGCGATTGCAGTGAACATGTCATTGGCCTCGACCAGCCGCCCGGCCAGTTCCTGCGCCATGACCGGGCCGTCCGGGCCCATCGGAGTGTGGCAATTGCCGCAGCCGCCCGGACCGCGCACGATATATTCGCCGCGCTCGACCGACGGGGCGGCAAATGCGCCGCCTGCCAGAACGGCGCAGACTGCGCCAAGCATCATCATGTGTTTCATCGGATTCCCACGCCTTCCCTGTTCCCTGCACCGACGGTAGCGATGCTGGTCGCGACATGTCAACGATTGCCGGATGGAAACATCTTTTGCGGGGGCCGGCAGGTCAGGCGGCGGCGAGGGCGGCGCAGAATTCGTAGAGGTCGCGGTACACCGGCTGTTTCAACAGCTTTTCGAACCGGTCCAGATGCAGCCGCAACGATGCCAGGCGCAAGACTTCCAGTTGCCCGCCCGAGGCGGCGTCAAGTTCTGCCATCGCGGTGACGATTTCGTCCGACCGGCGCGCCAGCCCGTCATCCTGCTGATCGTTGAAATTGCGCTTTTCCCAATAGGATTTGTCGATGCCGCGATCGGCCTGATGGGCGCTGCCACGGTGGGATTTCAACACGAAACTGGCCGCGTCGCGGGTGATGTAATGGTTGATCTGGGCCAGCCGGCGCTGGGCCGGATCCATGGCGCGGAACCGCTGGCGGGTGAATTCGGGCTCGATCAGGCCAGAGCCGTTGCAGATGCGCAGGCGATCCTCGGCGATGCGCGGCCCGTAGGGTTGATGTACGCCGCAGCGTTCGAACAGGCGCGGGCGGAACATTGCCTTGAACGGGGTCAGGCGCTCGGCGATGCGTTCTTCGGGTTCGGCGCTCAGAAACCTTTCGGCGACCAGACGCTCGGTCATTTTCAGCCGCCCGTCATTGCCAAAGCGCCGCCAGTTCAACAGCACCATGTCGGTGGGCGGCAATTCGGAAAACAGGTCGTCGATATGACCGTCACCCGTGCGGATGTGCAGGAATTCGTCGAGATCAAGCGCGAGCGCCCAGGTTGCATTGGTAAATTCCGGCGTGCGCGCGGCGCGCTTGTAGGCGCGCACCTGGTGGCGCCCCTTTGCAGCGCGATTGTACCGGTAATCGACGGCGCCGATCTCGCGCAGAACCTTCAGGGTCTCGTCTGTCAGGTCATCGGAATCATTCTGAAAAATCAGAATGTTATCGAACCCGATCATGCGGTGATAGGCCACCCATTCCAATAGGTACGGCCCCTCGTTCTTTGCTGTCGCGACGAGAGTGTAGGACATGCCTGCCTTGTTTTTATCTGCTCTTCTTTTGTCGCGATTCTGCGGCAGGTTGAATTAATTAACAAGGATTTTCATAGAACTTGTCTTGTTTTTTAACGGCTTGTGCGCGAAGATTCCGGAAAAACACAGGCCCGTTTTTACGGGTTTTTCCGCAAGGGGCCTGATAACAAAAGCGGTACGTGCCGTCGGCAAAGCGGCAAGCAGGAATGAAAGAGTAGTCTTTATGCAACTCCCCATCGTCGCATCGCTTTGGATCGGCGGCTCGCTTAGCTATATCGAACAGGTCTGCCTGAAGTCTTTTGCCGATCACGGCCACCGTACGATCCTTTACACCTATGGCGATGTTGCGGGGGTGCCCGATGGCGTCGAGGTGATGGACGCCAACAGGATTTTTCCCAACGACAATTACATCCGCCATGCCCGCACCGGGTCTCCAGCGGTGCACGCGGACGCGTTCCGGTACCGGATGCTGGAACTGCAGAACGTGATCTGGGTCGATGCCGACATGCTGTGCATGAAGCCGTGGGATTTCAGCGATCAATGGGTGTTCGGTTGGGAAAAACCCGGCAAGCTGGTGTGCAACGCGGTGTTGGGATTGCCAAGGTTTTCCAAGACCTTGTCCAAGCTGAACAAGTTTTGCGAGGGTGAATACCCGATCCCGCCCTGGGCCAGCGAAGAAGAAACCGCACGACTTCAGGCAGCGCATGACGCGGGCAGCCCGGTGCATGTGTCGGAACTGGAATGGGGCGTCTGGGGCCCTGCGGCGGTGACGCATTTTCTGAACGAAACCGGCGAGATGGAACATGTGAAACCGCAAGAGGCGTTCTTTCCGATCTCTTTCAAATACCGGCGCGGGTTGCTGCGCCCCGACACGCGGGTCGACGATCAGCTTGGCGAAGGCTGTTTCGGCGTACATCTGTGGAACCGGCGGTTGCGGCGGCGCATCATCACCCATTGCGACGGCTTGGCCGACCCGGAAAGCTTTCTGGGCCGCGCGCTGATCCGCCACGACATCGACCCCCGCCAGGCGATGATCCCGGACGAGCCGCCGGGTCAGGTGACCGCTGAAAAGGTGCCGAAAACACGGGTTCCGGTGAAAACGCCGGCCACCGCAACAGCCGCCTCATCCCTTCCGGCGACCGGGACAAAGCCGATGAAACGACGCGCGATCAATCCCGACCTGCCGACGGTCGCGTCGCTGTGGATCGGCGGGGCGTTGAGTTTTCTGGAACAGGTCTGCCTGAAATCCTTCCTCGATTTCGGGCACCGCACCATCCTGTACACCTATGGCCAGGTCACCGGCGTCCCCGACGGGATCGAGGTGCTGGATGCCAACATTGTGTTCGCCAATCAGAACTACATCCGCCATGCCAGGTCGGGCTCTCCGGCGGTGCATGCAGATGCCTTCCGCTACCGGATGATCGCCGAGCGGGATGTGATCTGGGTCGACACCGACATGCTGTGCGTCAGGCCCTGGGCCTTGGGCGACAAATGGGTGTTCGGTTGGGAAAAACCCAAGCGGCTGGTCTGCAATGCGGTGCTGGGGCTGCCGAAATCCTCGGCCACGCTGGCGGCGCTGAACGATCTGTGTAGGACCGAGTATCCGATCCCGCCCTGGTCCAAACCCGAAGAAAAGGCGCGCCTGGAAGCGGCGCGCGATGCGGGCAGCCCGGTGCATGTGTCGGAACTTGAATGGGGCGTCTGGGGCCCGGCGGCGTTGACGCATTTCCTGAACGAAACCGGCGAGATGGAACATGCGTTGCCGCAGGCGGCGTTCTTTCCGATCACCTTCAAGGACCGGCGCGATCTGCTGGCGCCGGGCATGGACCTGTCCGACCGGATCACCGACCAGACCTTCGGCGTGCATCTGTGGAACCGCCGCATCCGCCGCCGGATCATCACCCATGAAAACGGTGTTCCCGATCCGGGCAGTTTCCTGGGGCAGGCCCTGACCCGCCACGCGGTCGATCCGGCGCGCGCGCCGATCCCGGACGAGCCGCCGGCGCATGTCGTGGCAGAGCAGACCAAATCCCCGATGGAAACGGCGAAGTCAGTGAATACGCCCGATGACGACGAGCAGGAGACGCCGGAAAAATCCAACAATCCCAACGTGATCCTCGACATGCCCGAGGCGATGAAAACCATGCCGCTGATGGGATTCCGCCAGTCACCCGAATACCAGACGGCGATCGACAACCTGGAATCGCGCACCGGCAACATCACCGGCTATCTGAAAGATCCCGAGACGCCGATCAGCAACGACCGGATCCTGATCGTCACGTCGATGAAGAATGAATCGCCCTTCATTCTGGAATGGATCGCCTATCACAAATCCATCGGGGTCGATCATTTTCTGGTCTACACCAACGACTGCACCGACAACACCAACGAGATGCTCGACCGGCTGGCGGAACTGGGCCACGTGACGCGGCGGGCCAACCCGTGGGATCCGAAGTCGAACAAGAAACCGCAGCACGAGGCGCTGAAGGATGCGGTAAAGCAGCCCTGCTACGCCGATGCCGACTGGGTGCTGACCATCGACGTGGACGAATTCGTGAACATCCATTGCGGTGATGGGACTTTCGGCGATCTGTTCGTCGCCGCGAACTATCCGAATGTGATTTCATTCACTTGGAAATTCTTTGGAAACAAGGACATCCACGCCTACGAGGACCGCCCCATCACCGAACAGTTCGTGCAATGCGCGCCCGAATTCATCCCCAAGCCGCGGCTTGGCTGGGGTTTCAAGTCGATGTTCCACAAATCCTCGCCCTACACCCGCATCGGGGTGCACCGCCCCTTGGGCATCGACGAGGGGGAAGAGGACGAAGTGCGCTGGGTCAACGGATCGGGCCGCGCCATGCCGGACATGTTGCTGACCAACAATGGCTGGCGGTCGACCAAACGCTCGCTGGGGTATCGGCTGGCGACGCTGAACCATTATATCCTGCGTTCTGCCGAAAGCTTTCTGGTGAAACGCGAACGCGGGCGTATCAACCACACCGAACACGATCAGGGCATCGACTATTGGACCCGACGCAATTACGCGACCGAGACCGACAACCGCATCCACGCGCGCCTGCCAGGAATGCAAATGCTGCTTGACGGATTGATGGCCGACACGGCGTTGGCGAAGCTGCACAATGACGCGGTGAAATGGCACAAGGACCGGATCAGGGCGCTGCTGGACCAGCCGGATTACCGGCAATTGTTCGATGATCTGACCCGGCCCGGCCGCCCCGATGCGCTGGACCTGTCGAAAGAGGCAGAGGATGCCGAGGCCGCGGCCAAGGTTGCGGCAGGCGTCACGGCGGAGGCCGCGAAACCGGCGCTGGAACTGCGCCCGGCGGCGGCGCTGACCAAGCTGCGCATGGCCTCTGCGCCCGCAAGCGCGGCCAGCGCGCCGGTGCACGAACGCTTTGTCGATGCCGGAAAATTCGCGTCGAACATCAATGGCTTCCTTTGGGAAGGCGACGAGAACGCATTGATGTTCGCGCCGCGGTCCAAGCGGCTGGTTGTGTCGTTCGACAACATCAGCATCGCGCGCGAAGAGGGCCAGCGCTGGCCCTGGGGCTTCAAGGTGCTGTGGCAGGAGATGGGCTGTTCGGTGCTGGGCGTGATGGGCGCGCAGCGCAACTGGTTCCGCAGCGAATTCGTGCATGACGCCTTCGAGGCGCTGCGCGATCAGGGGTTTTTCGAACAGTTCGACGAGGTGCTGTTCTACGGCGCCTCGATGGGCGGTTTCGCGGCGCTGGTCTACCAGCAATGCGCGCCCGGGGCCAACGTGCTGGCCATCGCACCGCAGTCGACGCTGAACCGCACCATCCTGCCACAGGAAGATCGCTGGGGCTGGACCACCAAGCTGGACTGGGAAGGGCGCTTCAACGATGCCGCCGGTGCAACCGGTACGGCGGGCGACGTGTTCATCATCGCCGACCCGTATTACAAGCCTGATTTCGATCAGGTCAGCCGGATCACCGGCGACAATGTCACCTGGTTGCATACCCCGTTCATGGGGCACCAGTTACCGAATGCCTTCGTGGTGATGGGGATCATGAAACAGCTGCTGTATGCCGCCGCCGAAAGCACGCTGACGCCGGCACTGTTCTACAGATTGTTCCGCGCGCGCAATGATCTGCCCCGGTTCCAGCACGACCTGCTGATGGAGGCCGAGAAACGCGGCAAGATCCGCAGCGCGATCCGGATTTGCGAATACACTCTGAAGAAACGCAATGCCGGCAACATCAAGAAAACGCTGGAGAAATTACAAGCGGAACTGGCAAAAGCCGAATCCAAAGAAGCGGCGGAATAGGAGCGATGGCCGAAAAGCGTCTGATCGTCACCTGCATGAAGAACGAGGCCCCGTTCATACTGGAATGGGTCGCCTATCACCGCTCTATCGGGTTCAACGATTTTCTGGTCTTTACCAATGACTGCGACGACGGCACCGTCGAATTGCTGGACACGCTGCAAAAGCACGGGATTCTGACCCGGCTGGACAATCCGTATCTGGAGGTTCCGGGCGACCACAATCCGCAGAAGGGTGCGCTGCGCTACGCCGAAAGCCTGCCGCAGGTCGGCGAAGCGGACTGGGTGATGATTTCGGACGTGGATGAATTCGTCAACATCCATGTCGGCGACGGCACACTGGACGCACTGTTCGATGCGGTCGGCGCGATTGACGTGATTTCGATGCAATGGCGGCTGTTCGGCAACAGCGACGTGACCGCCTACAAGGATGGTTTCGTAACTGAACAGTTCGACTGTTGCGCCCCGAAATTCTGTCCCAGTCCGATTCAGGCCTGGGCGGTGAAATCGTTGTACTCGACACGGGGCGATCACGTGGCGGGCAAATTCAAGCGCATTGGTGTGCACCGCCCGGTAAACCCCGGCAAGGATGTCGACCGGATCGCCTGGGTCGATGGCTGCGGCCGTCCGGTGCTGGACAAATTCGTGCAGGATGGCTGGCGGTTCGGCACCCATTCGGCGGGCTATGATCTGGTGACGCTGAACCATTACGCGGTGCGGTCCGCCGAAAGTTTCGTGGTCAAACGCGACCGGGGCCGCGTCAACCATGTGGATCGCGATCAGGGGCTGGCCTATTGGCTGCGGATGAATTTCAACATGGAACGCGACGACAGCATCAAGCGGCACATTGCGCGCGCACGCGGCGAATATGATGCGCTGCTGAAACTGTCGGGTGTCAAGACCCGCGTCGCATCCGCCGCCAAACAGCACCGTGCGAAGATCAAGATGTTGCTGCAAGATGCTGACACCAAAGCGTTTTATGACCAGATAACGTCAACCCGGATGCAGTTGATCTCGCGCCATCTGAATCTCTTGAACCGCAAGACACTGAACGAGGGCCCGTCGCATATTCCCGAGCATATATTCGAGCGGATCGCCCGGGTGCCCGACCTGATGGCAGGCTGATCGCATGGTTCAGGAGGTCTGGCTGCACATCGGCACGCCGAAATCGGGCACCTCGTCGCTGCAGAAATACCTGGTCACTCATCGCGAGGCGCTGGCGCAGCGGGGGCTGGCCTATCTGACCCCTCCGGGCAAGACCAGCAGCAATGACCTGGCCATCGCCATCAACCGAAATCGGGCGGAACTGGCGGACATGGCGGACGGGCTGAACCGCGAGATAGCAGAGCGCCCAGAACAGCGTGCGCTGATTTCCAGCGAGATGTTCTATGGGGTCTCGCCCGACATGTTGCTGGCGCTGATCCCGGAACTGGCCCGGCGGCCATTGAACGTGCTGGTCTACCTGCGCCGCCAGGACAGGTATATCGAATCGATGTATCTGCAGAAATCCAAGAACGGGCGCTTTCAGGGTTCGATTGCCGACTACATCGCCCGGTTCGAGGGCAGCGGATCGGATTATGCCGCGCAATTGTCGCCCTGGCAGGCGGCGGGCGGGCAGGTTCGGCTGATCCCGCGTGTGCTGGAACGCACGGCCTTGCAGGGCGAGGACGTGGTCAGCGACGCTTTCGCGCTGATGGATATGCCCGGGCCAACGGGTGCGGCGGACAACGATGTCAACGTCTCGCCCGGGCTGCACCGTGTCCAGCTGCTACAGGCGGCGGCGGCGGCGGATCTGGCCAACCCGCGCCGGTTGCAACGCAGACTGGCGGCGCTTTACCCGCAAGAGGCCGGGGAACGCACGCCGATTCTGTCGCGGGCGGAACGTGTCGCGTTTCTCGGGCAGCACGCTGCGGGAAACGAGGCGCTGCGGGCGCAATATTTCCCGGATCGCACGGCATTGTTCGATACCGCCGATCTGCGGGGCGATGGCCCCGAGGATGGCATCCCGCCGTTCACCGACGCGCAACTTGATGAAATCAGACATTTATTCGCGGCGCTGAAATCGCTGCTATGATCCGGTGTCTTCCTCGGCCATCCAGTCGGGAAGCTTGCCATAACGTGACAGGGTTTCGCGCGCCGAGGCCAGGTTCTTGCGAAAGAACGGCCCGCCCATGCCGTTGTTCAGCACATGCTTGCAGACGGTGGCCACATGGGTCGGACGGTTGCGTTTGCCCAGTGCGTAGACCAGCGTGCGCAAATACCGGCTGTGGGTGCGCCGGGCGCGCAGCAGCTTGTAGAACCCCTGTTCGGTCAGGGTGCCCGACGCCGCCATCTCGATCGTGCGGTGCATCAGGTCCATCTCGTGCAGCGCATATTCGATCAGCCCGTCCAGATGGCGGCAGCGCAGGCGGGTGATGTTGGGGCCTTGAAACAGGCTGGCATGGACGTGATCGAGCGCGCGGTAGGGATCATAAAGGATGAAGGCGTTCTGCGCGCCCTCGACCATGTCGGGCGCATAGCCATAGCGGGTGTCGAAATGCAGGCGCTTGGCCTCGGGGAACCGCATGTCCCAACCGGCGCGGCTGGTATCCAAGGTCGCCTGCGGTGCGATGGCCAGCACCGTCGCGCCGGGTGCGGCAACCGAATAGGCACAGGCGGCATAGGCCCCGATGCCCGCGCCGAAAAAAATCACCCGGTCGAAACCCTCGAAGAATGCGTCATCGACCAGTCCGTCGATGAATGCATAGACCGACTGGGCCCGGAACCAGCTGTCGGACCGGGACGCGAAATGCAGCAGGGACCAGTTCTTTTCCTCGACGAAATCCAGCCCGACGGGCAATCCCGACCGTGTGACCTGAAGCGTGTTTTCCAGCGTGGCAAACGACACCATAAGCGTCCCGGAGCGGGAGATATGGGTGACCGAGTGGTCGGCATCCAGAGTGCAGTGAAACCCGCCGCTTGCCGATTCGGCGCTTAGCCGGTCCAGCACCGCCTGTTCCGTGGTCACCTTGTCCTGTTCCGCCAGATCTTCAGCCATAAACACTCATACTTTCAGCTCATACTAACGCTTGTGCAAAACCAGCATCTGGTCGCGTCGCCGTTTCTGGAAATTTGCCTGAAACAGGAAACATCCAGAAATTTCCGCGCGCAAGTCATTAAATTTGCACTGCGCCTCCGGGTCCGGGTGCTTGAATATTCCGGTGTCCAGATAATCCTGGAAAAGCGCCGCGGTCTTGATCGAATCCGGGTGTTCCAATTCGGCGGGCTGGCTGCGCAGATCAACCGCCAGATAGAGCCCGCCCGAGGCGAGTTGCGGGAACAGCGCGCGGATGGCATTCTGTTGGTGGTGGCTGGCATGGGTGGCGTCATCCAGCACGATATCGGGGGCGGATTTCAACGCTTCGGCCAGCGCCGCCGGGTCTTCCAGATCGCATTGCACATAGGTCAGCCGCTTGTCTTTCAGTGGCGCCTTGGCGGGTCGGTCAATCAGGGTGAACTGCGCCTTCGGGAAGTATTCCAGCCAGATTCCGGCCATCTTGCGGGCCTCCTGAAGCCCGGCTTCGGGGGCGGTTACGCCGATTCCGCAGTCCAGACCGACGAAAACGATCTCCAGTTTTCGCTGTCGCATAGGTTGAAACAGCATGTGGTAAAGCTCTGTATACCTATGCCGGGCGGACCCGCGGTCGGACCCGGCGGTATCCGCCAGATCGGTCAGGTTCAATTGCCCGCGCCCGTGGCGCTCTTCCGGCGTCAGGCGCACTGGCCGGGGGGGCGGTTTCGGCAATGGCGCGGCCGCCGGATCGACCCCGTGCCTGGTCAGCAGCTGGCCGATCAGCGAGCGTTCGTGCGGCACGCCGCCGTCCTCCTTGATCCGCTCGCGAATCCGGCGGCCAAAAAAGTGAATCGACAATGTATCATGGGTAATGAAGCGTTCGGCACCGGCGTCGGGCCGCACAAGCTGTCCGCGGTCCCGGAACCCGATCGGATACAGCGCCTCGCGCGGCAGGGCGTGCCGGATTTCGCCGGTCTTGTGCAGAAAATAGGTCAGCGCGCGCGGCCCCCACGCGCCCCATTCCTGATCGCCGACACCGATGGGCTGACCGGCATCCCGCGCCGCCTTCAGCCGGTCCTGTTCGCCCTGGGGCAGCCATTCCGGGATCGCGAATTCATCCGACGTAAAGGCGAGCAGTTCCTGCAGCGTGTCGCTGTCACGCGGCAGTCCCAGCACGCCGTTATTGACGTGATGTGGCGATTCCCAGCCGTAGAAATGCCCGGTCCGGGTGGCGAAGGGCTTGACGCAATAGGCATCGGTATCGGCCCAGATGATATCATCGGTCTGCGCCAGCAGGTGATAGCGAAAGCGGTCGGCCTGCGGGGCCGGGCTGCCGGTGCGCGAATGGCGGATGACCTTGTCCACCGCCAGGATGTCGTTTGCATCTGCGACTTCGATCCGGTCGGGGATGTTTTCCACCTCGCCATAGGTAAACAGTTTGACGTTGTGCCCGGCATCGACGAAGGAAATCAGGCACAATTGTTCGAGAAAACTCAGCGCGCCTCCGATCCACAGCGCACCGATCTGATATTCCTGCGGCGCGGGTCGGGCCGTTGTTTTGGCCATGGACAGGTTCCTCGTCATTCACGGATACTTGTGCAATAACAGAAACAATCGAGCAATGAATCGCAAATGCGCCGCAGAATCGCAAATCATGTTGGGGTCAGGGACCATGCGCACCGGGGGTGCGTATGAGGATTCTTCTGGTCTCTGCCCTGCGCGACGAGGGCCCGCACCTGCTGGAATGGCTGGCGCATCACCGTGCGATCGGTGTCACCGATTTCCTGTTGTTCACCAATGATTGCAGCGACGGCACCGATACGATGCTGAAGGCGCTGGCGCCGGCCGGCGTGGTGCATCTGGACAATTCCGCGCCCCGGGGAAAATCCGTGCAGTGGAGCGCGCTGAAAGCGGCCTGGGGGCATGATCTGCGCAAGGCCGCGGACTGGATCTTGTGCATCGACAGCGACGAATTCATCAACCTGCGCGCGCCGCTTGGCAATCTGGGCGACCTGTTGGCGGCAGTTGGCGCGGCCGATGCCGTTGTGCTGCCCTGGCGGCTGTTCGGGCACAACGGGCAGATGTGGCTGGCCGACGGGCTGACATGCGAGCTTTTCACCCGCGCCGCGCCGCCGGGATGCGACTATCCGGTGGGTGCGCGCCAGTTCAAGACCCTGTTTCGGGCCAAGGGTCCGTTTCGCCAGATCGGCGTGCACCGGCCGCGGCTGAAGAAGGGCGCAGAGGCGGCATGGGTCGATGGGTCGGGGCAGGCGATGCCGCCCGGGTTTTCGCAATCCGAACAACGGCTGGCACTGTTTGGCCTGCCAGAGGCCACTGCGCTGGTGCAGCTTAACCACTATTCTGTGCGTTCCGCCGAAAGCTTCATGCTGAAACGTGCGCGCGGCCTGCCGAACCGGGCGGGCAAGGCGATTGATCTGACCTATTGGGTCGAGCGGAACTTCAACACCGTCGAGGATATCAGCATCGCGCGGATGCTGCCCGCAACGAAATCGGAACTGGCCGCGCTTGCGGCGCTGCCCGGCGTTGCGCAAATCCATGCAGCCGCGCAGGCGCATCACCATGCGGCGTTCGCCCGCCTGATGCAGAGCGAGGCCGAAGTCAAACTGTTCGGGCGTCTGCTGTTGGCGGCGTCATCGGCACCGCTGCCCGAGGCCGCGATATCGCGACTGGTGCAGATGTACCGGGCCAGCCATGGCTGACGACGGTCGATTCCTGTGTCGTGAACTGTGCAGCCTCGAGCAGGGCGAACTCCGCATTCTGGATGCCCTGCGCTGGCCGACACCATTGGGTACGGGATTGCGGATATACACCGGGGTCGGGATCGAAGCCGCGGTGCTGCGCGGCACGGGCCCGGGCGGCGTCGACATCACCGAGATCGCGCGGGTCGCCGGGATCACGGTGATTTCCGCGTGCGGACCCGCGGGCGAGGGGGCGGTGACGCTGCGGATCGCGGAGGGCAGTCTTGACCTGCCGACGGCGCTGCCAGAGACCGACCTGTTCGACGATCTCGACGTCTTCATCGCGCAGCGTCATCACGAAACACCGGATCAACTGGCGGAATGGCTGCGCTATCACACCGCGCATCACGGGCTGACCGGAGTGGTCTTGTTCGACCGTTCCGAACCCGGCCCGTCGCAAAAGGAATTCGCGACGGCGATGCAGGCGGCGGTGCGGGATATCGGGGAAATCCAGCGCTTTGTGCTGGTGACCTCGCCGCTTGCGCTGGGTCGGACTAAATATCCGGCGCTGGGCGATCCGGCGCTGGCGCCGCGCCGGAAAAATCGCAGTTTCACGCCCGACCGCTGGCGGGCGCCGCTGGCGGAAGCGGGGCTGTACGACATTCTGAAATGGCGGTTCCTGACCCGTGCGGGGGCGGTGATCGCGCTTGATCCCTGCGATGTGCTGCGCCCGTCGGGCGACGGCATCGGCGCATTCCAGGCCACCCGGAAATCGCATACCGGGCTGATGCCGGTGCAGGGGCAGATGATTTACCCGTGGCGGGTGCGAAAGGGGCGGGATCCGTCGCTTGGCGATCACATCTGCCGCGCCGACCCGCCGGTGCGGGCGCCGGGCCGCTGGGCGCTGGCCCCCAAGCGTGCCGCCGCCGGTACGGTCTGGCTGCCGGGGGCGGTTGCGGGCATGGCCGGACTTGCCGACGAGACCCTGAATTATGATCGCGCCTCCTCGG
>JAJDOB010000046.1 GCA_022340385.1 Rhodobacter sp.
TTTATCGAGCGTTCGTTGCCCGAACCCGGCTGGGGGCCGTCGCGGCTGGACGCGATTTCGATGATCTTCAACCGGCTGACCGGGCTTGATCTGGGCACGGCGGCGGACAATTACCTGATCGCGGACAACATCATGACCGCCGATGCCCCGACCCGCTATCCGTTTTTGTGGAACGCGGCGCGGCAGGATTATACGCAATGGCCGGGATTTGCCTCGAATGGCGACGCGCTGTTGGGTCTGTCGCGCAATCTGGGCGAGGTTTACGGCGTGTTCGGGGTGTTCCACCCGCAGCCGCAAACCGGGCTTTTCAAGCTGAACCGCGACTACATCACCGAAAATTCGGCCAATTTCGACGGGTTGAAGGAACTCGAGGAACTGATCCGCCTGATTGGCGCGCCGAAATGGCCCTGGACGTTGAACGAGGCGCTGGCCAGCCAGGGTCAGGCAATTTACGAACGTCCCACGGCAAACGGCGGATGCGTCGATTGTCACGGCATCAAGAAAGGCGAATTCCGCCCGTTTGCGCCGCAAACCACCTGGGCGACGCCACGGCTGGATGCGGGCACCGATACGCGCGAATGCGGGATCCTGACCCGCACCGCCAAGACCGGCGTGCTGGAAGGCGCCACGATCCCGCTGCTTTTCCCGGATCCGCTGCCTGCCGAAGCTGCGGCATTTCAGGTGTTGGTCGTGGCAACGCTAGGCGCGATCATACAGCACGAGGTCGGCCGTGTGTCAGAGGTGGATTTCCAGGCCAGAAATGCGGACCTGACCCCGGACCTGCCCGACGATGTCAAGGCGCTGCTGCAGGCCTCTGGCGCGGCGCTGGAACAACAGATGCGCGCGGCCCAGGCGAATGGCGGCGTGCCGCCCTGCGTCTATGAAAGCCGCGTGATGGAAGGCATTTGGGCCGCCGCGCCGTATCTGCACAACGGATCGGTCCCGACTTTGGCGGCGCTGCTGGAACCGGCGGCGAACCGGCCGATGACGTTCAAGCTGGGGCCAAGCTATGATATCGAAAACGTCGGCCTGGCTGCCGAACAAAGCATGTTCGACTACACGCTGAACGCCACCGGATGCGACGACCGGAATTCCGGCGACAGCAATTGCGGCCACGAATACGGCACGACATTGCCGGCGGCGGAAAAGCGGGCGCTGCTGGAATACCTCAAGTCGCTGTAGGGCGTCGATGCAAGGCAACGGACGGGGCGGAGAATTCCGCCCTGTCGCATATCTGCGGGTCGCCGGGGCACGGCGCACGGAGGATTTCAATTGCGGTGCGAATGCCTTTATACAGCGATAAACCGGAATCCTTGCGCGGGGTCAACGCCGCGCTTTCGCAAGCGGAGCCAGATTGCAGACCAAGGGCTGTTGCACCCCGACGACCGGCCGTTCGGCGACATGCCCGACACAGGCTGCCGGAACCGTCGAATCGGTCGGCTCCGTCCCCGAAATCCGGGTTTGCGAGATTCCCGGTGGCGAGGCGTTGGTCGGAACCGACCGGCCCTTTCTGCCGGTCGACGAAGAGGGCCCGTGCCGCCGCAAACGTCTGAAACCGTTTGCGATGATGGAAACCACCGTCACCAACGAATTGTTCGAGGCCTTCGTCGCCGACACCGGTTTCGTGACCGAGGCAGAGCGTTTTGGCTGGTCGTTCGTGTTCCATGCGCATGTGTCCCGGGCAGTGCCGGCGACGCAGGGCGTGGTCGGAACCCAGTGGTGGCGCCGCGTGGACGGGGCATTCTGGCGGCTGGTGAACGGACCCGGGTCAGAGGCCGACCTGCACCCCGATCACCCGGTGGTGCACGTGTCATGGAACGATGCGCGCGCTTTTGCGCGATGGGCCGGGGGCCGCTTGCCAAGCGAGGCAGAGTGGGAACACGCCGCGCGTGGCGGTCTGGGCGATGTGGCGTTTCCCTGGGGCAGCCAGGAACCCAACGATCAGGATTTTCAGCCCTGCAATATCTGGCAGGGCCGGTTTCCCGACGTGAACACTCTGGCCGACGGATATGCGGCCACTGCCCCGGTGCTGTCGTTCGGGCCCAATGGCTATGGGCTTTACAACATGTGTGGCAACGTGTGGGAGTGGACATCGGATCCGCTGAAGCTCCGCTCGCTGTCCAGGCGAAAACGGGCGATGGGCAACCGGTTGCCGGGTGCCAAGCTGATGAAGGGCGGGTCGTTCCTGTGCCACAAAAGCTATTGCTTTCGCTACAGGATCGCGGCGCGCACCGGGACGACGCCGGACAGTACGACGACCCATCAGGGGTTCCGGCTGGTGTTTGACAAGGACGCGCCGAAGCGCTGACGCCGGCCCTCGATCCAGCTTCATCCGGCTTGGTAGCGGCTCGCTTCGGGGCGCGGTTTCCGCCGGTTGGGGCCGCTACAGATCCTGTGCCGCCTGTGCTATCGACATGGCAACGATGCAACCATTCACCGCGCAGGGGCCGCCATGTCATATTTTGAAATCACGGAACCGGTTTTCGGAACATATGTCATCCGCAACGCCCGGCTGAAACAGCTGGCCACCGGATTTGACTGGGTCGAGGGGCCGGTCTGGTTCGGCGATGCGAATTGTCTGCTGTTTTCGGATATCCCGAGCAACCGGATCATGCGCTGGACCCCCGGCGAGGGGGTCACTGTCTATCGCGCGCCGTCCAATTTTGCCAACGGTCACACCCGAGACCGCGAGGGGCGGCTGGTGTCGTGCGAACATGGCGCGCGCCGCGTCAGCCGCACCGAACATGACGGCAGTCTTACGGTGATCGCCGACAGCTTTCAGGGCAAGCGCTTGAATTCGCCCAATGATGTTGTGGTGAAATCGGATGGGACGATCTGGTTCAGCGATCCGCATTACGGGATCGTGTCGAATTACGAAGGGCACGAATCGGCGCAGGAACTGCCCTGCCACGTGTACCGGGTCGATCCTGCAAGCGGGCAGATGGATGCGATGGTGACGGATGCCGCGTGCCCCAACGGGCTGGCGTTCTCGCCGGACGAAAGCCGGTTCTACATGGCCGATACCGGGCGGCGGTTTTGCGACGATCCGACCCATATTCGGGTGTTCGACGTCAAGGCGGACGGCTCGCTTGGCGGTGGCGGCATCTTCCATGTGGTCACACCCGGAAAATCCGACGGCTTTCGGCTGGACAGCGATGGCAACATCTGGACATCGGCCGCGGATGGCGTGCATTGCATCGCGCCCGACGGGCGGCTGCTGGGCAAGATTCTGGTGCCTGAACTGGTGTCGAATGTGTGTTTTGGCGGGCGGGCCAAGCATGTGCTTTTCATCACGGCAACCACAAGCGTCTACTCTGTCGCGCTGAACCGGATCGGGGTGCAGCGGCCTTAGGCAGGTCCGGCCCGCGCGCCCTGGATTGATCCGCGGCGCAAATCACCCCGAAAGCAGGTTCCTGGCTTTCGGGTCAGTGCCTTAGCTGCTGACCATCGCCTCGGTCTGCCTGCGTAGTCCGAATGCAATGGTGGTTTCATCCAGCACGACATCGTCATAGGTCAGGATGCTGTCGGCGCGGACCGGGCGGCGCATTCTTGCACCACCGGTCAGGCCAAGCGGCAGGGCGCGCATCTGCACCGACACGCGGGCAGGGCGCAACTGCCCGGCGACGCAATAGCCGCCCTCGCCATCCAGGATTTCACCGACCGCCAGATCGCGTTTCGCCACTGACACGACATCGGCGCGAAATTCGCGCGCGGTGCCCGTCGCCTCCTGGCGCAGGCCCACATTGGCAACCGAGATCCCAAGCTCCAGCCCGATCAGGTGCCAGCGCTTGTAGGCGGCGAAATAGCGGCCCGTGTCGTCCGTGGTGACCTTGTATTCCTCGAAACAGCGGCGCTGATATTCGGTGACACCTTCAAGGCAGACCCAGACGCCCATACGGATATCATAGGGAATTTCAGCGCCTTGCGCGTCAAGGCAGTTCAGAACCTCGACCTGCCCGCCGGCGCCAAGGATACCGCCGTGGTCGCGGGGCCGCATCAGGCGGGGCAGATCGTCGATCGACCCGGACGGGTAGGCAAGGCCGGCCTCGGGCGCATCGAGACCGCAGGCATTGGCAATCGCCGAGGTTTCGATTGCCGGTTTCGTGCCATCGAGGAAAGAGTTGAACATCTTCGGATTCAGCCGCCCGCGCGCGGCCTGTTCGGCTGTCAGCCCCCAGTGATCCCAGATCGTGTCCGGGGTTGAAAACCGGTATTCCGGCTTCCATTTGTGGCCGCGCCCGGCGGCGACCACCTCGAAGCCGCATGTGCGCGCCCAGTCGACCAGCTCGACCGTCATCGCCGGCTGATCGCCATAGGCCATCGAATAGATCACCCCGGCCTGTTCAGCGGCGCGCGCCAGCGCCGCGCCGCACATTGCGTCCGCTTCGACAGTGGCGCTGATGCAGTGTTTTCCGGCCGCGAAGGCCGCGGTAAGATGCCGGGCGGCAACAACCGGATCGCCGGTGCATTCGATGATGATGTCAACCTGCGGCTGTGCAATCAGCGCCATCGCGTCGTCCGCAACGAAAGTCGCGCCGCTTTGCAAGGCCGCAGCGAACGAGCCGGCGGCGTGTGCCGCCTGTGGCCAGCCCGCAAGGGTCAGGTTCGAGCGCGCCTGCGCCACGTTCAGATCGGCGATGCCAACCACATGGATCCCGGGCAGGCGGGCCGCCTGCGCCAGGAACATGGTGCCGAATTTTCCCGCACCGATCACGCCGACACGGATCGGGTTGGCGGCCTCCTTGCGGGCTTGAAGTTGTCGATAAAGGCTCATGTTGGTTCCCCTCACGCAGACGCTGGTCGCGGGACGCTACGACGGCTGGCCCGGGTTCGCAATCGGGCGGTGGCGTGGCGCGGCAGGGGCCGGTCGATACCCGGTCCGCGAGATTTTGAACCATTGACCGACGTCGGGCGACACATGCCCACAATGTTCATTTCACCCCTGGAAGGATCCCGATCATGAAAAACGCAATTTCCGTGCTGAATATCACCCGCAAACTTGCCGTCGCCGGATTGGCCGGCCTGTTGCTGTCCACCTTCGTCAGCGGCCCGGCATCCGCGCAGGCCTGGGCCGCGCGCCATGGCATGACCGGCGCGCAATATCAGGCAGAATTCAACAAATATACCGGGCAGGGCTATCGTCTGACCGATGTCAGCGGCTATTCGGTGAACGGCACCGCCTATTACGCGGCGATCTGGCAAAAGACCGGCGGGCCGGCCTGGGTCGCGCGCCACGGCATGACAAGCAGCAAGTATCAGGCCGCGTTCAACCAATACACCGGCATGGGTTTCGCGCCCGCACTGGTCGACGGTTACGATCTGGGCGCCACAAGCTATTTCGCCGCAATCTGGCAGAAGTCCGGCGGCGCCTGGGTGGCGCGCCATGACATGACATCGTCAGGCTATCAGGCTGAATTCAACAACTGGACCAGCAAGGGCTATCGTCTGACCGACGTCACCGGCTACGCCGCGAATGGACAGGTCCGCTATGCCGCGATCTGGAAAAAGCAGCGCGGCGGTGCCTGGGTCGCGCGCCATGGCATGACCGGCGCGCAGTATCAGGCGGCGTTCAACCAGTACACCAGCCAGGGCTACAAGCCGAGCCATGTCGATGGCTACACCGTGAACGGCACGCCCTATTACGCCGCGATCTGGACCAAGGGCAGTGGGGCTTACGTGGCGCGCCACGGCCTGACCTCGGCGCAGTATCAAGCCGAGTTCGACAAGTGGATTGGCAAGGGCTACCGGCTGCACGATGTCAGCGGCTACAGCGCCGGCGGCAGCGCGCGCTACGCGGCAATCTGGTACAAGTAAACACATCGTTCCGCGATACCAACGACCGGCAAGGCGGCGCAGCATCCTGTTACGCCGCCTTGGCCGTTTTTTTGCGCGCCGGCTTTCGACCCGGTCATGCCGCGCCGGCAAGGTCTGCCGAACGCTCGATATGCCGTTGCACCTGAAACTGCGGGCAGGCGCGGATTGCCGCCCGGCAGGCGCGAGCGAAAAAAGGATGGAGAACTGCTTTTCCATCTTTTACCATACACGCCAGCAAAACCATTTCGACTGCGGCCGCCGGTAGTCCGGGCACCGGCCAGCCGCCCTTGGACAGAAGGCTATTTTGGACCAGAACGCGCAGATTCTCAGCCGCATCGGTCAGGGTGACAAGGCCGCCCTGGCAGAACTGTACCGTGTTCTGGAAAAGCCGGTTTACAGATTTATCCTTTCAAGATTGAACGATCCCTTCGAGTCGGCCGACCTACTTCATGACGTGTTCATCGAAGTCTGGCGCTCTGCCAGCCGATTTGAGGGAAGATCAAAAGTGCAAACCTGGATATTTGGCATCGCCTACCGCAAGGTCATCGACATGCACCGCAAACGCGGGCGGATGACCGTGACCGACGACATCCCCGAAGTTATCGACGACAGCGCCGATACCGAAGCCTGCCTTGCAGCGGGACAAGAGGCCGAACATGTGCGCCATTGCCTGGGCACGCTGAAGGAAGATCACCGCAGTGCCATCAGCCTGGCGTTCTTCGAAGACATGACCTACGGCGAGATTGCCGAAGTGTCCGGTGTGCCCGAAGGCACCATCAAGACCCGCATTTTCCATGCCAAGAAACTTCTGATGCGCTGTCTTGAAGGTCGCGTGCAACGGGGGGCGGCAGCATGACCCGCAACGAAGTCGAAGCCCTGATGCCGTTTCTGGCCAATGACACACTGGCAGATGCGGAACGTGCAGAAGTAGAGGCGGCGGTGGCCGCGGACCCGGACCTGCAACGCGAACTGGCCGCCCTGCGCGTCATCCGCGAAACGATGCAGGCCGAGGAAGAGTTCAGCCCCGGCGAGATGGGTCTGGCCCGCCTGATGCGCTCGGTCGATGCAGAAACGAATATCGCGGCCAATCAGCCCCGCGCCCCGCGCACCTGGGTCTGGCAGATTGCTGCCTCTGTCCTGCTGGCGGTCGTGGTCGGGCAGGCGGCGTTTCAGCTGGGCGGCTCTGATCCGGGCGGCTTTGAACTGGCCGGCGGGGATGCCCCGGCGTTCACAATTGCGTTCAATGCCGATGTCGCAGAGACGGACTTGCGAAATCTGCTGCTAGACGCCAATGTGGAAATTGTCAGCGGTCCGTCCGCGCTGGGCCTCTATGGTCTGGCGGTGCTTGAAGGCACCTCATCGGAAGAGGCCCGCGCTTTGCTGGAGGCTTCGCCGCTTGTTCAGTCACTTGAAGTTGCCGATGAACCATAAGGTCTGCCCATGCGCTACCTGATCGCCGTTGCATTGCTGGCGGTAGTTTCGCTGGCGGCCGCGCCTGCCGCAGTCGCGCAGACAAACGGGAGCGGTAATGGCCGTGTCTTGCAAAGTGGCGGTTCCAATGATCGAAACCTCGGGGCTTCGGGCCGGAAATACGTCGCGGTTACCCGGCAGGGACGCACGGAATATGTGGTTCTGGGCCCCCGTGACGAAGCCTCGGCAGCGGCCCGGGCACTGACGGCGGCGGGGGCGAAGTTCCTGCGGCAGCGCGATTACCCCAATCTGGATCGCCACGCGCTGATCTTCGATCTGCGCGGGGTGCCGCTGGATCAGGCGCGCCGGTTGTTGGCGGAAAATGCCCCGAGTACCTTTGCCGATGTTCATGCGATCTACCGCTATGCCCAGGGTGCGCCGCGGCTGTACGCCGCCGCCCTCGTCGGCCAGACAGAGGGGCGCGGATGTACCTTGCCGGGCAGTCTGCGCATCGGTCAGATCGACGGCACGGTCGAGACCTCGCACCCGGCGCTGCGCGGGGCGGATATCGTCGCGCATTCCGTTCTGGCGGCGGGCGAGCGGTCGCAAGACCTGAACCACGGCACCTCTGTGGCGGCCTTGCTGGTTGGCCAGGATCAAAGCGGGGCACTGGCCGGCTATGCCACCGGAGCGCGCCTGTTTGCGGCCACTGCCTTTGTTCGCGAGGGTCGCAGCGACGGTGCCGATGTCGAACGGATCGGGGCGGCGCTGGACTGGCTGATCGGAAACCGAGTGCGCGTGATCAACATGTCCTTTGCCGGACCGGTAAACCGGGCGCTTGACGATCTGCTGGGCGCCTCTGCCGCGCGCGGCGCGGTTCTGATTGCGGCGGCCGGAAATGGCGGCAGTGCGGCACCTGTCTATCCCGCGGCCGCCCAGACGGTGATCGCGGTGACGGCCATCGACGCGCGCCTCAGGCGCTACCGCGCGGCCAACACCGGGCCCTATATCGAATTCGCTGCCCCCGGCGTCGATCTTTACGTCGCCACCCGCAACGGCGGCAGCTATGCCTCGGGCACCTCCTATGCCGCGCCGATCATCAGCGGTCTGGCGGCCCGCCTGTCGGCCCGCGGCGTGTCGTCGTCGGGTGCGATGCGGGCGCGGCTTCGCGCACAGGCGGTCGATCTGGGCAGCGGTGGGCGCGACACCGCCTTTGGCTGGGGCCTGGTGAAATCCAGCGGGTGCTGAAAAGCAGGCATCTTCAACGTGATGCAAGTTCTGGCGCGCTTCCCTTCATTTTTCTTTGAACCGGAACGGCGCCTTCTCCGACCTATCAATGTAGCGCGGAATACCCCGCGCCCTTGATTGAACAGGAGAACCCGAAATGTCCCGCAATTCACTGAAAACCGCCCTTGTTGCCGCCCTGACCCTGACCACCATCGGTTCCGCCGGCCTGCACGCCGCCGACAGGGGCCTGCTGTTGCAGCGCGCCACGACCAACGTTCAGATGGCCCCGACCGCGAACCGCGCCATCGTGAAGATGAAGCTGAGCTTCAACTGCGTCGTGTCGGGTACCCCGGTTGAATTTCCCGACGATATCTCGATCTCGCACAACTACAACTTCACCGTGCCCGCCGGCACCATGATTGCCTATACCGCACCGTTCGGAAACAGCGGAACGGTCGCCTTGCCCGCACTGGCACCCGGCAAGCGGTTCGTCGTGTCGCACGCGGTTCCCGGTGGCATCACCGCAGGCGCGCCCTGCACCGCCACTCAGCTCTGATCCCCCCACGCAGAGGTCCTCCCCCCTCGCGTCCCAAACTGGCCCCCGCTTTGGCGGGGGTCTTTTTTCGGCGCGTCCGCGTTGATTTTGAACCTTTTGCCGCGCCCGGGCGACACATGTTCACAAGCCAACGAAATACAAGCATCCGGAGAGAGACATGACCTTCACAGACCTGATCCGCATTCACCGGGACCTGACCAGGGCCGAAGCCCGCCAGTCCAGAACCAACCAGGCAACGCGCGGCAAGGACCACAAGAAGCACGACCAGGTCTTTACCGACTGGGCCTGCATCTGAACCGACCGATCCCGGCCCCAGGCCAGACGCTGCGACAAGGGGCTGGACTTCATCTGACCGGCAAGCTGGTCAGACCGGCGCGGCGACAGTGCCGCCCTGTCCGGCAGCGGGCGTTTCCGGTCGAAAGGCCGTCAGTCGTCGTCCAGAAGAATCCGCGCCGCGTTTCCTTCGGCGTCTTCATACTGGTCGCTCTTGACCGTCCACAGAAACGCCACAAGGCCTATCGCCCCAAGCAGCAGCGACACCGGAATCAATACGACGAGCACGTTCATGGCATGATCCTAACACGCATTGCGTTCAGAAGAACCGTTATCGAGGATGCCGACATTGCCAGCGCGGCAACCAGCGGCGTGGCCAGCCCGGCTAGCGCGATCGGGATCGCGATCAGGTTGTAGGCGGCGGCAATGCCGAAGTTCTGCTTTGACAGGCGCGTGGCGAATTTGGCGGTCCGGATCACGGCTGGCAGCGATGACATGTCTTCCTTGAGGAAAACGATATCGGCGGCGTTTCGTGCCGCGTCCAGCGCCGACGAGGGCGCGACCGAGGCATGCGCCGCGGCCAGCGCGGCCGTATCGTTCAGCCCGTCACCGACCATCAGCACACGATGGCCGTCCTTTTCGAGATTTCGAAGAGAGCGATGTTTCTGCTCGGCGCTGACCCCGGCGTGAAATTCCGCGACATTCAGCGTTTCGGCGATATCCCTGACCGCGGCTTCGACATCGCCGCTTATCAAAAGCACCCGGAAACCCGATTCTTGAAACTGGCGGATCGCGGCGGCGGCGCCCGGTCTTGGCGCCTCGGTCCGAAGGATCGCGCGCGGCTTGTTCCGACCGATGCGCAGGCCGACGCCGGTGAACTGCGCCCCGATCCAGTCACCCCTGCCAAGCCGCACGTTCTGACCCTCGAACGTCGCCTCGACACCGCACCCTGTGACTTCGGCAATCGCGCTGACCTTTGCCGGTGTCCGGTCCGCCAGGGCTGCCGCGACCGCGCGCGATACCGGGTGGTCGGACGCCTGGGCAAGCGCCAGCGCCATGGATTTCTCGATATCGCTCAACGTCGTCAGCGCGATATCGACATTGGGAACCGTAAGCGTCCCGGTCTTGTCAAAGACAATCGTATCGACTTCGGCCAGCCGTTCCAGCGCAGTGCTGCTTTTTACAAGGTAGCCCTGCCGGTAAAGCCTGCCGATCGCCGCGGTGGCCACGGCGGGCACCGCAAGACCCAGCGCGCAGGGACAGGTGATGATCAGGACAGCTATCGCCACGTTGAGCGACAGGCGCACATCCCCGCTTGCCACCATCCAGGCGGTAAAGGCACCCAGCGCCAGCAGGTGCACGGCGGGGGCATAGATCCGGGCCGCGCGGTCGGCGAGGGTGACATATCTGCCCCGGCTGCTTTCGGCCATTTCGACCAGTCCCGCGATACGGCGCAGAGTCGTGTCCTCGCCCACCGCCGTCACATCCATCTGGAATGCCGCGCCCAGATTGATCTCTCCCGCCTGAACCGGATCGCCCCTGGCGCCAATTACCGGCGCACTTTCGCCGGTCAGGAAGGAACGATCCGTTTTCGACGCCGGCCCGGCAAGTGTCCCGTCGACCGGCACCCTCATTCCGGTCGGGATCAGGATCGTATCGCCCGGTTTCAGGTCGGCCAGTGCGACTTTCACGGCTTTGCCGCCGATCATCTTTTGCGCGACATGCGATTCCAGCGCCGACAGTTCCTTGGCGGCGGATCGCGCGGTCCTGCGGATGGTGTGATCCAGATACCGCCCGATCAGCAGGAAGAACGTCAGCGACAGCGCCGCGTCGAAATAGGCGTGCTCGCCGCCGTTCAGCGTCTCGAAAAGCGACATGCCCGCGGCAAGCAGGATCGCCAGCGAAATCGGCACGTCCATGTTGAGCGTTTGAACCCTGATCGCCCTCCAGGCGCTGTGAAAGAACGGCTGGCCGGCAAAGATGACCGCCGGAAGCGAGATCGCGGCAGAAATCAGGTGAAACAGATCGCGGGTCGCATCGGCGGCGCCCGACCAGATGGCGACCGACAACAGCATGACATTCATCATTGCAAATCCGGCGACCGCAAGCCGCATCAGCAGGTTGCGGCCAGCCTGGTCGCCAACATCCGTCAGGGCATCCCTGTCAAGCAGATGCGCCTCGTACCCGACGCTGTGCAGCGTGGCGATCGCGGTTTCGGGGGCCAGCGCGGTCGCGGAAATCGCCACCCGCTTCAGCGACAGGTTGACCCGCGCATGGGTGACACCCGGCAGGTCGAGCAGGGCACGTTCGACCTTGCCGATGCAGGCCGCGCAATGGATCGTCGGCAGCGACAGCCAGATATTCGCGGCGACCGCGGGACCGGCGGCGGTCAGGGCAATCGGGGCCGCGACGCAGGCCGGGCAGGCGGATGTCATTTCAGAACCTGCACGATGATGCGCTGATGGAACAATGTGCCATCGCCGGCGCGGGCTTTCACGCGCAGGTTCCAGTTGCCGGGGCCGGCATTGACCGGGGCGGTGAATGCCTGTCCGTCAAACCGGAACTCTGGGTCCTGGTCGGCGGCGGTGCTGGTGGCACGGCCAAAAATCGCACTTTCGATGGCGGGTGCGACGGGCTGGCCCTGTTCCAGGAATTCAAGCCGCAGCTGGCCATTTTCGACGATTGCCGAAACCTGCCAGCCCAATGCGATCTGGGCGGTGCGCTCGGCGTCGAAATTCTGGCTTGCGACATAGGAGTTCTTCACCTCCAGCCCGGGAAAGGTGCGCACGGCGTTGAAAGCCAGCGTCAGGTTGACCGCGACGATCGTGCCGAAAGCCAGAGCGAACCACAGAAAAACATGCCAACCCTTGATTTCGCGAACCATCTAGTTGCCCTTTCCGTTGAATGTCGTTGCCCGGCTGGCGCGGTCGCCGGTTGCCAGATCCTCGACCCAAAGACGCAGATCGGAAACGTCGGTACTGGCCGCGGCATCGTCGGGCCCGGCAGTGACATAGACGCGCTGCAGATGGGTGCTGTCGGCGGGAACGGTCACGTCGCTGCCATCGGGGATGCCCTGAAGGTCGATGCGCAGCAGGCTGTCGCTTGACACGCTCAGGCGAAACACCCGCGCCTCGCCCAGCTGATTGCGCAGCCGCACATCATAGATATTGCGGATCGATCCGTCGGATTGCGTCACGTAGGTCGGATTGCGTACCGGGCTGACTGTCAGGCCGATATCCGACCGGATGAACAGCGCATAAAGCAGACCCACACCCACCAGCGACCAGAGCGTCGTGTAAAGGATCGTCCGGGGCCGCAGGACGTGTTTCCAGATCGGTTTTGGCGCGGCACCGGCGCGCTCGACCGGTTCATCCGACAGCGCCAGATAGTCGATCAGCCCGCGCGGTTTGCCGATCCTGTCCATCACGTCGTCGCAGGCGTCGATGCACAGCGCACAGGTGATGCATTCCATTTGCTGACCGTCGCGAATGTCGATCCCCATCGGGCACACGTTCACACAAGCCATGCAGTCGATGCAGTCGCCGGTGGTGCCGTCGCGTTTCTTGCCGCGCGGCTCTCCGCGCCAGTCCCGATAGGCCACCGTCAGCGTGTCGTCGTCCATCATCGCGGCCTGGATGCGGGGCCAGGGGCACATGTAGATGCAGACCTGCTCGCGCATGAAGCCACCAAAGACAAAGGTCGTGGCCGTCAGAACCGCGATCGTGCCATAGGCGACAGGATGGGCGCTGAAACTGACAAGATCGCGCGCCAGACTCGGCGCGTCGGTGAAATAGAACACCCAGGCCCCGCCCGTCGCCATCGCGATCAGCAGCCAGACGATCCATTTCGTCATCCGCAGCCGCCATTTGCGCAGGTTCCATTTCGCCTTCCACAGCTTCACGCGGGCGTTGCGATCGCCCTCGATCCAGCGTTCCACAAGGATGAACAGGTCGGTCCAGACCGTCTGTGGGCAGGCATAGCCGCACCAGACCCGGCCCAGTGCCGAGGTGAACAGAAACAGTCCCAGCCCCGCCATGATCAGCAGCCCCGCCACGAAATAGAATTCGTGCGGCCAGATCTCGATCCAGAAGAAATAGAATCGCCGGTGTGCCAGATCCACCAGCACGGCCTGATCGGGCAGGCTTGGCCCGCGTTCCCAGCGCAGCCACGGCGTCAGGTAGTAGATGCCCAGCGTCACCGCCATGATCCACCATTTCAGGCGTCGGAACGGCCCGGACACCCGGCGCGGGAACACCGGTTCGCGCGGGGCATAAAGGGATGGTTCCGTACTAGACGTCATGTGACCGGTCCTGTTCGCGGTTGCATCAATGCCACCTTGACAGATTGGCGCATTGATCTGAATCAAGAAAAACCCCGGAGCTGCCGTTTTGCGAACAGGATCGCCCCGGGGTTTCCCCCAACCCTAGTTCGGGTCGAGTCCAGCCGGATTCTCGCCGCCGCCAAGCCCGTGGACGAAAGCAGCAACAGCGCGGATATCCGGTTCGTTCAGGCGTTGGCCCCAGGCTGGCATCACGCCAAAGCGGGCCATGGAGATCGTGGTTTTCAGCGTTTCGCGGTCCGCGCCGTACAGCCAGATCTCATCGGCAAGGTTGGGCGCGCCCTGCGCGCGGTCGCCGGTGCCGGTCTCGCCGTGGCAGGCGGCGCAGTTTTCCTCGAAAAGCACTGCTCCCCGCGCCGCGGCCGCCTGATCGTGGTCCTGTCCCGACAGGGCCAGCACCTGTTCGACAAGCGCGTCTATATCCGCGTCTTCAAGGATTTCGCCAAAGGCCGGCATCTGGGAAAAGCGCGCGTCGGTATCGGTGTCGTTGCGAATGCCATGGCGCACGGAATAGGCGATTTCGCTCAGCGAGCCGCCCCACAGCCAGTCATTGTCCAGAAGGTTGGGATAGCCCTTGGCCCCGGCGGCGCCCGACCCGTGACACTGCGAGCAATTGGCCTTGAAGACCGAAGAACCGCGCGCAACAGCGTAACGCAACAGATCGGTGTCATCGGACAGTGCATCCATATCAACCGCAACCAGTTGCGACACCAGCCCGGCATTCAGCGCCTCGTGTTCCTCGATGCTGCGCACGACATTGGCGCGGGTGGACCAGCCCAGCAGACCCTGGGTCGCGCCACTGACCATCGGCCACGCCGGATAGGCGATGGTGTAACCGATGCCCCAGATGATCGTCATGTACAATGTCCACAGCCACCAGCGCGGCAACGGATTGTTCAGTTCTTCAATTCCGTCCCAGGAATGGCCCGTGGTCTCGACCCCGGATACCTCGTCGGTCTTTTTCTTGTCAGCCATTGTCCGCCCCTTTCACCGTCTTGCCTGCGCCGGGGCGCCTGTTGTCACCGCCACCGCTGCCAACCGCGGCGTGTATCGGCAAGGTCTTGTCATCGCGCAACGGGATTTCGCCGACAGCCTTGTAGGTGGCCGAACTGCCGGGGCGGAACGCCCAGATCACGACCGCCACAAAGAAGCCGAACATCGCCAGCAACACCCAGCTGTCAGCGATTCCACGAAGCAGGGAATACATTTCCATCTCTGGCTCCTATCTGCTGGCGTCCGGGGTGAAGGTCGAGAAATCGACCATCGTGCCCAGCACCTGGAGGTAAGCGATCAGCGCGTCCATTTCGGTCAGACCCGGCTGGCCATCGAAATTGGCGACCGCCGCGCCCGGGTAGCGTTCCAGCACACCGTCGACATCGCTGTCCGGATCGGCCTGCGCCCGCAGATCGGCAGGCGCCAACTCGATCATCTCGTCGCTGTAGGGTACGCCGACAAACCGGTGCGTCCGCAGCAGCGCCTGAATGTAATCGGACTTCAGCGGGGTATCGGCGAGAAACGCATATTTCGGCATGATCGATTCCGGCACCACCGATTGCGGGTCGCTCAGGTGATCGACATGCCAGGCGTCCGAATAGCGCCCGCCGACCCGCGCGATGTCGGGTCCGGTGCGTTTGCTGCCCCACTGATGCGGGTGGTCGTACATGCTTTCGGCGGCCAGCGAGTAATGGCCATACCGTTCCACCTCGTCGCGCATCGGGCGGATCATCTGGCTGTGGCAGACATAGCACCCCTCGCGCACATAGATGTCGCGCCCGGTCAGTTCCAGCGGCGAATAGGGGCGCACGCCCTCGACCTTCTCGATCGTGTTCTCCAGCCAGAACAGCGGCGCGATCTCTACGATGCCGCCCACCGTGACCACCAGCAGAGAGGCGACCAGAAGCAGCGTCGGGCTTTTTTCAAGAATGGCGTGTTTATCAAGGAATGCCATGGTCCGGTCCCCCCTATTCAGCGGCTGTTGCATGTGGAAGGGACGCGGTGACCGGCTTGGCACCGCGGATCGTCATCCACATATTCCAGCACATAATGATCGCGCCAGAGAGGTACAGAACCCCGCCCATACCACGCACCACATACATCGGGAATTTTGCGGCCACGGTGTCGGCGAAGGAATTCACCAGGAAGCCCTGATCGTCGACTTCGCGCCACATCAGGCCTTCCATGATACCGGTGACCCACATCGAAGAGGCGTAGAGCACGATCCCGATGGTCGCGAGCCAGAAGTGCCAGCTGATCGCTGACATCGAATGCATCTTGTCGCGGCCCCAAAGCCGGGGTGTCAGGAAATAGAGGCAGGCAAACGTGATCATGCCGTTCCAGCCCAGCGCGCCGGAATGGACGTGTCCGATGGTCCAGTCGGTGTAATGGCTCAGCGAATTGACCGCGCGAATCGACATCATCGGACCCTCGAAAGTCGACATGCCGTAGAACCCGAGGCTCAGGACGAACATCCGCATGATCGGATCGGTGCGCAGCTTGTCCCACGCGCCCTGAAGCGTCATCAACCCGTTGATCATTCCGCCCCAGCTGGGCATCCAGAGGATTATCGAGAACACCATGCCCAGCGTCGACGCCCAGTCGGGCAGGGCGGTGTAGTGCAGGTGGTGCGGGCCCGCCCAGATATACAGGAAGATCAGCGCCCAGAAATGGATGATGCTAAGCTTGTAGCTGTAGATCGGCCGTTCGGCCTGTTTGGGCACGAAATAGTACATCATCCCCAGAAAGCCTGCCGTCAGGAAGAATCCGACCGCGTTGTGGCCGTACCACCATTGCGTCATCGCATCCTGCACACCGGAAAAGACCTGAACCGACTTGCTGCCCCAGATGCTGACGGGGATGCTGAGATTGTTGATCAGATGCAGCATCGCCACGGTGATGATGAAGCTCAGGTAAAACCAGTTGGCGACATAGATGTGCTTTTCCCGGCGCTTGAAAATCGTGCCGAGGAACACGATCAGGTAGGTTACCCAGACGATGGTCAGCCAGATGTCCACATACCATTCAGGCTCTGCGTATTCCTTGGATTGTGTGGCCCCCAGAAGGTATCCGGTCGCGGCCAGCACGATGAAAAGCTGGTAGCCCCAGAAAACGAACCACGCCGCGCTGCCGCCGAACAGGCGGGCGCCGCTGGTGCGCTGCACGACATAGAACGACGTCGAAATCAGCGCGTTGCCGCCAAAGGCGAAGATGACCGCGCTGGTGTGCAGCGGGCGAAGCCGCCCGAAATTGGTGAAGGGCTGGCCCCAGTCAAAGTTCAGCGCGGGGAATGCCAGCTGGAAGGCGATGAAGGTGCCAACCAGAAACCCGGCCAGACCCCAGAACGCGGTTGCAATCACGCCAGCGCGCACCACGCCGTCAAAATAGCCGGTGGACGGGTCCACGACCGATCCTGGCTCGTCGGTGTTGCGCAGGACCCAGACGAACAGCGCCAGCGCAATCACGAGGATCAGCAGGGCATGCACCTGATAGGCCAGATCATGCGCCCAGTTGGCGCCGATTGCCGCGAAAAGGGCAATAAGCCCCAGCACTGAAAGCTTGATATAGTCCATTTGACATCCTCGTTTGTCACGAGCCCTGCCAAAGCAGACGCTCCTGTTCGCGAAGTTTGGATAGACACGGGCAGAAGGCGCTACATTGATCTAAGTCAAGTTTGCGAAATTGTTTCGCCGGCGCGCCTTTGGTTACCGGACGATATGCACCGCGCATTTTGTATGGCGCACGACGTGCTGCGCCGTTGACCCCAGAAGGTAATCCGCAATCTCGGGTTCGTGCGAGGCAATGACGATACAGTCGCTGCCATTTTCGTCGGCCCAGCGCGATATCCGCGACCCGGCGCGGCCGGTGGCCAGATGGATCCGGGCATTGGGCAGGGCCTTGGCAAGTTCCTCAAGTTCTTCCGTCATCTTTTCGCGATTGTGCTCAAGATAGTCGTGGGGAACATACTGAGAGACATAGGTCGGGACCGGTTCGACCACATGCAGCAGCGTGAATGTCGCGTTCTTGTCGGCCAGCGCCTTAGCGACCTTCAAGCTCGCATCTACATCCCGCGAATGGTCAAGCGAAACGGGGATCAGGATATTGCTGTACATTGTTAACTCTCCTCTCGTCAGTGAGAGAAGACGGCATCGGTGCGCGATGCGCCTTGATGCAGATCATATTTGGGGCGGGTGCCGACAGCAGTTTTCGGAAGACCCGGTAGGTCAGGCATCATCCAACGCGTTGAAATCCTTGATTTCAGGCAGCGTTGGATGAATCAGGTATTTGCGAAACGGCTTCAGGCCGTGTCGTCACCGGTTGCCGCGTGCAATGCGTCGAAATCCGAAACCTCGAAGTGCCGGCGGTCGGTGAACCGCAGTATCCCCTCGCTTTTCATAGAGCTGAGATGCCGGCTGACCGTTTCCAGCGTCAGGCCAAGGTAGTTGGCAATCTCGTCGCGGGTCAGCGGCAGCGCCAGATCGGGGGTCGATCCGTCCAGACTTACGATTCCCTGCCGCCGGACCAGCATTTCGATGAACGAGGCGATCTTTTCGCGTGCGGTCTTGCGGCCCAGAAGCACCATCCAGTCCCTTGCGGAGTCAAGTTCGTCCAGTGCAATCTCGGCAAGGCGCTGGGCAATGTGGGGCATGGTCTCGATCAAAAGCTCGAAGGGCTTGCGGTCGAAACAGCACAATGTCACGTCGGTCGCCGCGACCACGTCAAAATCGATATGCCGCCGCCCCGGGCGGCCGATGAAGTCTGATGGCAGCAGCAGGCCGACCATCTGCGTGCGCCCGTCTTCCAGCGACTTGCCCAGCGTGGCGACGCCATGAACGACCGAAGCGACGAATGTCAGCTTTTCACCGCGCCAAAGGATCGGATCACCGGCCCGGTAAACCCGGTAGGTTTTCATCGCCTCCAGCAGTGCCATTTCATCGTCGTCGCAACGCGAACAGACCGCGCGGTGGCGGATCGGACAATCGCGGCACTTGATACGTGTTGTCAGTGCGACATTCATGAAGTCTGGCCTGTTTCAGGGCGGCAAGTTAGGTCCGTGATCGACCGAAATGCAACCGGATGTCGAGTCATCTTTGCCTATACTCCCGCGTGTTCGGTGATGTTGGCTGCGGTGCCGGCTGTCGTGCCGTTTGCAGGTGCATCCCGGTGGGTAAACACGTTGCCCTTCAGCCGGGCTCTTTCGTGCCGACGAACAGGCCATCGGCCATTGTCGCCTGGATATTCATGACCAGAAGCCGCCCGGCAGCATCCGGGATCCGGATCGTCGTTTCCCGGGTCTGGCGGCTGATGATTTCGGCCTTTGCGGCAACCAGGCGCATGGCGTCCTCGTCGACCAGGAACACCGTGTCAGAGCCGTCGATGGCGCTGTTGGGCACCCGAAACGTATCGTCCGACGCAATCTGCGCCGCCTCGATTTCGACCGACTCGTTCAGAAACAGATTGGGTGCGCAGGACGGGTCGACATCGACGGTGGTCTCCACGAATTGCGATTCCGTTTCGGCCTCGGTGTCGATCCGGGTGATCGTGCCCTGGCATTCCTGCCCGTTGATCCGCGTGACCTTGACCGGCGCGCCGACCGACAGCCCGCTGGCCCGGGGTGCGGTCAACTGGCTGATCCGAAAGAACACATCGACCGATTTCTGATCGGGTGCATAGATGCGGGCGGCAAGCTCGCCTTCCTGAACGCAGTCTCCGACATTGGCGTCAAAGCCGACCAGAACCCCGTCGAACGGGACCGCCAGCAGGAAATGCGCCAGGTTGATTTCTTCGGACTGCATGTCCAGCTTGCCGATCTCCAGCGCGATCTCGGCGCGTTTCAATGCGGTTTCGGCGTTGGCGATGGCCTCTGTTGCGCGCTCGACCGCGAAATTCGCCTCCATGAACCGGCGCTGGATCGCGTCCATCGTGGTTTCATTGATCAGACCGCGGCCCAGCATGACGCTGCTGCGCTCGAACTCTCCGGAAACCAGTTCAAGCTCTTGCTTGCGGCGCCGATCATCGGCCCGTGCCGCTTCGATCGCAAGCTGACGTTCCTCGATTGCGGTGGCCAGTTCCGAAATCCGGGCAGCGGCGGTGCGCAGCGCCAGTTGCGACCGCTGGTCGTCGAGTTTCACCAGAACCTGACCGGTCTGGACGACGCGTTCGTCCTTTGCGCTTTCGGACACCTCCACGATACAGCCGCGCGCCCCGTAGGAGAGGCTGAAAATCTTGCTTGCCCTGACGGTGCCAAAATAGGTTTCAGAGGTGCTGGCGGATACGGGAACCAGGCGCTGTGTCTCAAACGGCCAGGTCTGTTCCTGCGCGCGCGACATCAGCGGCGCGAACGCAAAGCTCAGCGCGCAAAGCCCGCGCACGGCCATGTCGCGAAATTTCGTTTTTTCGCGCAACCGCGTTTGCGGCACATCGGGGCTGGCAACTGGCTGCATTCGGGTCTTTCACCTTGTTTGCATTCGAGGTTGGCATTCGGGCGCTCGATTGTCGCCCAGTTTGGGTCAGGTTCGACCATCAATCTAGTGTCGAGTGGCCAGAATTGCCAATCTGTTACAAAAGTAATGCCGGCGTCGGGAAATTCTGCACGCGACAGCGCGGGATGCCCGCTTTGCAGTCGCCTTCAGCCCGGGAAACCAGGCGACTTGGTGCGTTTCCGGATCGTGGTATTCGGTATTTGCACAGATCTTCCGGGATGCCGGGCAGATTGACCGGTCGGTCCACCGGGGCGGATTGCCG
>JAJDOB010000074.1 GCA_022340385.1 Rhodobacter sp.
CGGCGGCTCGGTCCATGATGTGATCGGCACGCGCTGCGATCCCTATACCCACAAGCTGCTCAGCGGCGGCGAATACCACCATTGCTGTCATTCCAACCTGACCCGCGCGCTGGCGGCGGAAACCGGGCTGTCGCTGCAAGACGCCGAAGGGCATGTGCACGATGTCCTGAACGTGTTCATGTGCACCGGATTTACCCGCGATACGGGTCAGTATTTCATGAAAGCCTCGCCCGTGCGCCCCGGAGACTACATCGAATTCTTTGCCGAAACCGACCTGCTGGGCGCGCTAAGCGCGTGCCCGGGCGGCGATTGTTCGACGGTCCATTCCAGCGATGCGGCCGCCTGTTTCCCACTGCTGATCGAGGTTTTCGCACCTTTTGCCGGTGCGTTGAAAGGCTGGGCGCCGGCGCCGCGCAACGCCTATTCGCGACGTCACACCGATTAGGGAAAGGCCGCCTTCAGCGCGATCTGCACCATATCGGCAAATGATTTCTCGCGATCCTGGGCGGGCAGTTCCTCTCCGGTCTGCAGGTGGTCCGACACCGTAAGGATCGACAGTGCCCGCACCCCATAGCGGGCGGCAAGCGTGTACAATTCTGCCGTTTCCATCTCGACCGCCAGAATGCCGTGGCGCGTCATCTGCTCGTTCAGATCGGGGCGTTCGTCATAGAAGGTATCCGACGAGAATATTCCGCCGACATGGGTGGTGACATTTTCCGCCTCGGCGGCCTTCACGGCGGCCTGCAACAGCCGCCAGTCGGCACAGGGCGCGAAATTCAGTTCCCGGAAGATCGTGCGCGATGGTGTCGAGATGGCAGAGGCGGTCATCGCGATCACCACATCGCGCAGTCCGACCTGCGGCTGCATCCCCCCGGCAGACCCGATGCGGATCAGGGTCTTGACGCCGTAATCGCGGATCAGTTCGTTCACATAGATCGAAAGCGACGGCATCCCCATGCCGGAACCGTGTATGGTAACGCGCTGCCCGTTCCAGGTGCCGGTATAGCCCAGCATGCCCCGGACCTTGTTGACCGGTTCGGGATCATCAAGAAAGGTCTCGGCGGCCCATCTGGCACGATAGGGATCGCCGGGCAGCAATACGGTTTCGGCGATCTCGCCGGGCTTTGCGCCAATGTGGATTGTCATTTCATCCCCTCCCGCAGTGCGGAAATCCTACACTGGCTCTCAGGAATACTGTGTCGGGAATGTGTCGTGCAACATCAAGACGGCGGCAAAATTCAACACAGCGAAACCCGCAAAACCGCGATCGGAATCCTATCGGATTTCCATCGGACTTTTGTCAGACCGGAATTTCGTGAAAACCTGTGCCGACGCGGGGGGGCTGCGGGGGCACAGCGGGTCTTTGACGCGTCATGGTCGGTTGTCTGAATTCAAACCGCAACACAAAGTGAATCCCCGCGCGATGTGCGCGGGGATAACAGTGTTGGCCCGATCTTATTGCGGGACAGGACGGCCTGCATTGGCAGAATTGCCATTCGCCGCATCAGGCTTTTTGCCGTTGCCCAGTGCCGCGCCAAGGGTCTTTGCGGCAGAAACGGTTTCTGTGCCCACGTCTGCACCTGGATCCTCGGTTCCGGATTGATCGTGACCTTTGGCATAGGCGGTGCCGCTTGTCAGAAAGGCCGTGACGATGATTGTCGTAAGAATGCGGTTCATTGTCTTCCTCCATTGGTTTCAACAAAGAAGACACGACGCGCGCCGCGGAAAAGTTTCAGACGCGTTGGTTTATTCCACGACCTTGTTGACAAAGACAGACAGGCGGCGGGCCTTTGCCTTTCTGTTGAGATCGGCGTCGTCGAGTTCCTGGAACGACGCGCGCTCGTGGTCGGGAAGTTCTAGCCATGTGGCCTTGTCCATCGTGATGCAGGGCCGGTCGCGCGGTGCCGTGTTGCAGACGATGCTTGCATTCGAGGCGCTGCGCCCGATGACGCTGGCCACGCGCATCTGCCCGAACGAGAATGAAATGCCATGCACGACCCCGGTGGCCATGCCGACGCGCGGTTTTATCAGGTCAAAATCATCGCCAAGCTGCGGGCGCAGCGATTTCAGCGCATCCTGCGAGTTGCGAAGCAGAGAGCGCGCCGCACGCAGCGCGCGTTCGAACACGGATGGTCCCGACGCGTCGGCGGTGACGGCAAAGCTGGCAATGAAACCATCGCCCGTGAAACCCTCGATCACGCCGCCCTCGGCGGTCACGGTGGACACGCCGACCTCCATGAAGCGCCGCATGATCGCCATTGTCACGCTGACGCGGGCCTCGTTGGTGAAAAGCTGCGAGGAATTGGAAACGTCGAAGAACAGCACCACGCCACGTTTGGATTGTTCCGGGATGTTCAGCCCGATCATTGCCAGCCGCGCCCGGGTGTCCGAAAGGAAGAACTGCAGGTCATCGACCAGCCCGGGTGACACCCGCGCGACGGCGGACTTGCAGGTCTCGATGTCCTTGTCATGCGACGAATCGAACAGGATCTGGACAACGCCGATCGGGTGGGCGGCACCGTCCCTGCCCGGTTCGAATATGCAGTCGGCAAAGGTTGCGGTCGGGCTGAAACCGTCGAAACGATAGACCGAGCCGTCCGACTGAACGATCTCGCGGTCCAGATAGGACTGCATGGCAAACGCATCGCGCCCGGCAAAGACGGTGCCGTGGAAACTGGAATCCGCAAGGTTGGTGGGGGCGGTGCACAGGATCAGCAGGCCCAGGAATTCGCCCTCGCTGTCATTGACGGGAAGGTACAGCGTGGCCCGGCTGCCGTGCCCGAATTCCAGCAGATCGTTGAGCTTCGAGATCAGCGCGCTCTTGATCGCGCGGGCCTGGGTTTCAAGCGACGCGCTGTCGCGCCCGCTGCGTTCAAGTTCCTCGATCCGGGCAAGCTTTCGCGAGACGTCGGCGCTTAGCGCAGAGGTCTCGCCCTCAAGCTGCTTGATCCGGTAGCGCCCGGCAAGCCAGGCCAGACCGCCGGCGGTGGCCGCGGGCGCGATGGCGATAAACAGCGGGTGGGCAAAGAATGCGGACAAATCCATGTCGGTTTCCAAAAGGTTTTGACGATATCTCCGGCAATCCTAGCATGAATTCCCGCAGCGTCGATAACCCGGAATGCCCCGGCCGCCGGTGCGGTCTATTCCGCCGCCACGGTCTGCGGCTCGGCCAGTTCGACGATGTCGAACATGATCCGCGTCAGTTCGAAATCCTTCGGTGTATAGACCCGGGCGACGCCCAGCGCCTTCAGGCGTTCGGCATCGGCCTCGGGGATGATGCCGCCGGCAACCACGGGCAATGCGATATCCGCCGCGCGCAGGCGCGCCATCAGGTCTTCGATCAGCGGCATGTGGCTGCCCGACAGGATCGACAGGCCCAGGACATGCGGCTGTTCCTCGGTCACGGCGGCGACGATTTCGGCGGGCGTCAGGCGGATGCCGTCATAGGCGATGTCCATGCCGCAATCGCGGGCCCGCGCGGCGATCTGCTCTGCCCCGTTGGAATGTCCGTCCAGCCCGGGTTTGCCCATCAGGAACTTCAGGCGCCGGCCAAGCCGCGCGCTGACCGCATCGACGGCCTCGCGGATATCGTCGAGGCCCTCGGTCCGGTTCGACGGATTGCGCGAGACGCCGGTCGGTGCGCGGTACTGGCCGAACGCGGCGCGCACCACATCGCCCCATTCGCCGGTCGTGGCGCCGGCCCTGGCGGCGGCGATAGAGGGGGGCATGATATTGGCCCCGCTTGCCGCCGCGGCGCGGACCTCTTGCAGGGCGGCCTGCACGGCAGTTTCGTCGCGCGCGGCTTTCCATGCGGTCAGGCGCGCGATCTGGTCGGCCTCGGCCCTTGGATCGGCGGTCATGATCGCCTCGGGGCCCGAGGTCAGGGGCGAAGGTTCTGCACTGGTGTATCGGTTGACGCCGATCACCGTGGTTTCAGACGATTCGATCCGCGCGATGCGGGCGGCGTTGGCCTCGACCAGCTGGCCCTTCATGTATTCGATGGCATTGATGGCGCCGCCCATCCCGTCGATCTGTTTCAACTGGTCGCGGGCCCCCTGTTTCAGCGCATCCACCTTGGCGTCGATCACCGGGCTGCCGTCAAACAGGTCGCCATATTCCAGCAGGTCGGTTTCATAGGCCAGAATCTGCTGCATCCGAAGCGACCACTGCTGATCCCACGGGCGCGGCAGGCCAAGCGCCTCGTTCCAGGCGGGCAGTTGCACGGCGCGGGCGCGGGCGTTTTTCGACAGCGTCACGGCCAGCATTTCCAGCAGGATGCGATAGACGTTGTTTTCGGGCTGCTGTTCGGTCAGGCCCAGCGAATTCACCTGCACACCATAGCGGAAACGGCGGAACTTGGGGTCTTCGACGCCATAGCGTTCGGCAGTGATCTCGTCCCAAAGCTCGACAAAGGCGCGCATCTTGCACATTTCGGTAACAAAGCGGATGCCCGCATTCACGAAGAATGAAATCCGCCCGACCATTTCGGGGAAGTCCTGCGGTTCGACCTTGCCCCGCAGATCGTCCAGCACGGCGGTGGCGGTGGCCAGCGCAAAAGCCAGTTCCTGTTCGGGAGTCGCGCCGGCCTCTTGCAGATGGTAGGAACACACGTTCATCGGGTTCCATTTCGGCAGGTGCCGACGGGTGTAGGCAGCCACATCGGTGATCATCCGCAAGCTTGGCTGCGGCGGGCAGATATAGGTGCCACGCGACAGGTATTCCTTGATGATGTCATTCTGCACCGTGCCTTGCAGGGCGGCTATGTCCGCGCCTTGCTCCTCTGCCACGGCGATATAAAGCGCCAGCAGCCACGGCGCGGTCGCGTTGATTGTCATCGACGTGTTCATCTGATCCAGCGGGATATCGTTGAACAGCGCCCGCATGTCGCCCAGATGCGCCACCGGCACACCGACCTTGCCGACCTCGCCCCGCGCCAGTTCGTGGTCGCTGTCATATCCGGTCTGCGTCGGCAGATCGAAGGCCACCGACAGCCCGGTCTGCCCCTTGGCCAGATTGCCCCGGTACAGCGCGTTCGAGGCGGCGGCGGTGGAATGGCCGGCATAGGTGCGGAACAACCAGGGTCTGTCTGATTTCGGTTCGGTCATGGCGGCCCCCTGCAAGATCTGGTTCGGCAATATTCTTTCGTTCGCGAAGTGATAAGTGAAAGATTGTGGCGGTGTCAACGTGCTGCGATGCAGAATTTCCGGATGCGGTTGCAGCAAGGCGGAATTGCCGGACGATCCGCGCGGGATTGCCGCCCCGCCGGTTTCCTGCCAAGGCTTGCGTCCATGTTCAGGACCGTGGAAATGCCGCTGTGGCTGTTGACGCTGATCGTGCTGTTCGCGGCGGTCACGTTTGCCTCGCATTTTCTGTTCCCCTCCGTGCGCTGGTTCTTCCGCCGCCGGATGGAACGCGTGGTGGCCCGGCTGAACCAGCGGCTGGAGCGGCCGATACAGCCGTTCAAGCTGGCGCGGCGTCACGACATGATCCAGCGGCTGATCTATGATCCCAAGGTGGTCCAGGCGGTGGCCGATCACGCGCGCCATGAGGGCGTGCCCGAAAATGTCGCCTTCGAGGAGGCCAAGCGATATGCACGCGAAATCGTGCCATCGTTCAGCGCGACGGCCTACTTCAGCGTGGCGATCCGGCTGGCGCGCTGGCTTGCGCGGGCGCTTTACACCGTGCATCTGGACGAAAGCAACGACGCCGCGCTGCGCGCGATTGATGGCGACGCGACGGTGATCTTCGTGATGAACCACCGCAGCAACATGGATTACGTCCTGGTCACCTATCTGGTCGCGGACCGCTCTGCGCTTTCCTATGCGGTGGGAGAATGGGCACGGGTCTGGCCGCTGTCGGCTCTGATCCGGGCGATGGGCGCGTTTTTCATCCGCCGCACATCGCGCAACACGCTGTATCGGCGGGTTCTGGCGCGATACGTGCAACTGGCCACCAGGGGCGGCGTGACGCAGGCAATCTTTCCCGAAGGCGGGCTTAGCCTTGACGGGTCGATGGGGCCGGCGAAACTTGGCCTGCTCAGCTATATCGTGGCGGATTTCGAACCCGGCACCGGGGCCGACGTCGTGTTCGTGCCGGTTGCGCTGAACTACGACAGGGTGCTGGAAGACCGGGTGCTGACAGACGCGGCAAAGTCGGGAACCCGCCGGTTTCGCGCCTCGGTTCTGGGGTGGGCCTGGTTCACCATCCGCTACGCCTGGCGGCGGATGACCGGCAGGGCGGTGCGATTCGGCCATGCCGGTGTGGGATTTGGCGCCCCCCTGTCGCTGAACGAATTCGTGGCCGCCCACAAGGGCGAGGCGATTACCGGCGCGGGCGAAGAGCTGCGCCGCCGGGTGATGGCGGTGATCCCGGTCCTGCCGGTGCCGATGGTCGCCTGGCTGCTGCTGCGTCATGGCGGAACCGCAACCCGCGCCGCACTGGCAAAGGAAGCGGTGCCCTACCTGCAGCGGATCAGCCACCCGGCGATGAACGATCCCGCGAAAGTGGTGGATGACGGATTGGCCAGCCTGCTGGCCCGGCGGATCGTGCGCGAAGGGCCGGACGGGGTGCACGCTGAACCCGACAGTGCCGAGCTGTTGACCTACTATGCGAATTCGGTGACGCATCTGTTTTGATGCAGCTGCGGCATTGGTGCCGGATTTCGCAATCCGGTGAGACATAAAATTACAAAAAATTACCTTTCTGCATTGCAAAGTTGCGCGCAGCTTCGTATTCCGGGTTGAATTCGCGCGGGAATCCATCGTGATTCTGCGGTGCGGCACGATCTGAAAAGTAAAGGAACCGGCGTTATGGCCTTGGATGATAGCCCCGCGATAGCCAGCTATGAGGCACCCGAGAAAGACCTGTACGAAGTCGGCGAACTGCCCCCGATGGGCTATGTTCCGCGCCAGATGTACGCCTGGGCGATCCGTCGCGAAAGGCATGGCGAACCCGACCAGTCCTTTCAGGTCGAAATCGTCGACACGCCAGAGATCGACAGCATGGACGTGCTGGTGCTGGTGATGGCGGCGGGCGTCAATTATAACGGGGTCTGGGCCGGTCTCGGTGTGCCGATCTCGCCCTTTGACGTGCACAAGGCCGACTACCACATCGCCGGTTCCGACGCCTCGGGCATCGTCTGGGCGGTGGGCGACAAGGTCACGCGCTGGAAGGTCGGCGACGAGGTTGTGATCCACTGCAACCAGGACGATGGCGACGACGAGGAATGCAACGGCGGCGATCCGATGTTTTCCGCCAGCCAGCGGATCTGGGGCTACGAGACGCCGGACGGGTCGTTTGCCCAGTTCACCCGTGTGCAGGCGCAGCAATTGATGCCGCGCCCCAAGCACCTGACCTGGGAAGAAAGCGCCTGCTACACGCTGACGCTGGCCACCGCCTACCGGATGCTGTTCGGGCATCACCCGCATGAACTGAAGCCGGGTCAGAACGTGCTGGTCTGGGGCGCCTCGGGCGGTCTGGGCTCTTTCGCGATCCAGTTGATCAACACCGCCGGCGCCAACGCGATCGGCGTCATCAGCGAAGAGGACAAGCGCGAGTTCGTGATGTCGCTGGGCGCCAAGGGCGTGATCAACCGCAAGGACTTCAACTGCTGGGGCCAGTTGCCGACCGTGAACACCGACGAATACAAGGCCTGGTTCGGCGAGGTGCGCAAATTCGGCAAGGCGATCTGGGATATCACCGGCAAGGGCACCAATGTCGACATGGTGTTCGAACACCCGGGCGAGGCCACGTTCCCGGTCTCGACCTTCGTGTGCAAGAAGGGCGGCATGGTCGTGATTTGCGCCGGCACCACCGGCTACAACCTGACGATGGACGCGCGCTATATCTGGATGCACCAGAAACGCATACAGGGCAGCCATTTTGCCCATCTGAAACAGGCCGCTGCGGCCAACAAGCTGATGGTCGAGCGCCGCCTCGACCCCTGCATGTCAGAGGTGTTTCCCTGGACCGACATCCCGGCCGCGCATGTCAAGATGCTGCGCAACCAGCACAAACCGGGCAATATGGCGGTGCTGGTGCAGGCGCCCAAGACCGGCCTGCGCACATTGGAAGACGCGCTGGACGCAAGCGCGTATCGCTGACACTTCGACCGCGTCAAAAATATATTCAAGGCCGCGCCGGTTAATTCCGGGGCGGCTTAATTTATTTAGATTTTTATCTAACTCCAAAAATTCAAACACTTGTTAACCGGAACCTCCCCATTTTTGGCGAATAGCTGTCTGCTTAGGGTTGTGAGTATAATGATCGCGGCGGAGAGGCTTTAAGATTCCGTTAACCTTTCCTGAGGAGAGTTGCTGATGACACACGACTGGATACTCGACGTACTTGCGGACCTGAAGAATTACGCCAAGAAAAACGGGCTGTCCGCGCTTGCCGATGAGCTGGACGAAGCCACGCTGATCGCCGCGGCAGAGATTGCGTCGGTAGAGGGGAAGGGGCCGCTTGCGGCAATGCAGAATGCGGGGACGTCTCGATACCTTTATTGAAAACATGCAAAGCGCGGCAACTCTGGATGATCTGCAGGGGCATATCACCGGGTTGCGCGATGTCTTCGACGTCGAACATCTGGTCTATCATTCGGTCAACAGCACCGGGCAGCAATATGCGGCTTTGACATATTCGCCCGCATGGGTCGCGCGCTATATCGAACAGGATTACGCGCGCGTCGATCCCGTTGTGCAGGGCTGTTATCGGCGGTTTCATCCGGTCGACTGGCGCCGTCTTGACTGGTCGGGCAAGCCGGCCCGCGAATTCATGGGCGAGGCCACCGATGCCGGCGTCGGGCGGCAGGGATTTTCGGTGCCGATCCGCGGTCCGTCGGGGCAGTTCGCGCTGTTCACCGTCAGCGACCGGCGCACCGACGCCAAATGGGAGAAATACACCGAAACCCATGTCCGCGACCTGATTCTCGCGGCGCATTTCGTCAATCAGAAGGCGCTGGAGATCGAGCGCGGTTCAGACACGGCGGCCATGCAAAAGCTCAGCCCCCGCGAAATCGACGCTTTGACTATGCTTGCAATGGGTTACAACCGCGCACAGACCGCTGAAAGTCTGTCGATTTCCGAACATACGCTGCGGGTCTACATCGAAAGCGCGCGTTTCAAGCTGGGGGCGTCCAACACCACGCACGCCGTGGCGCGCGGTCTGACACTGGGCCTGCTGGTTGTCTGACAGCGCGCCGATTCGTTAACACGCCGCGCGCCCGGTTAGGGCGATGTTAGGGCCATGATGGTCTTGTCCCGGGTCAGTTTCTGACCGGGGAGATTTCACCATGCTACGATACATCTACGGCGGCGCGCTGCATCAGTTTCCGAAACTTCGGCACACGATGTTCGCCGACCGCTCTTCGCAATTCCGCCAACGGCTCGGCTGGAATGTCGATGTCGATGACCAGGGGCACGAACGCGATGCCTATGACGGCAAGAACCCGCTTTACGTGATCTGGCAGCGTGCCGATGGCAGCCACGGCGGATCATTGCGGTTTCTGCCGACCACCGGCGAAACCATGGTGAACGATCATTTCACCCATCTGACCGACGGGGTCTCGATCCGCCACCCGCTGATCTGGGAATGTACGCGGTTCTGCCTGGCCGCCGGCGCTGATCCGCGGGTGTCGGCGGCGCTGATGCTGGGGGGAATGGAAATCGGGCTTGGCTTCGGGCTGACCGACGCGGTCGGCGTCTTCGATGACCGCATGGTGCGGGTCTATCGCCGCCTTGGCTGGACTCCGACGATTCTGGGCACGGCCGGGCGCGGTCGCGGCGCGGTCAGCGTCGGATTGTGGGCGTTCGACCGGACCCTGCGCGCGGGGCTGCTGCGCAAGGCGGGCGTGTCCTCGGCTTTATCGCGCCTGTGGTTCGACCGCGCCTTTGGCCCGATCGCCGCACCCGTCGTCGGTCCGGTCGCGATGGTGGGCTGACGCACCCGGCGCAATTAGCGCGCCCGCTGCATCGAATTGCGGTTTCCCCGCCCGGCTGGCCGAATTAGGGTCGGCCCATGGCGCTGCCCGCAGTTCAGTTTTCCGAAGACCAGGCCGAGGCCTATGACAGCGTCGCCGAATTGCTGCGCGGCGCTGGCATCGACCTCGATCAGGGCATGCTGCTGCCCGCCCCGCAGGACAAGGCCAGCGTCATGGCGGTGGTCGGGCGCGCCGGGTCGGGCAAGACCATGCTGCTGGCCCGGCTGTATCAGGCGCTGCAAGAGGCCGGCGTCGACATCGTGTCGGGCGATTACGAGGGCCGCCGCCGCAAGGACCGGCGGACGCTGGCGATACTGGCCCCTACCAACAAGGCCGCCAGCGTTCTGCGCAACAACGGTGTGCCCGCCACCACCATTCACCGCATCCTGTACACGCCGGTCTACGACCCCGAATACGAAAAGATCGCCGAATGGCTGGCGGGCAACGGTCCGCGCCCCAGCATCGAGGGGCTGACCGACGCCGCGCTGGACCGGGCGCTGGCCTTCTACAACGCCCAGAAATCCATCCCCGGCGCGCTGGCGACGGCGGGCCTGCGCGGGTCCGACTTCATCACCGGATGGAAACGGCGCGAAGACCCGTTGGACATCGGCTTTGTCGACGAAAGCTCGATGCTGGATGAACGCCAGTTCGACGATCTGCGCGACATTTTCCCGACCTTGCTATTGTTCGGCGATCCGGCGCAGCTGGCCCCGGTCGGCCAGTCCGGCGAAATGGTGTTCGACAAGCTGAAGGGGCCGCGCAAGCTGGAACTCAGCCGCATTCACCGCCAGGCGAAGGGCAATCCCATTCTGGACCTTGCCCATGCGCTTGGCGACGACAACCTCGGCTTCGAGGAATTCGAGCGCCGGATCGAGGCGGCGGCGCAAAAGGATGATCGGGTCGTCGTGGCCCCGCGCGTCGATGCCGACATGATGGCGCGCAGCCCGGTGCTGGTCTGGCGAAATGTCACGCGCGTGCGGCTGATCCAGGCGTTTCGCGGCGCCTTTGCCGCCCCGCCCGATGAATTGCTGCCCGGCGAGCCGCTGATCTGCGACGGCATCGAACTGCCGCTGAAACACCGCAAGAAACGCATCGACCTCGAAGCGCGCGGCCTGATAAAGGGCGCTCAGGTGATCTATCTCGGCCCCGGTCGCAAGCCCGGCTTTTCGCGCCTGCATGTGGTCGGCGCCGAAGATCCGCAGATCAGTGCCGCCAGCATCATCAAGATCGAATTTCCCGATCAGGAAGAACCGTTCATCCCGTTCGCGGCGCGCATGGGGGCGGCGTTCCTGCACGGATCGGCGGTCACCATCCACAAGGCGCAGGGCAGCCAGTGGCCCGATGTCCAGGTGTTTGCGCCCGATATCTGGGCGGCCGCGAAATCGGGCCGGATAGAGGCGGGCTTGCCACTTTGGAAACGGCTGGCTTATGTGGCAATCACCCGGGCACAGGAACGGCTGCACTGGGTGACGCGCTATCGGCTGGCCCGGCCTTCGGCACCTTTGTCGATAGACGATCTGAGGGCGGCGCCCGCGCCGCTGGAACTGGCCCGGGAGGAGACTGAAAGTTGAGCGGAACAATCTTGATAACCGGCGCCAGCAGCGGAATTGGCCGCGCCACGGCAGAGCTGTTTCTGACCAGAGGCTGGACCGTGGGCGTCCTTGCGCGCCGCGCCCAGCCGTTGCAGGATCTGGGGTTCGAGCATGACAACGTCGTGGTTCTGCCCGCCGATGTGACGGACCCCGTCGCGGTGCAAAAGGCATTCGCCCGTTTCGCGGACACCGCCGGGCGGCTGGATGTCCTGTTCAACAACGCTGGCAGTTTCGGGGTGGCGGGCACGATCGACGAAATCCCGCTGGACAGCTGGTATGACGTGGTCAACGTCAACCTGAACGGCATGTTCCTGTGTGCCCGCGCCGCCTTTGCGCAGATGCGGGCGCAAAATCCGGGGGGCGGGCGCATCATCAACAACGGGTCGATCTCGGCGCATGTGCCGCGCGATGGCTCGATCTGCTATACGACAACCAAACACGCGATCACCGGCATGACCCGTACGCTCAGCCTGGATGGGCGGCCGTTCGACATCGCCTGCGGCCAGATCGACATCGGCAACGCCCGCACGCCGCTGGTCGAGGGCCTGGTCGAACGCGCCCGCGCCGCCGGCCAGCCGGAACCCGAAACCATGGATGTCGTGCACGCCGCCAACGCGGTGCTGCATATGGCGGAACTGCCGTTGGAGGCGAATGTGCAATTCATGACGGTGATGGCGACGAAAATGCCCTATATCGGCCGGGGATAGGGTGCGTTGAGCGATTGATGCGGGTTTGCTAGGATCGCGCCGCGGCGCGCTGGATTGGGAACAGAATCATTGCAAAGATCGAAACCAGAAAGCACCGGTGACGCAGGGTTTTCCCTGCTGGAACTGATGGTCGTCGTCGTCATCATGTCGATTCTGGCGCTGGTGATCGTGCCCCGCATCATCGACCGCCCCGATCAGGCCCGTGTGGCGCGGGTGCAGTCGGATCTCGCGACGCTGCAGAATGCGGTGAAACTGTACAAGCTCGACAACCTGCGCTACCCGACCACCGAACAGGGATTGCAGGCGCTGGTCACCGCCCCGCTCAGCGAACCGGTGCCGCCGAATTATGCGCAGGGCGGCTATATCGACCGGCTGCCGCAGGATCCGTGGGGGGCCGACTATCAGTATCTGTCACCCGGTGTGCACGAGGATTTCGATATCTTCACCTTCGGTGCCGACGGCGTGTCCGGCGGCAGCGGCGCGAATGCGGACATCGGCTCATGGACCGGCAGCTAGGCGCAAGATCCGGCGGTTTTACCCTGATCGAACTGATGGTCGTGGTCGCGGTTCTGGCGCTGCTGACCACCACTGTCAGCCTGTCTGTCACCCGCCCGCGCAGCCAGAACGCCAGCGACGCCGCGCGCTTCCAGGCAGTGCATCGGCGGCTGCGCGATCAGGCGGTGCTGTCGCGTCAGATCCTGGGGCTGAATGTCGATGAAACCGGCTATCGGCAAATGTGGTGGGACGGAAAGGCGTGGCAGCCGCTTGGCACGCCGGCGCGCTGGCGCGGCCCGGTAGGCGGACAGGCCGAACTGCGGTTTGCACCCAGCGGGCAGGTGACGCCGGTGCGTCTGCGCTTTGACAGCGGCGACAGCACGGTGATCTGCGCGGGCGGCGGCTGGAAGGCGATGACATGCGCACGGTGACCGGCCCCCGCGATGCCGGCATCAGCCTGATCGAGATGGTCGTGGCCGTGCTGGTGCTGTCGATCGGCGTGATCGCCGGGTTTCAAAGCCTCGGACAGGCCCGCATCGGCATCGGCGGCGAGGTGCCGCGTCTGCTGGCGCATGGCGTTGCGCTGAACCGGGCCGAGGAATTGCTGATGCTGGGCGCCGCCGCCGGGTCGGGGTTGCCCGACCGGGTGCTGATGGGCGGCATCGAGTGGCGGGTCGAGGTCGCGCTGGCGGCCACGGACGCCGGGTTTGCCGAGGCGCGAATCCGCGTCAGCGCGCCCGATCAGCCGGGTGCGGTCTATGTCGTCTATGCCCCGGCCGGACCGGCGCAATGAAGCGGTCAGGCGGATTCTCGCTGCTGGAACTCGTCGTCGTGCTGGCGATCTTTGCGCTGGTGGCGCTAATCGGGGTGCAGGTCATCCAGGCCACGGTGCGCAACAGCCGCCAACTGACCCGGATCAGCGAGGAATCGGGCGAACTGGCGGTCGGGCTGGCGCTGCTTCGCCAGGATCTGAACGCCGCCCTGCCGCGCAGCTACACGCCGCCAAACGGCGGCACCCGGCCGGCCCTGACCGTGACCTCTCCCGATCGTTTCAGCCTCACGGTCGGCGGGCTGGCCCAGCTTGATCGCAACGCCAGCGGGCTGGGCCGCGTGACCTGGCGGTTCGATCGTCCGACCGGACAGCTTTACCGGCAGGTCTGGACCTCGCTGAACCCGGGCGGGCTGGCGCCAGAGGTGCCGGTGCTGGGCGATGTCAGCGAATTCGCGCTGTCGCATTTCACAACCCAGGGCGGCTGGCGCGCCGGGTATTCGGCGGATCCGCGCAATATCGGGCAATTGCCGCTGGGGCTGCGGGTGCGGCTGACCCATGCGCGGGCGGGCGAGGTTCTGACCGTGGTGAGCCTCAGATGAGACGCGACACCGGGGCCGTGCTGATCAATGCGCTGGTGATCGTTCTGGCGATTTCCACCATCGCCGCTGCCCTGCTGACGCGCGCGGAACTTGCGCGCAAACACGGGACGGACGCGCAGGCCGGGCATCAGCTGGCGCTGTATCTCGACGGGATCGAGTTGCTGATGCCCGCGCTGCTGGAAAGCACGACCGACGGCAGCGCCGTGCATCGCGGCCAGCCCTGGGCAAGGGCGGGGCTGAGTTACCCGATTGACCGCGGTCAGGTGGCCGCCAGCATCGACGATCTGCAGGGACGGCTGAACGTCAACTGGCTGATGCGCGACGATCCCTATGTGCAGGATGTCTTTGCCCAGGTTTTCAGCCAGCTTCATGTGCCGCAATCACTGTTGACGGCCATCACCGATTACCTGGACAGCGGCGGATCGGGGGTGACCGGCAGCTATCTGTCGCGCGACCCGCCGGTCTTGCCGCGCGGCGGGCCGCTGGCGCTGGTCGACGAACTGCGCGAGGTTGACGGCATGACGCCGGACCTGTTCGCGATTCTGCAGCCGGTGCTGGCCGCGCTGCCGATGAACAGCCGGATCAACCTGAACACCGCGCCCGATATCCTGTTGCAGGCCGTGCTTGCGCCCCTGCCCGCAGAGGTGGTTGGCGAAGTCCTGAACCGCGAGACGGCGATCCAGTCGATGTCGGAACTTCGCCAGCGCACCGTCGAAATCCTCGAAACAGAGGATATCGACGATCTGCCGTTTGACCGGATGACCGTCAACAGCAACTGGTTCGTCGCCGATCTGACGGCAACCCTGGACGGGCTGCGCCAGCGGCGGCGGGCGGTGTTCTTCATTGATGTCACCAGCGGTACGCCGATAAACCTGATCTATCGCTGGGCCGTATATGATTGATACACCACGGCGATTTGCCCATAGTGGCGCGAATTTCGAATTTGGGTTCGACTGCACGAATGGGCCGGTGACAGCAATGGGTTGGGCATGACAAGACCGACACGTCCCAAAGGCGCGCCGGTGCTGTGGCGGCTGGGCGAGGGCGCGGCGCCCGCGGGCCCGCATGTCGCGCTGGTGCCGGGCGCGCAAGTGCCGCTGTTGCCGCTGGCGCTGCCCGAAAAGCTGCGCGGCATGGCGCGCGACCGGGTGGCGGAACGGCAGTTGATGGACCAGCTTTCGCTGCCGGACGGTGGCTTCGAGATGCGCCCCCTGACCGTGAAAGGCACCGGGCAATGGTCCCGGGCGCTGGTCGCCGACGCGGCGCTGGCAAAGGGCTGGCGCGCGGCGCTGCGCCCCGGATGTTCCGCCCTGCTGCCCGATTATCTGGCGCTGCCGGCGGCGGCGGGATTATGGGCGATTGATGTCGATGGAGGGCTGGTCCGCGCCCGTCTGGGGCAGGACGACGGTTTCAGTGCCGAACCCGAACTTGCACAGGCGATGCTGGCCGACCTGCCCGCGCCAAAGGCGATCCTGCGCAGCGGCCAGGCCGAGGCCGGGCTTGACGCCTACCTTGCCACGCTTGGCGTGCCGGTCCACGACACTGTCAGCGGACTGAAGAAATCCGGCATATCGCTGCTGCGCTGGTCCGAGGCGACCGGCGGCGTCAACCTGAAAGACCCGCCCAGCGCCGGGCTCGACCGGCTGCGCGACCGCATCCTGCGCTGGCGTGTGCCGGTGGTGTTTGGCGTGCTGGCACTGGCGGCCTGGACCGCAACCATCCTTCTGGAAACCCGCCAGCACCGTGCCGATGCGCTGCGCGACCGCCAGTTGACGAGCGATCTCGTGCGCCAGCATTTCGTGCCAACCGGCCCGATTCTGGATGTGCGTGCGCAGGTCTCGGCGGCAATGGACCGTGCGGCCCAACCGGTGCAGGCCGAGGCCGGCACCATCCCCGCACTGGGTCAGTTCCAGGTCGCCGCAGAGGTGCTGACGGCGGCGGATATCCGGGTTCTGGCCGCCAGCTATCGCAGTGACACCGGGCTGGTGACCGCTGTCGAGGCCAGCGATTTCACCGTGCTGGATCAGGTGATCGAGGCGTTGCAGGCAGCCGGATTCCTTGTCGAACAGCAGGAATCGCGTGCCCAGCAGACCGGCGGCGTGGTGGCGCGGCTGGCGCTGGAGCTGACGCAATGAAGGCGGGGCGGATGACCTATGCGCTGGCTCAGTTGTCGGGGCGCGAACGTGCGCTCTTGCTGGTGTTCGCGCTTTTCGCGGTGCCGCTGGCGGTGATCTTTCTGCTGGTGTTGCCGTTGCTTGAAACCCGTGACGCCGCGCGCGAGCAGGCAACGCAGGCGGCGGCGACGCTGGCCTGGGTGTCCGATCAGGTGCGCGCATACCCCGCCGACACCGATGCCCCGGGGCAGGCCGCCAGCACCGGCGCCGCGTCGATGGGCATCAGCGCGATCGAGGAAAGCCTGGTGCGCGCTGGCCTGCGCCAGTATGTGTCGCAACTGGCCAATCGCACCGGCGGCGGCGTCGATCTGGCCCTGCAATCCGTGCCGTTTGACCAACTGGGTGGCTGGCTTCGGGAAATGACGCCGCTTTGGGGCTACCGCATCGCCGCATTCCGGTTCGAGGCCGGCGATCCCGGGCTGGTCAACGCGACATTCGAGTTGGAGCCTGCACCATGATCCGGTTTCTGTTCCTTTTGCTGGTATTTGTCGGCGGGCTGGCGGGCGCGGCGGCCTGGTTTGGCGAAATCCATCACCTGCGCCGGGCCATGCCCGCTACGCTGCCGGGCTGGACGCAGGACATCAGCGCCCGCTCCGGTCTGCGGAACGGGCAGATCGAACTGCGCGCAACCGGCGTTCGCCCGGCGCTGACACTGCACTGGACGGCCCGGCGACCCGACACCGACGGATTGTTGTGGGATGTGCGGCTTGTGGGGCAGGGCGTTGATATCACAGCGGAATTGCTGGTGCCTTACTGGCCGCAAAAGGCGCTGATCCGGAATGGCGCGGGTGGCGTGCTGCTGGCCGATCTGCCAGGGGTTCAGGCCAAGGGCCTTGTGGTCCTGTCCGACCTGACCGGCGAGATCAGCGATCTCGTGGGGACGCGGCAGATGACCGGCGCGCTGTCGGCACAGGCCCGGGGAATTTCGGTCAGCGGCACGGATCTGGGCGACGGGCCGGTCACTGCCAGCCTTTCGGCAGACGGGCGGTGGCAGGCGCAGGCGACGCTGCAGGGTGGCACGGGTCCGCTGGGCGCAACGCTGGTGAAACAGGGCGCCATGCTGGACATCGCCCTCACCGGCACCGACGCTTTGCCGCCCGCCGTCCGCCAGCCGCTGCAACGCTTCGGCAGGCAGGACGGTGACGCGCTGCGCTTCAGCCTGCCGTTCGGCCTGTGAAGCCGGGGCTGAAAATCACTGCACCGCCGTGCCACACGTCGGCGAAAAAGGGCTGTGCTGCCACGCACTTAGCTTTCGCTTCGCGCCAATCGGTGCTAGGGATATCCGCACGGACACACGCTGGGTCCGGGGGACAAACGTGAGACTGGTGTCAGGTCTTTTGTCGGTGATTGCGGTCGCGTCGTTCGGCTTTGCCTGCGGCGCACTGGCGCTTGCCTTCGTGGTGCCAGAGGCCGCGCCCTACACGCCGCCCGCCCGTGCCGCCGCGCTTCAGGCGCAGCCCGGCACCGGCCCCGACCTGCCCGAAACCTGGCCCGCCGTTTTCGGTGTCGTGCCGCCGCCCGCGCCGGAACCGGAACCGCTGCCTGAACCGCTTGCAGAACCGGAAGTCGTCGAAGAACCGCTTGAAGAAAACACCAGCTATTACCTGACCGGGCTGGTCGCGGGCCGGGGCAGCGGCAGCTGGGCGATGATTTCCGAGAATGACCGTGGCGTCGTGGTGCGGGTCGGAGACACCCTGATCGGCGGAGAAACCGTGACAGCCATCGACGCGTCCGGCGTCTGGATCGACCATGACGGCAGCCGCCAGCTGATCCCGGTGCAGAAGTCCGATCTTGGCGGCCTGATGCGCGCCGGGCCCGCGTCGGTCGCCGTGCTGGCGCAGTCGGACCTGCTGGCCGAGGTCACCATTCCGGTCGAGGCGCTGGATCGCGGATATATCGAAAGCGCGCTGGCCGAAGCCGGCGAACTCAGCGCGCGCGGCAATGACGGCGGCGGAATGGACATCGTGTCGGTCCGGCGCGGCAACATGTTCGAACAGATGGGCCTGCGCCCGGGCGACACGATCCTTGCGGTAAACGGAAAAACCCTAGAGACAAGCGACCTGTTGGCCGATACACCCGACGACGAAGTGTCGGGCGGATCATTGCAGCTGGAAATACTACGGGAAGGGACGCGGCATATGCTGAAGGTGAACCTTGATAAGGGCTAGTCGCACCGTATTGCTGATGGTTGCACTGCTGCTGGCCGGCAGTCTGGGCGCGCGCGCCCAGATCGCGCTTGATCTGCGGGACGCCGATCTGCGGTCTTTCGTGGAAATCGTGGCAGAGGCAACGAACCGCAACTTCACGCTGGACAACCGCGTGCAGGGCACGGTGACGGTGATCGCGCCGGGCACGGTTTCCGATGCGGCATTGTACGAGATCTTCCTCAACGTTCTGGAACTGAACCGCCTGACGATCATCGAGGGCGACGCGGTCGACCGGATCGTGCCGCTGGATATCGCCCGCGAACTGGCGCCGGGCGATCGGGTGCGCACCGCGGGGGGCGCGTTCGAAACCCGCGTGTTCGTGGTGCGCAACATCTCGCTGGGCGAAACGGTAGAGGTGATCCGCCCGCTGTTGCCGGCAGAGGCCGTACTCAGCACCGTCGAACAGTCGGGGCTGCTGATCCTGTCGGACCGGCGCGAGAATATCGCCCGGATCGCCACACTGATCGACCAGCTGGATCGCCCGCGCCGCAAGACCATCGAGACCATCCGCCTGAACTATTCCAACGCCCAGGATCTGCTGTCGACGATCCAGACGCTGGACATCGTGCCGCCCGGCGGCAGCATCAGCGCCGATTTCCGGTCCAACGCCATCGTGGTCAGCGGCAATGACGAATTCCGCAACCGCATCCGGTCGGTCGTGTCGCAGCTCGACACGCCGCAGCGCAGCCAGTCCACCGCCGTGGTGCAGTTGAACTATGCCGACGCGGTACAGCTTGAGGGCGTGATCGCGCGCTCTGTCGTCGCGCAGGGCGCCGATGGCCAGCCGGGCGAGGTGACGATCGTTGCCGAACCGCAGTCGAACGCGATCCTCGTCACCGCCCCCAGCGATCAGATCGCCTCGATCACCAGCGCGATCCGGCGGCTGGATCAGCGGCCCAGCCAGGTGCTGGTCGAGGCGGTGATCTTCGAGTTGTCGGTGCAGAACCTCAGCGACCTTACCGCGCAGTTCGGCGGCCTGCTGAACAGCGCGCTGTTTGGCGGCGCAGAGTTCAGCCTTGGCGGCCGGCCGACCCTGACCAGCCTTGTCAGTGCCGCGATCAGCGGCCCCGCGATCAGCCCCGGCGAAGGCGGCACATTCGGCGCCGCAACCGCCAACGCCGCCGGCGACAGGGGCTTTGTCGGGTTCCTCAGTGCGCTGAACAAGGAAACCTCGGCCCGCCTGCTGGCGACCCCGTCGATCCTGACGCTGAACAACACAGAGGCCGAAATCGTCGTCGCGCAATCGGTGCCGTTCGTCACCGGCAGCTTTGCCACCGTTGGCGACAGCGCCACGCCCGAACGCCCGTTCCAGACAATCGAGCGTCAGGATGTCGGCCTGAAACTGCGTGTCACGCCGCAGATCACCGGTGACAACACGGTGCGCATGGAAATCGAACAGGAAGCCTCCAGCCTGACGCGCCAGGCGTCGGCGGCGGGTGGCGAGATCACCTCGAAACGCACCCTGTCCACCAACGTCCTTGTCGGTGACGGCAAGGTCATCATGCTGGGCGGGCTGCTGGAAAACGGCGCCGGATCGGAAACCGCAGGCGTGCCCGGGCTGCGCAAGATCCCGCTGTTCGGCAAATTGTTTCGTGGCCGGTCGGTCAACAAGAACCAGCGTGTGCTGTTGCTGCTGATCCGCCCGCGCATCGTGCGCAACGATGGCGACGCGGCCCGGCTGACGCGCGAGGTCGCGCGCGACGCCAAACGCGCCACCCGCTCGATCCAGCCGCGCCCGGATGAACAATATCCCGACCTTCCGATCCAGACCTTCCCGTTTGACGGCGCCAACCTCGACCAGCCCTTCGATGCCGGGTTCATCGACAGCTACGCGCGCTCGCGCACTTTCCCGCCGCTGCCCTCGCGCCTGCAATTCAACACGCAATAACACACCGGAGCCGCTGATAATGGCCCGCGCCGACCTGCCGTTCACCTTCGCCCGCGACCAGAAGATGGTGTTGCAGGGCGACGCGCTGGTCTGCGGGCCCGGTGCCACCGTTTTCGGCCTGCGCGAGGCCCGGCGGCGGGCCGGCGGACCGCTGCGGGTCGAACGGGTGCCCGAGGATGCCTTCGAAACCGTGCTGAACGCCCATTACCGCGACGGAGCCGGCAACGGCGAGGAAAACGACCTCAGCTTCGATCTCGAGGTTCAGGGCGGTCCGGGCCTGCGTGACCTGCTGGAGGATGCAACCGAAGCCCCGGTGATCGAACTGGTCAATCAGCTGTTGCGCCGCACGGTGCGCGGCGGTGCCTCTGACCTGCATGTCGAACCCTACGAGGACGGGCTGCGCGCCCGCGTGCGGATCGACGGCATGCTGCGCACAGTGATGGACCGGTCCGATGTGCCGGTCCGCCGGGTGATCTCGCGGCTGAAGGTGATGGCCGGGCTGGACACCGCCGAAACCCGGCTGCCGCAGGACGGGCGCATCGGGCTGCGCTATGGCGGGCGCGACATCGACGTTCGCATGTCGACCCTTCCCGGCCATTTCGGAGAGCGCATCACCCTGCGGGTGCTGGACCGGCATTCCGGCCTGCTGCCGCTGGATCAGCTGGGCCTGACCGACGGGCAGGCCGAGGTTCTGCACCGCCTGGCCGCGCGCCCCGACGGTATCGTTCTGGCCACCGGCCCGACCGGCAGCGGCAAGACGACGACGCTTTATTCGCTGCTGCAACTTGCCGATCAGCACAAACGCAATATCGTCACGGTCGAGGATCCGATCGAATACCACCTGCCGGGCATCAGCCAGACGCAGACCAACGCCGAGATCGGCATGACCTTTGCTGCCGGCCTGCGCGCCACGCTGCGCCAGGATCCGGATGTGATACTGGTCGGTGAAATCCGCGATGTCGAAACCGCGCAGGTCGCCGCCCAGGCGTCGCTGACCGGGCATCTGGTGTTTTCCTCGCTTCACGCCAACGGCTCGGTTGCCGCTGTCACCCGCCTGCGCGATCTGGGGCTCGACAACTTCCTGATCGCCGCCACCCTGCGCGGGATACTGGCGCAGCGCCTGCTGCGTCGCCTGTGCGATGCCTGCAAGACACTCGCATCGCCCGATCCCGTCGCGGCGGCGATGTTTGATGGCATCGACGCGCCGCTGCCGCTTCAGATCGCGCGGGCCACGGGATGCGAGACCTGCGGCAACACCGGCTATGCCGGGCGGCAGGGCGTCTATGAAATCGTCGAGATCACCGAGGACGTGGCCGCCGCCATCGGCGAGAATGCCAGCGAACAGGCGCTGAAACAGATCGCGGTGCCGCGTGGCAACACGCTGCTGGCGCAGGGGCTGCATCTGGTGGCCACCGGGCGCACCACGATCGACGAAGTGCGCCGCGTGCTGGGCGAGGGCTGATCGCAGATGCACGCCGCCAAAGGACGCCCATAGCCCATGCAGCCCTTCGCCTATGTCGCCTATGACCAGAACGGCCAGCGCAAATCCGGCACGCTGGTCGCCGAAAGCGAACGGGCCGCGTTTGACGAACTGAAATCCCAGGGGTTGCTGGCCGCCGACATCACCGCAAAGGCGCGCGCGAAGACCGGCGGCCGGGGCGGCGCGCGGCTGGACACGGATGAACGCGCGATCTTTTCGCGCCAGATGGCGGTGCTGCTGGGCGCCGACCTGCCGATCGAGGCCGCACTGGACGCGGTGATCGAAAGCGAAGGGTCGACCCGGATGCAGGGGTTTGCCGCCGAACTGAAAGCCGCGACGCTGGAAGGCTACCCCTTGTCGGACGCCATCGAACGCAGCCGTGGCGGCTTTGCGCCCTATTACACCTCGTCTCTGCGCGCCGGCGAAACCTCGGGCGATCTGGCGGCGGTGTTCGGCGGGCTGGCCGATTTTCTCGAAGCGCAGGGCGCGAACCGGGCAGAAATTGCCACTGCCCTGGTGTACCCGGCCTTCGTCGCCGCCGTGTCGCTGGTGGTTTGCGTGGTGCTGCTGACCAATGTCGCGCCCGAGGTGGTCGCCATGTTCGAGGTCAGCGGCCAGCCCCTGCCGCAGCTGACGCAGGTGGTGCTGGGCACTTCTGACTGGGTGATCCGCAACTGGATCGCGCTGGTGATCTGCCTTGGCGCGGCCATCGCCGGGGGGGCCGGATTGCTGCGCATTCCGCGCATCCGCGACCGCGTCGGGCGGGCATTGCTGCGCATTCCGCTGTTTGGCCGCCTCAAACGCATGGCGATGGCCGGGCAGTATCTGCGCACGCTGGCGCTGGTGCTGGGCAGCCGCCAGACCGCGATCAACGCAGTGACAAGCGCTGCCGAGGTGCTGACCATGTCGCATTACCGCGCCCAGGCCGATGGCATCATCACCGCCGTCCGGCAGGGCGAAAGCCTGTCGGGCGCCGTGCGCAGCCTTGCGATCCTGCCGCCCGTCGCGCTGCAACTGATCCGCGTCGGCGAAGATTCCGCGCGGCTGGCGCAGATGACCGACCGGGCCGCCGTGCTTGTCGAAACCTGGCTGGCGCGCGACCGCAAACGCATCGCCTCGATCCTCGATCCGGTGCTGATGATGCTGGTCGGCGTGTTCGTTCTGATCGTCGTGCTGGCGATCCTGCTGCCGATCTTCGAACTGCAATCGGTGGTGATCAGCTAGCATGACCCGGAAACACTGGATTGAGACAGGCGTCCCGGTCTAAGACAGGCCGGAGCACAGAACAATAAATAGGCAGGCACATGTTTTTCGAAGATGGCTGGGTTTCGTTGTCAGAGGTCACGGCAGAGGTGTTTCGCCGGTTGCAGGCGATGAAGGCCGCCGGCCAGATGCGCGACACCGGCGACGGGCTCAGATCCATGCTGGCGCTGTCGGTCTGGGACATCTGCGACGCCTGTTCCAAGATCGGCGTCACCGGGCCCGACGGCGTGGTGGTTCCGGCGACCAAGGATCTGATCGCATGGGCCGATCCGCGTGAATTGTCCAATGAACATGTCAATCTGCTGGTCGGCAATGTCGGCTCGTCCGATCTGCCGGATGCGGATGGAAATCTGCCAACGCGCGAGCAGCTGATGCTGCGCTACGGGCCGTTCGTGAACCTGCCGGTCGTGCTTCCGGTCAACAACTTCCAGTCCTCGCTGACCTTTCTGGAAGAAGAGGTCGTCAAACACGATCCGGGCGACGAACATATCCTGCGCGCCGCCCAGTTGATCCTGACGATGATCGAGGATGGCGAGCTTGTGACCCGCGAAATCGCACGGGTCAAGCTTGGGGCGTCGCTGTCGCGGCGCAAGTTCAAGGTTGCCTGGGCACTGGCCGCGCAGCACAGCCCCGAACTGGCCACGCCCAACCGCTGGGCCGGACTGTAGGCAATTCTGCCCTTGGGTGAATTGATGCGCGGGCACTCTCTGTCCGCGTGAAAATTGCGGCATCCGGTCGGGACAAATACCCCTGCAATGCCCTGCGCGGGCCGCAATTCGACCCGGCTGCGACCAATATCGCGCGCCAGATTGGCAGGCGTCGATATTGGCCAGCAGTCCGGAAAGAGCACCCAGATGCCCTATATCTCGCCCAAGACCACGCCGCGGCATTCGCATGCCACGGGCACGATGATCCGGACCGCCGGCGGCCAGAAACCTGTCGAGGCCCTGCAGCCCGGCGATCTGGTCTGCACCAGGGACAACGGCTTGCAGCCGGTGCGCTGGATCGCCTCGCGCAGGCTTGATGCCGGCGCATTTGCCGCCGACGCCAGCCTGCGCCCGGTGCGGATCCGGGCCAATGCGCTGGGCGAAAACCGCCCTGTCCGCGATCTGGTCGTGTCCCAGCAGCATTGCCTGCTGATCGACGACTGGCGCTGTCAGTTGCTGTTCGGCGAAGACGAGGTTCTGGCCCCGGCGATTGCGCTGCTCAACGACAGCTCGGTCACCATCGACCGGTCCGATCAGCCGGTGACCTATTACCACTTCATGTTCGATCGCCACGAAATCGTCTATTCCAACGGGGTGGCGACCGAAAGCTTTCACCCGGATTTCGCCGGGATCCCGGCGATGGATCGTGCCAAAAGCGCAGAGCTGTTTCGCCTGTTCCCGCAACTGAAGACCGACCCCGGCGCCTACGGCCCGAAAGCGCGCGCCACCCTGCACGCGCACGAGGTCGAAGTCCTGATGGCCTGCTGAAAGCGGCCACCACACGCCGCCAGACACCCTGCCAGACACCCCCTGAATCCCGCGGATCGGCCGCAGGCAGGCAATTGCGCCTCGCGGCAATGACCTTGCGATCACGATACAAGGGCGCCCAACCCCTTACCGGCGATTTCCCGCAAAGGGTTTCATCTGCGCCGCGTCGGCGGGATATTCCCGACGGTGCCTTGTTCCCGCGCCGCCAGCACTCTACATCGCAACCATGAAACGTTGGATCCCCTTTATCAAGAAACCGCCTATGGTCGCCGTGATCCGCCTGAACGGCGCGATTGCCAGCGGCGGGCGCGGCAACACGCTGAACGACGCCGGGCTTGCCCCGATCATCGAACGCGCCTTTCGCAAGGCCAAACCGGCCGCCGTGGCGCTGGTCATCAATTCTCCCGGCGGTTCGCCCGCGCAATCCAGCCTGATCGGCGCGCGCATCCGGCGGCTGGCCGAAGAGCGCGACATCAAGGTCTATGCCTTTGTCGAGGATGTGGCGGCCTCGGGCGGCTACTGGCTGGCCTGTGCGGCAGACGAGATCTGGGTCGATCCCAGTTCCATCGTCGGTTCGATCGGGGTGATCTATTCCGGGTTCGGCTTTCACGACTTCATCGGCAAGCACGGCGTCGAACGCCGGGTGCACACGGCGGGCAAGTCAAAGTCGATGCTTGACCCGTTCCGCCCGGAAAACCCAAAGGATATCGCCCGGCTGCAAGTCTGGCAGCAACAGATCCACGACACGTTCATCGACCATGTCAAATCCCGGCGGGGCGCGCGGCTTTCGGACAATCCCGACTTGTTTACCGGCGACGTCTGGGTCGGCGCGAATTCGATAGAAGTCGGTCTGGCCGACGGGGTCGCCCACATTGTGCCCAAGATGAAAGAGATCTTCGGCGACAAGGTGCGATTTGCCAATTACGGCCAGAAACGCAGCCTGTTTCAGCGGATCGGGGCCAGCCTTGCCAGCGACGCGCTTGGCATCGCCGAGGAACGCGCGCTGTATTCCCGGTTTGGCCTGTAGATGATCGTCAAGGTCATCTTCTTCTTCCTGATCTTCATGGGCGTCATGGCCATGTTCGGGCGTCTGCGCTTTCCCGGGCACAAGCTGTTGAGTAAGCGCAAATGCGCCAAATGCGGGCGCTATCGTATCGGCAAGGGGCCGTGCGACTGCGGCAAGGCGTAAGTCTTGGACCTGATCTATGCAATCCTTGGCCTGATCATCCTTGTGCTGGCCGGTGACGCGCTGGTGCGCGGCGCGGTCAATCTTGCGCTGCGGCTTGGCATCCCGGCGCTGATCGTGTCGCTGACCATCGTCAGTTTCGGCACTTCCGCGCCGGAACTCTTCATCTCGATCGGTGCCGTTCTAGAGGGTGCGCCGGGCATCGCGATGGGCAATGTCGTCGGTTCCAACACCGCGAACGTGCTGCTGGTGATGGGCATTCCGGCGCTGATATCGGGGATCGACACGCATCTCAGCGACACCCGCAAAAGCTATCTGGTGATGATGATCGCCAGCCTCTGGTTCATCGCCCTGTGCTTTTTCGGCCCGCTGTTCTGGGTGCACGGGGTGCTGCTGCTGATTCCGCTGGCGGTCATCCTGACCGATCAGGGGCTGGAGGCGCGCGCGCATTCCAGGGCCCGCAGAAATGACGAAAAGGTAGAGGGCGCCGACCCGCGGATGCCGGGCTGGCGGATCGCGTTGTATCTGGTTCTTGGCCTTGTGGGGCTGCCGCTGGGCGCGCATCTGCTGGTCGACGCATCGGTCAATATCGCCACCGCGATGGGTGTCAGCGAAACCGTGATCGGCCTGACGCTGGTCGCCGTGGGCACCTCGCTGCCGGAACTGGCGACAACGGTGATGGCCGCCCTGCGCCGCCAGGCCGAGGTTGCGCTGGGCAATGTCATCGGGTCGAACCTGTTCAACCTGCTGGGCATCATCGGCGTGGCCTCGATCTTTGGCGAGATCCCGGTCGAGCCGGCGTTCCTGCGCTTTGACCTCTGGGTGATGCTGGCGGCCTCTGTGGTGCTGGGCCCGTTCGTCCTGATGCGCGTCAACATGAGCAAACGCTTCGGCGCGCTGTTGTGTGCGCTCTACATCGCCTATGTGGTAGTTGTGCTGCAGTAGGAAGACGATGCGATGCAGATCAGGAATGCGCTGATTACCGGGGCGGGCACCCGGCTGGGCCGGGCCATGGCGCTGGCTTTGGGCGAGGCCGGCTTTGACGTGGCGGTGCATTATCGCACCTCCGAAGAAGCGGCCCGCGCGCTGGCCGTGGAGTTGCGCGCCATGGGCCGCACCGCCACCACGCACCGGGCCGACCTGCTGGACGAGGACGCGACCCGGGCCCTGTTGCCGGCTGTGGCGCGGGCGCTGGACGGCCCTGTGACGCTGCTGATCAACAACGCCTCGATCTTCGACCATGACACGCTGCAAACCGCGACGCTTGACAGCTGGACGCGCCATATGGGCACCAATCTGCGCGCGCCTTTCGTTCTGACGCAGGCACTGGCGGCGCAGGCCCCGGCGGCGACGACCGATCAGCGCGGAGAGCAGGTGGCACAGGCGCTGGTGGTCAACATGATCGACCAGCGGGTGCGCAAGCTGACGCCGGAATTCATGACCTATACGCTGGCCAAATGGGGCCTGTGGGGCCTGACCCAGACGGCGGCGCAGGCACTCGCCCCTAACGTGCGTGTCAATGCAATCGGTCCCGGCCCGACGATGCAGGCAACCCGGCAATCGGATGCGCATTTCGCCCGCCAGCGTGCCGCAACCGTGTTGCAACGCGGCTCGAATGCGCAGGATGTTACGGCCGCGCTTTTGTATTTGGTGAATGCGCCGGGCGTGACCGGACAGCTGATCTGCACCGATGGCGGGCAGCATCTGGGGTGGCGCACGCCCGATATTCTGGGCGTGGAACCGCCGGGATAGGCCGCGATTTCCGCCAATCCCCGCCAGACTTGTGCACCTCTCGCTAAAGCTTCACAAATCCGTTACGAAAACTCTAATAAAAACAACTGTTTAGAAATTGACAATAATTCTTTTGTTTGGATTCAATGACTTGCAAGAGTGCCTATTTTTTAGGCAGATCAATGAAGCAGGCTGAATCAAACAGAAATTTCCGGGTCGCCCAATCTTACCACCAGAGTTATCCCCAGAAATCGTGGATTTGTTTTCTCTTGTCTTGGCCCTCATATGATTGCAGCAAACCGGGGAATCACGAAGCCATCGAATGACCGAAACCGACATCTCTGCACCGCCCTCCGGGTTTGACGTGATCAGGGGGTATCTCCGGACCCTCGATTCCAGCCCCGGCGTGTACCGGATGCTGGATGCGCAGAACCGTGTTCTTTACGTCGGCAAGGCGCGCAACCTCAAGGCGCGCGTGTCGAACTATTCGCGCCCCACCGGGCACAGCCCCCGGATCGACCGGATGATCCGCGCCACCGCGTCGATGATGTTCCTGACGACGCGCACAGAGACCGAGGCGCTGCTGCTGGAACAGAACCTGATCAAGCAGCTGAAACCGCGCTACAATGTGCTGCTGCGCGACGACAAGTCCTTTCCGAACATCCTTGTCGCCAAGGATCACGGCTTTCCCCAGATCAAGAAGCACCGCGGCGCGAAAAAGGAAAAGGGCGCCTATTACGGCCCCTTCGCCAGCGCCGGGGCGGTGAACCGCACGCTGAACCAGTTGCAGAAGGTCTTCCTGCTGCGCAACTGCACCGATTCCACGTTCGAGGCGCGCACCCGGCCTTGTCTTCTGTACCAGATAAAGCGCTGTTCCGCCCCCTGCGTCGACCATATATCCACGGCCGACTACGCCACGCTGGTCGGCGACGCCGAACGCTTTCTTCTGGGCAAATCCACCAATGTGCAGGAACAGCTGGCGGGCCAGATGCAGGCCGCCAGCGACGCGATGGAATTTGAACGCGCCGCCGCCCTGCGCGACCGGATTCGCGCGCTGACCCAGGTGCAGGGCAGCCAGGGCATCAACCCGCGCGGCGTGCCGGAGGCGGACGTGATCGCGCTGCATATCGACGGCGGGCAGGCCTGCGTGCAGGTGTTCTTCATCCGTGCGCACCAGAACTGGGGCAACCGCGACTATTACCCGCGTCTGGGCGGCACCGAATCCCCGAGCGAAGTTTTGCAGGCCTTTGTCGGGCAGTTCTACGACAACAAGGAACCGCCGCGGCAACTGATCCTCAGCCATGACATCGAGGATCCCGACCTGATGGCAGAGGCGCTCAGCGACAAGGCCGGGCGCAAGGTCGAGATTCTGGTGCCGCAGCGGGGTGAAAAGGCCGAACTGGTGGCCGGTGCCACCCGCAACGCCCGCGAAAGCCTGGCCCGCAGGATGGCGGAAACCGCAACCCAGGGCAAATTGCTGAAGGGTCTGGCAGAGGCGTTCGAACTTGCCGCCCCCCCGACCCGGATAGAGGTTTACGACAACAGCCATATCCAGGGCACAAACGCGGTCGGCGCGATGATCGTCGCCGGTCCCGACGGGCTGATGAAATCGCAATACCGCAAGTTCAACATCAAGGGGGACGACCTGACACCGGGCGACGATTTCGGGATGATGAAAGAGGTGATGACCCGCCGGTTCCGGCGTCTGATCAAGGAAGACCCGGACCGCACCGGCGGCACCTGGCCCGATCTGCTGCTGATCGACGGCGGCGCCGGGCAGGTCAGCGCCGTGCGCGAGATCATGGCCGAACATGGCGTCGGCGACATTCCGATGGTCGGGGTCGCCAAGGGCGTCGACCGCGATGCCGGCAAAGAGGAATTCCACCGCACGGGACAGCGGGTGACGGCGCTGCGCCACAACGATCCGGTGCTTTATTTCATCCAGCGTCTGCGGGACGAGGCGCACCGCTTTGCCATCGGCACCCACCGCGCCAAACGCGCCAAGGCCATCGGTGCCACGCCGCTCGACGATGTGCCCGGCGTCGGCGCCACCCGCAAGCGCGCGCTGCTGGCGCATTTCGGCAGCGCCAAGGCCGTTGCGCGCGCCGATCTTGGCGATCTCAGGGCGGTCGACGGCATTTCCGAACGGATTGCCGAAACCATCTATGACTATTTCCACGAAAAGGGCTAAGACCGCGCGGCGCCAATTTTGAACCATGGCGCGGCCTGCGCCGACCCATGGATACAAAACCATGGAGACCGCATCATGAAACGCATTGCCCTGATTGCCGCCGCCGTTCTTGGACTGACGATGTCGGCACATACCGCATCCGCAATCTGCCTTGCCCAGCCCGAAAACGGCAACTGGCGCAACATCGATTCCAACACGCGCTCGATCACCCGCGCGACGATCCGCTTCCAGTGTCAGGACCAGATCCTGAACGGCCGCCCGTATCCGCCCGGCGCGCCGTGGTACATCCACCTCTGGGGCTCGTGCTCGCCCAGCGACTGTGACTGGGGCGAGGTGCCGGCCCGCCGGCTGGAAAACGGCTGGATCTTCGGGCGCATCGACCAGGGATTCGCGCGCCGCGAACTTTGGGTCAAGATGAGCGGCGGACGCCTGCGGGTCTATGTCCGCACCGATTTCACCGATCCCAACCGCGCCGATTACAACACCGACAACTTTTTCACCATGTACTGAACCGGCATCACTGCCTTACCCGTCTGCCATGCCACGCGATCCGAGAACCGGCCTTGCGCCTTTCGGATCGCGCTTTTCCGCGGACCGGCACACAGCGTCTTTCCTGTCCGTCAAGGACAGGGTAGGAAGCTGGCATGACGTGGACCATCCCGAACATACTGACCGTGCTCCGCCTTTTGGCGGCGCCCGGCGTTGCGATCATGTTTCTGTATTTCGCGCGCCCCTGGGCCGACTGGTTCGCGCTGCTGCTGTTCATCGCCGCCGCGATCACCGACTACATAGATGGTTATCTGGCGCGCGCCTGGAAACAGGAAACCGTCTTTGGCGCTATGCTTGACCCGATCGCCGACAAGGCGATGGTGGTGATCGCGCTGCTGGTGATTACCGGCTTTTCCGGCATGAACCCGTGGATATTGCTGCCCGCCGTGGTGATTCTGTTCCGCGAAATCTTTGTATCCGGCCTGCGTGAATACCTTGGCGCGCGCATGGGCAAGCTGAAGGTGACGCAGATCGCCAAATACAAGACCTTCGCCCAGATGGTCGCGCTGACCGTGCTGTTCGCCACCGGTATCTTCGAACATAACTACATCGAACGCACGGTGGGCATGGATGAAACCATCGTGCAGCAGATCCTGTCGGGCGAACTGGCCGATACCGTGGGGCTGAATTTCAACGTTGCCGGGGCGTATTACAGCTGGTGGGGCGGGGTCGTGCTGCTGTGGGTCGCCGCGGCGCTGACGCTGCTGTCAGGGCTCGACTACTTTCGCAAGTCGCTGCCCTATCTGCGCGACAAGGATTATGGCGGATGAACGTGATGTATTTCGCCTGGGTGCGCGAACGCATCGGGCTGCCGCAGGAACAGGTCGAGACCAAGGCCGCGACCGTGGCCGATCTGGTCGCGGAACTGAAAGCGCGCGAGCCGCGCTACGCGGCCGCCTTTGCCGACACATCAGCCCTGCGGGTGGCGCTGGATCAGGAACTGTCCTCTTTCGATGCACCGCTGAAGGGCGTGCGCGAGGTCGCGTTCTTCCCGCCGATGACCGGCGGCTGAGATGAGCGTCCGGGTGCAGTCCGCGCCGTTCGATGTCGGCGCCGAATTGCAGGGCTTCGCGCAGGGCCTGCCGGGCGTCGGCGCGCAGGTCAGCTTTACCGGAATCGTGCGCGATGACACCGGCACGCTGCGGCACATGCTGATAGAACATTACCCGGGCATGACCGAAAAGGCGATCGCGGCGATCGAGGCAGAGGCGGTCGCGCGCTGGCACCTGTTGGACAGTCTGGTGATCCACCGCTACGGCCCGCTGAAACCGGCCGAGCAGATCATGATGGTCGCCACCGCCGCACCCCATCGCGCCGACGCCTTTGCGGCGGCCGAATTCCTGATGGACTACCTGAAATCGCGCGCGCCGTTCTGGAAACAGGAAGTGACGGATCAGGGCGCCGAATGGGTCGCGGCCCGGGACGCCGACGAGGACGCGCTGCGGCGCTGGTAGCGGCCGGCCCGGCTAGCCCTTTATCTCGATCCGGATGCCGTGGATGTTCGTCTCACCCTTGTTCAGCACGCGTCCAAGCGGCTGTGGCGCCATATGCACGACAAGACTGCTCTGGCCATCCCATTCCTCGATGGCGCGGATCACGTCGCGGCTTGGCGGCAGTTCGACACCCTCTGGCGAGATGTCCCTTACCCCGTCGTGGATCTGGTCGAGAACGAAGACCGACGGCCAGCGATGGTGATGCAGGGGCTCTTCGTCCTGCGGTTCAAGGGTGACTTCGAGAACGCGAAGCTTTTCATTTTCAAACAGCACCTTGTGATGCTTTGGCGCAGCGGCGACGGCATCGAATTCGGGATCCCACGTCAGTGGATCCGAGTGTTCTTCAGTTTGCATGTGTATTCCCTCAGCAAGCGATCGCGGGCATCACGAATCAATAATTGCGATGACCTGGCCGCACTCTAGCACACAATTTTTCCAGAAATGGCGGAAGGGCCGATACGGGATCAGCCTACCGCAGGATTTGCGCGCGCCAAGCCCACTGCATTGGGGCCGATCGGGGGACGCAAATGCTTTGGTCGATCCACTAGCCTGCGTTCATCCGTTCGATGTAGCTTCTCAGTTCCTCGGTCTCGTGGCGCGCTTCGCGCAACCCGTCCATCGCGGCGCGCAGTTCGGCTTCGGTCTGGCTTTGCTGGTTGGACATTTCCGCCTCGCGCTGCTGGAAATAGGTCACCGTCTGGTCGCGCTGTTCCTCGGCCTCGTGCAGGGCCTGCGCCATCTTGTCCAGCTCGCTCATGTCCGACTGCGCGACGCGGGCAAAGCGATGCACCAGCCAATGGGCGAACCAGCCCATCACGAAGGCGACAAACAGGATGCTTGCGGTGACGGCGATAAACTCAGTTCTGTCCATCAGGGCTCTCTGCATTGGTTTCGGGGGCCGGGTCGGCGGGCGCGTCCGCTACGGCATCGGTTTCCTCGGTGCCCAGCTCTTCGTCGTTTCCGACGATGATCAGCGTGAACTCGATGCGCCGGTTGGCCTCGCGGCCCTCTTCGGTGTCGTTGTCGGCGATCGGCACCGCCTCGCCATAGCCGCGTGGCGTCAGGTTGCTGGTCAGGACGCGGCGCGCCCGAAGCGCCGTCAGAATCGCCTCTGCCCGCTGCTGCGACAATTGCTGGTTCATCGATTCGCGGCCCTGACTGTCGGTGTGGCCGGCGACTTCCATCGGCACGTAGGCGCAGTCGCGCATCACTTCGGCGATCTGGTTGATCGTGGCCAGCCCGTCGCCCTCGATATCCGCCGATCCGGGCGCAAAGGTCACCTTGCGGGCGTTCAGGATGCCGTTGATCGTCGCCACGCATTCCTCTGGCGTCGGCAGCGCGGCGTTCGGATCCAGCGATTCCAGATAGGTCACGTCGATCGCGAAATTTTCCGCCGTCCCCAGCTGGTCTGACAGGATCCGCGAGATCTCTGCCTTGGCGTCGGGGTTGCCGGTGGTGCCGCGGATATCCAGGAAATCGGGCTGCACCACCAGGCTGCCCTGGTTAAGCAGCGACAGCGATTCGACGCCCGCGAACACCCGCGCGGCCCAGCCGCCGGGCAGTTCCTTGTCCAGCAGCATCGCCGCCGACACTTCAGAGCCGCCGAACCGCGCCAGCGCAAAGCCTTCGACCGCGCTGCGCAGCCGTTCATCGGTGATTCGCCCGCGCAGCTGCACCAGGCCCTCGGGGCTGAAGGTGGCGATGAATTCCGGCGGGCCGGTGTCGGCGCCGGTGCCGTCGATCTTCACCGGTTCAGGTTTGATCGCGTCCAGCGAGAACACATCCGGCAGCGCCGCTTCCAGTTCACCGACCACGCGGTCGAACAACGTCTGCTCTGTGGTGTCGAGCGCGACCAGCGACACATCCGCATCCGAAAAGGTGATCGACCCGCCGCCAAGCTGCTTGACCGCCGCCAGGCCGGACACCACCGCGTCGGCCCAGCGCGGGCTGGGCACGCCAAGCCCCAGCGTGCAGTTCACCACACCCTGCAATCCGGCCTCTGCGGCGGCGGCAAGGATGCGTGCGCGGCCGTTGTTGTTGGATGCAGAGCAGGCATCGAACCGCCCGCCGTCCTGATCCAGCATAAAGCGCAGCGTGAACGGTGTGATCACCGGGCGCGGGGCGGAAATATCAAGGATCAGTTCGACATTCTTTGGAACCGCCTGGATCAGCTTGTCTTCCAGCCGCTTCTTTTCCGCGCTGCTGCCGCTGATCGCGGTGATCTCGACCCGGCGCGCCGAAACCGAGATCTTCGATCGCGGCAGTTCCGCCAGCGCATCCAGCGCAAAGCTGATCGCCTGCACCCAGCCGCCGGGCACCGGGTAATCGGCGACTTCCAGCAGGTCGGTCACATCGGCCCCCCCGGCCAGTTCGGTGATGGTGCGCGCAACCGCGTCGCGGTCCATCGCGTCGGGCACCAGTCCGATCAGCGAGATGCCGGCGTCGTTGCGCAGGATCTCGATGGAAAACCGCGGCGGCTCGACCGGCCTGCTGGCGGCGACCTCCATCGAGTCGATCACGCGTGACGCATCGACGATGGTGCCGGCAAGCCGCTGGGCGCGAAACCGCGCCGCCTCGTCGGGAGCGGTGCCGCTCAGGATCACCTGAAGCCCGTCAACCTGCACGTCGGTCCAGTCCTGCCCGTCGACCGACAGCACCCGCCCGATCTGTTCGTAGGTGCCCCGTTCGATCTGGCCGACGGCCAGCATCGCGCTGACGACGGCCAGCACGGCGGCTGCGACCAGCGCCATCACTGCAGGAATGAAGGAAGAAATTCGCATGTACTCTGCGGTGTCCCGATCCAACCGATCTTGCGATCTTCTTTAGGGGGTCAGCGGGCAAGCTGCAATCATGCGAAAAGCCCGGCGGCGAGAAACAGCACGATGATCAGCCCGGCATCGCGATTGGCGCGGAAAAGCCGCAGGCAGATGGCGGGATCGTCGATGTCCAGTTGCCGCATCTGCCATGTCAGGTGCCAGCCAAACGCCCAGGGACCGCCCAGTGCGATCACCAGCGCCAGCATGTTGGCCGCCGGGGCCAGCGCCGCGATGATCGCGCCGGTCAGCAGCAGCACCGCCAGCACCATGAAGATCAGCAGGAACCGCGGCGTGTCTGCCGCAAACAGCCGCGCGGTCGATTTCACACCGATCAGCGCGTCGTCTTCCTTGTCCTGGTGCGCATAGATCGTGTCGTAGAACAGCGTCCAGGCGATCCCGGCGAGGTACAGCATCACCGGCGGCCAATCCAGCCGGCCGGTCTGTGCCGCCCAGGCCAGCAGCGCGCCCCAGTTGAAGGCCAGCCCCAGAAACACCTGCGGCCACCATGTGAACCGCTTGGCAAAGGGATAGACCGCGACCAGCGCCAGCGATCCGACGCCCAGCAGAATGGCGGTGCGATGAAAGGTCAGCAGGATCGCCAGCGCCACCAGCGCCTGCATCGCCATCCAGATTGCCGCCCCCCTGACCGTAACCTGCCCGGCCGGGATCGGGCGCGAAGCGGTGCGCGCGACGGCGGCGTCGATATCGCGGTCGGTGATGTCGTTCCAGGTGCAGCCGGCGCCACGCATCAGCCAGGCGCCCAGCCCGCAGCCGGCCATGATCCAGATCTCGCGCACCCCGAACCGCCCGGTCGATGCGGCGGCCAGCAGCAGCCCCCACCAGCACGGCAGCAGCAACAGCCAGGTGCCGATCGGGCGATCGGCGCGTGACAGCCGCAGGTAGGGCCTGCTCCACGCGGGGGCGTGCCGGTCCACCCAGTTTCCGGTCACCGCGTCGCTGACCTGTCCCGCACTCTCTGGCGCTTCGCTCATCGCTTGCCTATCATCGCCGTCATGGCGTCAACAAAAGTCAGGCTCTATGTAGATCACCCGCTTGGGGCAGGGCAATCGGTGCTTCTGTCGCGTGACCAGGCGCATTACCTGTTCGGCGTGATGCGGCTTGGGGTCGGCGACTCGCTGGCGCTGTTCAACGGCAGCGATGGCGAATGGCGCGCGCAGGTCGCGGCTGCCGGCAGGCGGGACGGCCTGTTGAAAGCCCAAGAGCGGACCCGCCCGCAACAGGATCCGCCCGACCTGTGGCTGCTGTTCGCGCCGATCAAGAAGGCGCGCACCGACTTTGTCGTCGAAAAGGCCGCCGAAATGGGGGCCGCGCGCATCCTGCCGGTGCAGACCGCCTTCACCAATTCCGAACGCATCCGGCGCGACCGCCTGCAGGCCCACGCGATCGAGGCCGCCGAACAATGCGGCGGCACCTTCGTGCCCGAAGTGGCGGAGCTGCGCAAACTCGACGCGGTTCTGGCCGACTGGCCCGCCGGGCGGCAGCTGATCTTTTGCGACGAGACGACGGTGGGCGCGCGCCAGACGCTGCGGGATGCACCGTCCGCACAGGGCTGGGCCATCCTGATCGGCCCCGAGGGCGGTTTCAGCGCAACCGAACGCGACCGCCTGCTGGCCCTGCCTTTCGTCAGCCGGATCAGCCTTGGCCCCCGCATCCTGCGCGCCGACACCGCCGCCGTCGCGGCAATGACGCTGTGGCAATCCCTGCTGGGCGATTGGTAGGTTTCCGCCGATGGCCCGGCAATTTTCGGCGGATTATGGCGGAAACCGGCCTGTTGGCGTCAAATGTGGCAGGAACGTGGCGCGGCTTGGCCACAAAGACGCCGCCATTACAGGGTATATCTGGAAACCGGCGCACCCGAGAAATCCGCGCGTCCGATAGTGTTAGGCAGACGATCATGTCCTTCATACGACCCGAGATCTGGAACAAATTCTGGCGCTGGCGCGAGGCGCTGTTCGGCCTTTTCATGTCGGGCTGCGGCATGTTCTGGGCGGTCGGCCAGCAGGGCGTCCTGGCGGCCATCGGCACATCCATTGCCATTGTCGGCGCGCTGATCATCTTTGCCGGCATCCAGCGCACGCGGTTCCGCGTCGGCGCGGGCGGGCCCGGTGTGGTTCAGGTGCATGAACGGCTGGTCACCTACTATGGCCCGCTTGAGGGCGGATCGGTGTCGATGGATGCGCTTCACAGCGTCGAACTGGAACCGCAGGCCAAACCGGCCGCCGAATGGGTGCTGAAAGAGGTTGACGGCACCACCCTGCATATCCCGACCAATGCGGCAAACGCCGAGGCGCTTTTCGACGTGTTCGCGGCTCTCGAAGGCATCAAGACCGAAAACATGCTGGCCAAGCTGAACTCGAACCCGGGCGAGCGTGTGACGATTTGGAACCAGGCCCAGCGCCGGCTGCACTGACGCGGCTGCTATGCGGGCCGGTTCGTCGTGAACACAGCACCTTATCTGCGGCTGCACTTGTTCTTTGCCGCCGACAATGACCGCGCCGTGATCTTGCGGCAGGCCGCGGCGAAACTGTTCAATCTGATCCTGTGGCATCGCGACAGCGATACGTTCGAAGACGGGCAATGGCTGAAAAGCAAGGTCTATGTCGAGCGTTGCGACCTGTCGCCCGATGGCCGGCATTTCATCTATTTCGCGCTGAACGGCGACTGGGGCGGCGTGACCAAAGGCGCCTACTCGGCAATCTCGCGCCCGCCCTATTTCACCGCCCTGTCGTTGTTCCCGCAGGGTCATACCTGGGGCGGTGGCGGCGTTTTCCTGGACAACCGGCATTACCATGCGTTTGGCGACGCCGATGTCATCGGGCGCGACGATGATCTGGCGCGGGTTACATTTGGCGCACCGACCAGGGACTGCCGCACCGGGTTGCGGCTGATCAACGGGCAGCGCGCGCCGATTGACCGCGCCGCCACCCGGCGGTTGCTGGCAGATCCGCCGCCGCGTACCAGCCGCGAGTTGTACGACCGGCTGGCGGTGCCGCGCCCGGGGCTGCTGGATCGCTATGACACGCTGGGCGGAAAGCTTTATCGCCGGCGCGGCGATAAGCTGGAGCTGATCCGCGATTTCACCGAAATGACGTTCGAAAACGTCCGCGCGCCCTATGACTGGCGCGACAATTCGCCGGCCGAAGACGTGGCGCCCTGGCATCCGCTGGACCGGAGCGAGCGGTAATCCGGCATTGCAGCGGCGCGGGTCGGTCGCATCCATCGGCCCGGATTTGACCGGCCGGCCTGCATTGACTTCGGCCCGAAAACCTCTCAGTTCTGCCGGTTCAACCCGAAACGCCAGAACAGCGGAGCACGCAGCCCATGTCCATCCCCCAATCCGGTGGCGGCCCGATCGAGCGGCACGAGCAGCTTGCCGAATATCTTGCCGACGGGTGCAAGCCCCGGGAAGACTGGCGCATCGGCACCGAGCACGAGAAATTCGGCTATTGCAAGGACACGCTGCGCCCGCTGCCCTATGAGGGCAAACGGTCGATCCAGGCGGTGCTGGAAGCATTGCGCGACCGTCATGCCTGGTCCGAAGTGCGCGAGGCCGGCTACCTGATCGGGCTGGAAAAGGACGGCGCCAATATCAGCCTCGAACCCGGCGGGCAGCTTGAACTGTCCGGCGCGCCGCTGGAAACCATTCACCAGACCTGCGACGAGGTGAACACCCACCTGCGCGAGGTCAAGGACATCGCCGATGAAATCGGCGTCGGGTTCATCGGTCTGGGCGCCGCCCCGATCTGGAAGCACGAAGACATGCCGCTGATGCCCAAGGGCCGTTACAAGCTGATGGATGCCTATATGGATACCGTCGGCACCGCGGGCAAAACCATGATGCGGCGCACCTGCACGGTGCAGGTCAATCTCGATTTCGCCTCGGAACCGGACATGGTGCAAAAGCTGCGCGTGGCGCTGGCGCTACAGCCGGTGGCCAATGCGCTGTTCGGCAATTCGCCGTTCTTCGAGGGCAAGCCGAACGGCCATAAATCCTGGCGCGGCTATGTCTGGCGGCATCTCGACGCCTCGCGGACCGGCATGCTGCCCTGGGTGTTCGAGGACGGCATGGGGTTCGAGAAATGGGTCGACTACGCGCTCGATGTGCCGATGTATTTCGTCTATCGCGACGGCAAATACATCGACGCGCTGGGCCAGTCGTTCCGCGATTTCCTGGCCGGAAAACTGCCCGCACTGCCCGGTGAGACGCCGACGCTGTCTGACTGGGCCGACCACCTGACCACCGCCTTTCCCGAGGCGCGGATCAAGAAATTCATCGAGATGCGCGGTGCCGACGGTGGGCCGTGGCGGCGGTTGTGCGCGCTGCCCGCCCTGTGGGTCGGGCTGATCTATGACCAGACCGCGCTGGATGCGGCCTGGGATCTGGCCAAGGGCTGGGACGCCGAGACCCGCGAGGCGCTGCGTGTCGCGGCCTCTGTCGATGGCTTGCAGGCACAGGTCGGCGACATCAGGATGCTGGAACTGGCGCGCGAGGTTCTGGACATCGCCCGTGCCGGTCTGAAGGCGCGCGCCCGCCCCGGACTGGGCGGCATGGTGCAGGACGAGCGTCATTTCCTGCACGCGCTGGAGGACAGCGTCGAAACCGGCAAGGCCCCAGCGGATGAATTGCTGGACCACTACAATGGCGACTGGAACGGCGACCTCAGCCGGATCTACAGCGAATTCAGTTACTGACGCTTGGCGACTGGCGCGGGGTCAGCGTTTGACGTTGACCCGGCGTCGGCCGGGTCGGGCATGGCGGCCAGCGCCAGAACGAAGTCCACCACTTTCGCCGCGGGCATCTCGCAGGGGCGCAGACGCGCGCCCCGGGCGGTGAGGTAAAGGTTCAGACTGATGTAATCGCCGCCGCCCAGTTCCTCTGCCACCAGTTTCCAACTGCGCCCACCGACCTGCGCGGTCTTGCTGACAACGTATCGCCGGCCCGCGGCATGGCCGCGAAACGTGCCGTCGGGCAGGGCGTTGAAGGCCCGCAGGAACGCGTCCGGACCAGTCAGCCTTTCTGACCGATCCGGGGTTCGGTGCCTGCGCGCAACCGCTGGATGTTGGCGTTGTGCTTGACGATGACCAGAACGCTCATCACCGCGACCAGAACGGCGCCGTGCCAGTGATAGAAGATCGCCGTGAAGACCGGCGCCAGCACCGCCGCGACCAGCGCCGACAACGAGCTGAACCGGAACAGCAGCGCGCAGACCAGCCAGGTGGCGCAGCCCGCCAGCCCGACCGGGAAGGACAACGCCAGCAGCGTGCCAAGAAAGGTCGCGACCCCCTTGCCGCCCCGGAATCCCAGGAACACCGGGAACAGGTGCCCCAGCAACGCGAACAGCCCGGCGATGCCCGCCGCGCCTTCGCCCACCAGCAGCCGCGCCAGCAGCACCGCCGCCGCGCCCTTGCCCGCGTCCCCGATCAGCGTCAGCAGCGCGGCCGGCTTGTGCCCGGTGCGCAACACGTTGGTCGCGCCGATATTGCCCGACCCGATCTGCCGCAGATCGCCCAGCCCGAACAGCCGGGCCATCACGATGCCGAAGGGAACAGAGCCCAGCAGATAGGCCAGCAGGGCCGTGATCAGGGTGGGAAAAAACGCCATCTGGTTCCTTTCTTGTGGTCTCGAGTATCTTCGCGGATGGTCTGAAAGTCTATGGCGCGGCTGGAAGGCCCCGATGCCGCCGGCGGCAATTTTCACGACGCGCGAACATCAACTCAGTCGCGCGCATAGACTTCGGTTCCCGCGACCCAGGTCTTGATCACCTTGCCCTGCAGGCGCGCGCCGTCGAAGGGCGTGTTCTTCGATTTCGACTGCAATGCGAAGCGGTCCAGAACAAACGGCGCGTCCGGGTCGAACAGCACCAGATCGGCAGGCGCGCCGGGGCACAGGCGG
>JAJDOB010000125.1 GCA_022340385.1 Rhodobacter sp.
CAGGGCGCCGACGACATCACCGTGACGATGCCGACGCCAATCTGTGCAAGCAGCATCACCGCCATCCAGTCAACGGCACGCCTGGTGGCCGCGTAGCTGCTGCGCCGCGACACGACCCAGACCCGCAGCCCCACCGCCAGCAACAGATAGCCCCAGACGCGGTGGATGAATTGCACCAGCCCGTCGTTTTCAAAGAAGTTCCGCCACAGCGGGTCGATCGCAAAGGGATCGGGCGGCAGCAACCCGCCGGCCATCAGCGGCCAGTCGATGTAATTGCGCCCCGCGTCGATCCCCGCCACCAGCGCACCCAGCAGGATCTGCACGAAGGCAAAGCCGATCAGCCAGCCTGCATGTGATTGCAGCCGGGGCTCGCGCGCCCGGCGCGCCTGCATCAGGTCGCGCTCGGCGCGGCGAAGACCAAGGACATACCACGCAATCAGTCCGAGGATGGCAAAGGCCAGCCCTAGGTGCATGGCCAGCCGGTAGCTGGCCACGTCCAGCATGGTGCCCGACAGGCCGGAACTGACCATCCACCAGCCGATGACCCCCTGCAGCCCGCCCAGCAGTCCCAGCGCCAGCAATCGCCCGGTCCAGCCGGTGGGGATACGTCTGGTCAGCCAGAAGAAACCGAATCCCGCGGCCCAGACCAGCCCGATGACGCGGCCCAACTGGCGATGGCCCCATTCCCACCAATAGATCGACTTGAACTCTGTCAGGGTCATCCCCTTGTTCTGCAACTGGTATTCCGGGATCGCCTGGTATTTGGCAAACTCGGCCGCCCAGGCGTCCGCGCCCACGGGCGGCAGCGCGCCCTTGATGACGTTCCATTCGGTGATGGACAGGCCGCTGTCGGTCAGCCGGGTCAGGCCGCCGACCACGATCATCACCATGACCAAGGCGAAAAGCACGACCAGCCAGACCCGGATCGCACCGCGCGCACCGCGCGACGCCTTGTCGATGGTGCCGGTCTGGCGGGTCGCGGGTGCGGCGGCCTTCTCGGCGCCGACCTCTTCGAAGATGGAACGTTTCTGGCTCATTGCTGCGCTCGGCCCCGTTGATATTGGCGCAAACCTAGGCCCGCCGGCGGCGTGGGGCAAGGGTGGCAGGGTGCGGTCAATCGCGCTCTTTCCAGCGCACCATCTGGCGCAGCACACCGTGCAGCAACTGCACATCGGCCCGCGTCATCGGCATCCGGCTCCACATGTTGCGCATGGTCTGTTTCATCCCCGGCGCCTTGTGATCCGGAAAGAAATATCCGGCCTCGTCCAGCCGGTCCTCGTAATGCTGCGCCAGCTTTTCCACCTCGATGCCCGACGCCGGTTCGGTGCGGGCGAAATCGACTTTTTCGGGCTCGCTTTCAAAGCTTTGGCGGCGCCATTCATAGGCGGTCAGCAACGCGCATTGACCCAGGTTCAGCGACGCGAATTCGGGATCGACCGGCACCGAGATGATCGCGTTTGCCCGCGAGATGTCATCATTTTCCAGACCTGCGCGTTCCGGGCCGAACAGGATCGCAACCCGTTCGCCCGCTCCGATCCGCGCATGCGTGTCGGCCATCGCGCGCTCTGGCGTGGCGATGATCTTGGTCAGGCCGCGGGCGCGCGCGGTGGTGGCGTAGACCATCGTGCAGTCGGCAATCGCCTGCGCTGTCGTGTCATAGACCTGCGCTGCGTCCAGCAACCGCCCGGCACCGCTGGCCATCGCCACGGCCCTGGGATTGGGCCAGCCATCGCGCGGCGCGACAAGCCGCATGTGCGACAGGCCGAAATTCGCCATCGCGCGGGCGGCGGCGCCGATATTTTCCCCCATCTGCGGTCGCACCAGTACGAATATCGGTTGCATGCCAGGCCTTCCCCGAAGCGTCGGCGCGGGTGTACGCTGCACCCAACCCAAGGGCAAGGAGGCGGCCATGGCCTATGACGAAGGACTTGCAGAGCTGCTGCGCGGCGATCTGGCGGACATTGCGGGCATCGACGAGAAAAGAATGTTCGGCGGCCTGGCGTTCATGCTGAATGGCAACATGCTGTGCGGCGTGCACAAGGGCGGCGGCATGTTCCGCGTGGGCAAGGACAACGCCGCCGGGGCGCTAACGATCGAAGGCGCGCGCCCGATGCAGTTTACCGGGCGAAAGATGGGCGGCATGATCGACCTCACCGAACAGGCGATGGCGGATGACGCCCGGCGCGGCAGGTGCATGGCGTTGGCGATGGATTTCGTCGCGCCGATGCCGGCAAAGTAGCCAAGCGCGCCGATAGCGGCTATAGCGGCGAAAACCCGCGTCAAGGAGCCGTTCAGATGGCCGAAGCCGAGCAGCCGCAAATCTACCTGATTACCCCGCCGGAATTTGAACTTTCCATTTTTCCCAATAGGTTGTCAGGCGTCCTTGATGCAATCGACATTGCCTGCGTGCGGCTTGCCCTGTCCAGCACCGACGAAGACCGCATCCTGCGTGCCGCCGACGCGCTGCGCGACGTGGCGCATGCCCGCGATGTGCCGCTGGTGATCGAGTCGCATCTGCAACTGGTCGTACGCTTGGGTCTTGACGGCGTGCACCTTCCCGACGGCTCGCGTACGGTGCGCGCCGCGCGCAAGGCGCTGGGCGAGGATGCCATCGTCGGCGCCTATTGCGGTGCGTCGCGCCATGACGGCATGACCGCGGCAGAGATCGGCGCGGATTACGTGGCCTTCGGGCCGGTGGCGCCGACGCATCTGGGCGACGGCAGCTTTGCCGATGCAGAGATCTTCGCCTGGTGGTCCGAGATGATCGAGGTTCCGGTCGTGGCCGAGGGCGCGCTGGATGTGGCCCAGATGCGCGCGCTGGCGCCGGTCACGGATTTCTTCGGCATCGGGCCGGAGATTTGGCAGGCAGAGGATTCGGTCCTTGCGTTGCGCGACCTGGTCGCTGCCATGCTTTAAGACAGCGTTTTCAAGCTTCTACCGGGCGTTCCTGATGTTCCAGCCCTGCGCGAACGACGGTTTCGCAGGCCAGCGCAAGCGTCTTTCGATCCGCGAAATCCGCAACCCGCAAAGCCGGGTGATAGGTCACTTCGACCATGCCCTGCGGTGACGCTGCAAGCACCGCCAGCAGATGCGGCGCAAAGCTCATATCCCCCCACCATCCGTAAAACCGCGCGTCAATTCCCGGCGGCGCGGTATAGCGCAGGGTGACGGGTTGTATCCATGAGATCGGGCACAGGTTTTCCGTGAAGAACGCCGCGAAAAGCGTTGATTTGAATGGCAGAACCTGAAGACCGTCGGTCGAGGTTCCCTCTGGGAAGAAGGCCAGCTTGTGCCCCGCCGCAAGGCGATCTTCGAACACCTGCTTTTGCGCGCGCGCGGCGCGGGCCTCTCGTGTGATGAACACGGTGCCGGCGGCCCGCGCCAGCCATCCGATCCCCGGCCAGGACGCGACCTCGGACTTTGACACGAAATAGATACGCTTGCGCCGGTGAAGCGCGAAAATATCAAGCCATGACGAATGATTGGCCACCACCGCCCCGGGCGCGCTCATCAGCGCGCCGCGGCTGACAAAACCCAGGCCAAGCACCACGAAAGTCATCCGGCAGACGAATTGCGTGAGATACGGCGTCCATGGCCGGTGCAGGCCGAACAGCGGCCGCTCGACCAGCCGCACCAGCGCCATCAGCGCCAGACAGAGAACGATCAGCAAAACCAGCACCGATCCGCGCAGGGCGATGCGCAGCCAGCCGCCCGGGCCGATCGGCGGCAGCGCCGGTGTGGACTGAGAGCGCCAGGGCGTCATCGTCTTAGCCACGCGGGCGGGTGTAGATGTTGCGCTGGCGGGTGTTCATCCGCGCGGTGTCCATCACCAGGCAGACATCGGTGGTGTTGAACGCGCGATCGACCCAGGCGCCCTGCCCGACAAACCCGCCAAGCCGCAGATAGGCCTTGATCAGCGCCGGCGTCGCCACCATCGCGCCGCGGCGGTCGATCGCGTCTTCGGGCATCAGATCCATCCGTTGCGCCCCCGGCACGCGCGCCGTGACCCGCAGGTCGGGCGGCGCCAGATGGCGGTGATGCAGCAGGCTGAGCGGCTGCGCAAGCCGGTCGATATCGGTGCCCGGAAACGAGGCGACACCGAACAGGATCTCGATTTCATGCCGGGTGATATAATCTGAAAGCCCGCCCCACAATTCGTACATCGCCGTGCCGCCGCGATAGGCGGGATGCACACACGAGCGTCCAAGTTCCAGCAATCGCCGGCCGCTGGATTTCAGCACCGACAGGTCATATTCGCTTTCGGAATAATACGACCCGAGTCGATCCGCCTGTTCCGGACGCATCAGCCGGTAGACGCCAATCACCTGCTCGTCGAGCGTTCGGTTCCGATCCAGCAACAATAGATGGTCGAAAAACGGGTCGTAACGATCTTTCTCCAGCCTTGCCACATGATCAATTTCCGGCCCCGCAGCGCCCAGTTCATCGACGAACACCTGATAGCGAAGACGCTGCGCGGCCTGCAACTCGTCCGTCGATCCGGCCAGTTTCAGTTGAAAATCGGGTTGCGAAGCAGCCATCAGCAGGGGGTGATCCTTGCACCTGTCGAGGCGCTGTTTAGGTTGCAGGCAGAAGTTTTGCAACATGCTGGAGCTTTCTGCAAAAGCAACTACATCCTGTGGTTGTAATAACCAGCCGCGTGCGCCAAACTCTTGGTTACTGGTTATTCAATACCAAGATGAGCCCGATACGCCGCCCTTCTATCACCACCTTGCCCTGGTGTTCGAAGTTTACGGTCACGCGACCGCCGACTTTCGATTGCACTTGTCCAAGGCCCCAATCTGGCTGTTCGGGATGGCGCACCAACATACCTGGTTCAAGCATTGAATTCATTTCTTCCATACCGCCCCCCTTCTGAGGAAGTTCCATGACCCACGCTCCAAAGGATCTCGCCGCCCTTCTGGGTTCACGTATCTGCCACGATCTGATTTCGCCGATCGGCGCGATTTCGAACGGGGTAGAGCTGTTGCAGATGTCCGGCGGTCCGATGAGCCCCGAGATTGAACTGATATCGGAAAGCGTCGCCAACGCCAACGCCCGGATCCGGTATTTCCGTGTCGCGTACGGTGCGGCGTCGGACGGGCAGGTGATCGGCAGTGCTGAAATCCGCGGCATTCTCGCCGATCTGTCGCATGGGTCGCGCCTGCGCATCAACTGGCAGGTCAGCGGCGACCAGTTGCGGCAAGAGGTCAAGCTGGCCTTCCTGATGCTGCAATGTTTCGAAACCGCGATGCCCTGGGGCGGGCAGATCTCGGTAAGCTGCGAAGACGGGCAGTGGATCGTGTCGGGCACCTCTGACCGGATGAAGCTGGACACAGAGCTTTGGCAGGCGCTGGCAGAGCCGAATGGCAACGCGGATATCGGCGCCGCGCAGGTTCAGTTTCTGCTGCTGCCCCTGCTGCTGAAAAGCACCGGGCGCAGCCTGTTGCTGGAGCTGAGCGAAACCGGCGCCGTGGCGCGGTTCTGACCGCAGCGCCCGCAGCGACGCGCCTTAGCTGCGCAGGGTTCCGTCGCCCTCGACCAGATATTTGAAACTGGTGAGTTGCGCCGCGCCCACCGGGCCGCGGGCGTGCATCTTTCCCGTGGCGATGCCAATCTCGGCGCCCATCCCGAATTCGCCACCATCGGCAAACTGCGTGGACGCGTTGCGCATCAGGATGGCGCTGTCCAGGCGTTCAAAGAAACGCGCGGCGGCGGCGTCATCCCCGGTCAGGATGCAATCGGTGTGGTTGGATCCGTAACGCCGGATGTGGGCAATGGCTTCGTCAATGTTATCAACGGCCTTTGCGGCGATGTTCATGTCAAGATACTCGCGGCCCCAGTCCTGTTCGGTGGCCGGGACGACGCCCTCGAACGCCTGCACCGCCGCGTCGCCGTGCACCGTCACGCCCTTGTCGATCAAGGCGCCGATCAGGGCACGACCCAGCGTGTCCAACACGTCGCGATGGATCAGCAGGCATTCCGCCGCGCCACAGATACCGGTGCGCCGGGTCTTGGCGTTCAGCACCACGTCCACCGCCTTCTGTGCATCCGCGGCCCTGTCGACGTAGATGTGAACGATACCTTCAAGATGCGCGAACACCGGCACCCGCGCCTCGCGCTGTACCAGCCCGACCAGCCCCTTGCCGCCACGCGGCACGATCACGTCGATCGTGTCGTTCATGGTCAGCATTTCGCTGACCGCCGCCCGGTCGCGGGTCGGGACACGCTGAATCGCATCCTCGGGCAGCCCGGCCGCACGCAGCCCGGCCACCAGACAGGCATGGATCGCGCCGGAAGAGTGGAAACTTTCCGAGCCGCCGCGCAGGATCACCGCATTGCCCGCTTTCAGACACAGCGCGCCGGCATCCGCAGTCACATTCGGGCGGCTTTCATAGATCACCCCGATCACGCCCAACGGGGTGCGCACCCGGCGGATATGCAGCCCGCTGGGCTGATCCCATTCCGCCAGAACCTCGCCCACCGGATCGTCCTGGGCGGCGACCGCGCGCAGCCCGTCGCAAATTCCCTGAATACGCGTCTCGTCCAGCATCAGCCGGTCAAGCATCGCCGCTGTCAGCCCCTTTTCGCGACCGTATTCCATGTCCTGCACGTTGGCGGCGATGATGTCGGCGCGGGCCTGCCAGACCGCGTCAGCGGCAGCGTTCAGCGCGGCCGTTTTTGTGGCGGGCGACACGAATGCCAGGTCCGCCGCGGCGGCTTTGGCGCGGGCGCCGATATCGGCCATCAGGGCGGGGATATCGCTGAGGTCTTTCATCATTCGCCTTTCTCGAGCGGAAGAACAGTTCCTTCCGAAGATATCCGTCACTTCGTCACATGACCATGTCGTCGCGATGCACCAGTGCTGCGCGCCCAGGATACCCCAGCACGTCCTCGATGTCACTGGAATGGCGGCCCTTGATGGCTTCGGCCTCGGTGCTTGTATAGCGCACCAGCCCCTGCCCCAGCGCGCCTTCCGGCCCGGCAATCACCACAAGATCGCCGCGCCCGAACACGCCCAGAACCTTGGTGACACCCGCCGGCAGCAGCGAATTGCCCTGCGCCAGCGCGCGCGCGGCACCGGCATCGACCCGGATCTCGCCCTTTGGTTTCATCGCCGAAATCCAGCGTTTGCGCGCTGCCTGCGGGTCGCCTTGCGGGCTGAACCAGGTTGCCGGCGCCCCGGCTTCCAGCGCCGACAGGGGCCGCATCGCCGAACCTTCGGTGATCGCCATTGCACAGCCCGCGCCGGTGGCGGTTTTCGCCGCCATCAGCTTGGTCTTCATTCCGCCCTTGGACAGGCCCGATCCGACATCGCCGGCCATCGCCTCGATATCCGGGGTGATGCGGTCGATCACGTCGAACCGGGTGGCGCTTGCGTCGCCGCGCGGATCGCCGGAATAGAACCCGTCGACATCGCTGAGCAGCACCAGAACATCGGCCCCGACCGTCACCGCGATCTGCGCCGCCAGCCGGTCATTGTCGCCAAAGCGGATTTCGTCGGTCGCCACGGTGTCATTCTCGTTCACGATCGGCACCGTGCCCAGCCGCAGCAACTGTTCCATCGTCGCGCGCGAATTGAGATAGCGCCGCCGATCCGCCGAATCCTCCAGCGTCAGCAGAACCTGCGCCGCGGTCAGCCCGTGCGGCGCCAGCACCTCTTCATAGGCGCGTGCCAGCCGGATCTGCCCGACCGCCGCCGCGGCCTGCGATTGTTCCAGTGGCAGCGTGCCGGCCGGCAAGGCCAGCGCCGACCGCCCCAGCGCGATCGACCCGGACGAGACCAGAATGACATCTGTTCCCCGCGCTTTTATCATCGCCACGTCCTGCGCCAGCGCGCGCAGCCAGCCGGCGCGCAGATTGCCGCTGTCGCGGTCGACCAGCAGCGCCGAGCCGATCTTGACGACCAGCCGTCGGGCGGCGCTCAGGGATGCCATGTTTCGGGTTCCGGTTCGGCGGCTTTCCTGTGCCGCAGCTTGTCTTCGGCGATTTCGGCGCGCAGCGCGCGCAACACGTCGACGAGCCCCTCGCGGCTGACCCCGGACATCGCCAGAACCGGCCCGCCAACCGCCGCCTCAAGCGCGGCTTTCGCCGCCCCGCGTTCGTCTTCATCCAGCGCGTCGATCTTGTTCAGCGCCGTCACCCGGGGCCGGTTTGCAAGATCGCCGCCATAGGCCTCGAGCTCGTCGATGATCGTCCGCCAGTCGCCAGCCACGTCCCCGGAGGTGCCATCAACCAGATGCAACAGGACCGAACACCGCTCGACATGCCCCAGGAAACGGTCGCCCAGCCCCCGCCCCTCTGACGCCCCGGCGATCAGCCCCGGAATATCGGCCATCACGAATTCGGCGTCATCGACGCCGACGATGCCCAGGTTTGGGTGCAGCGTTGTAAAGGGATAGTCGGCGATCTTGGGCCGGGCATTCGACGCGGCGGCCAGAAACGTCGACTTGCCCGCGTTCGGCAGCCCCAGCAACCCGGCATCCGCAATCAGTTTCAGCCGCAGCCACAGGGTGCGCTCGACTCCGTCCTGTCCCGGGTTTGACCGGCGCGGAGCCTGATTGGTCGAGGATTTGAAATGCAGGTTGCCAAATCCGCCGTTGCCGCCCTTGGCCAGCAGGACGCGCTGGCCAAGCTCGGTCAGATCGGCCAGCACGGTTTCCTCGTCCTCGTCCAGAATCTCGGTTCCCACCGGCACGCGCAAGGTGATCGAGTCGCCATCCGCGCCCGAGCGCTGCTTGCCCATGCCGCCCTGGCCGGTCCGGGCGAAGAAATGCTGCTGATAGCGAAAGTCGATCAGCGTGTTCAGCCCGTCAACCGCTTCGGCCCAGACATCGCCGCCCCGGCCGCCGTCACCGCCGTCGGGACCACCGTATTCGATGTATTTTTCGCGGCGAAAGCTGACCGCGCCGCCGCCGCCGGCACCGGAACGGATGTAAACCTTGGCAAGATCGAGGAATTTCATGGGGTCGCTTTCAGACTGGCCTGTGTCACGCGATAGTGGGTATTCGTCGCCGGCTCAAGCCGCGCGGGAATTGCGGCGCTAATCCAGCTTTATGATATAGGTCCAGGTTGCCACATTGGCGTCGCGCGCCACCGAGAACGCCTCGGCATCGCCGAGATATTCGAAACCGGCATGGGTCAGCACCCGGGCAGACGCCGGATTGTCCTGAAACACCGAGCCGAAGATGGTGCGCGCCTTGTGCGGGTTGGCCGCGACCAGCCCTTCGACCGCTTCAGAGGCCAGCCCCGCGTTCCAGAACGCGGGCGCCACCCAATAGCCGATTTCGGACTGGCTGCGATCCATCCGTTCCAGCCCGATCACGCCGACAAGATCGGGCAAGCCTGCGATGCTGCCATCCATTGCCCAGAAATCCTCGTCCCGGTCATCGGCCTGCGCCCTGGCGATGAAGGCCTCGATCGCGCCGGGGGGCAAAGGGTGCGGAATCTTCGTGGTGTTGCGCGCGACGTGGATGTCGTCGCCATACAATTGCAGCAGGCCCCTGTCCGCTTCGCGCAAGGGCCGCAGCGCCAGCCGGGCGGTGGTGACGACAGGTTGCAGATTGGTCTGATCAAACATCATGTGCGCCCTCCAGACGCCAGAACAAACAGAACCGAGGCAACGGTCAGCGCCGCCAGGGCCCACATCAGGTATCGTTCGGCGGACGTGCCCGCCAGCGTTGCCGCGATCCGGTCGCCGCCCCATGTCCAGAGCGGGTGAAACACCGCCTGACAGGCCAGCAGCACGGTGGCGATCACCGCGGTCGCCTGCAGGCCCGACGTGTTTGGGCCGACGAAATTGGTGAACCCGGCGGTGATCATCGCCCAGGCCTTGGGGTTCAGCGGATGCACGATCAGCCCGGCCGGAAATCCCGGTGCCCTTGCTCCGCCGGACCCGGGGCTCAACCGAAGATTGGCGACTTTCCAGGCCAGCCAACAGATATAGGCGGCAGAGATGTATTTCAACGACAGGAAGACCCCCGGCCAGATTTCTGCCAGTTCCATCAGGCCAAAGCCGATGGGCCAGATGATCAATTGCTTGCCGAACAGCACGCCCAGCATGAACGGCAACGCCGCGCGAAAGCCGAACCGCGCGCCGGTGGCCAGCATCGCCATGTTGGCCGGTCCGGGCGTGCCGATCTGGCTGGCCGCGAAGATCGCGAATGTGCCGATTGCGACGCTCATGGGTGGCTCGCATGCCCGGGCACGGGATCAACCAGTCTTGGTCCGGAAAAGATCATCGTTCCGCTCTCCTGCCTCTGTTTCGCGGATCTTGATGCACCGGTCCTACAAGACGTAGAAAGGGGGACCGGCGTTTCGCCGATCCCCCTTCAATCTGTCATGCCAAAAGGGTTCGGCTTATTCGGCGGCCTCTTGCGCCGGCAGCACCGAAATGAAGGTGCGGCCCTTGAGGCCCTTGTGAAAGGTCACGTGCCCTTCGACGGTTGCAAAGATCGTGTGATCCTTGCCCATGCCCACGCCATTGCCCGGCCACATCCTGGTGCCGCGCTGACGGATGATGATGTTGCCCGGAATGGCCAGTTGCCCGCCATACAGCTTCACGCCCAGACGACGCCCGGCTGAATCGCGGCCGTTACGGCTGGAACCACCTGCTTTTTTATGTGCCATCTGGTGTTACTCCTTTTCGGCGCCGAGCGTCGTTGCCTGCTCGATCCAGTTATCACGTTCGATGCGGCCCTTGAAGGACAGCTTGTCATCCATATAGGCAATCTCAGACGGGCCCCAGGCGCTGATCTGGTCAAAGTGGAAGACGCCGTTCTCGTGCAACAGGCCTTCCAGTTTCGGACCAACGCCGGAAATCTTCTTGAGATCGTCGGCACCGCCTTCGCGCGCTTCGCTCAGCAGGTTGGCGGGGCGGGTGCCCGTTACCTCTGCCGCGGCAGGCGCTTCGGCGGCCTTGGCGGGTTTCTCGGCCTTGGCCGGCTTTTCCGCCTTGGCAGGCTTTGCCGCCTTGGGGGCCGCCGCCGCGATCGCCGCGCCGGAAACCGAACCGGCGCCGATGGCTGCCTTGACGCCCGACTTGTCGGCACCCTTTTCAAGGATGTCGGTAATCCGCAGCAGCGTCAGTTGCTGGCGATGGCCCTTGGTACGCTGGCTGCCGTGCTTGCGGCGGCGCTTGACGAAATGGATCAGCTTTTCGCCCTTGATCTGGTCGATCACCTCGGCCTGGACGCCGGCGCCCTCGACCAGTGGCGTGCCGATCGTGCCGCCAACCATCAGAATGTCGTTGAATTGAACGGTTTCACCCGCATCTGCCGCAAGCTTTTCCACACGCAGCACATCGCCGCTGGAAACCTTGTATTGCTTGCCGCCAGTCTTCATGACTGCGAACATTGTCTTTTCCTTTGTCTTCCGCGTCCTGTGGTCCCCGTATCCCGGGTGTTTCGGTCAGGCCTTGCATCCTGCGCCACCGCGAACAGCGCGCCCCTGGGCGTCATTTCACAACAGACGCGGCTTATCGGGGCCAGGCGGCGATATGTCAAGGACAAAGGCAGCGGCAATGTCCCTGCGCGCCGGTCCTTGCAAAGCGCGATACCAATCCCGATTTTGTTCACGGCGGATCGCGCCTCAAAGCTCCTGCCCGCCAAGATATCGCGACGCGCCCTGCCCCAGCGCCAGACTGATGGCCACGAACATCTCGTCGAACGCGTTGAAGATCGCGCGGTTCAGGACCGCACCCTCTGGCGTCAGGAAGAAATCGGTATAGGCCTGCAATTCCTCGTCGCTCAGCGGCCGGTAGGCCAGTGCCAGGTAGGAATAAAGCCATTCTTCGGTCTCGAACCGGATATCGGATTCCTGGCCCCAGACATCGGCCAGGATATCGTCTTCGCTCAGCCCGCCGGCAAAGGCGTCGGCTTCGGACAGGCCAAGATAGAACGCATAGCTGGCATTCATCGCGCCAACCACGTTGCTTTCCACCAGTTCGCCCGCATCGGCAAAATCGAACAGCATCGTGACGCGCGGGTCGTTGTCGTCGATCATCGCCGCCAGTGCCTCGCGGCTGGCCGCCTCGACGCTTTCGTCCAGCAGGGCGCGGCGCGCCGACACTTCCAGTTCGACAATCCGGTGTCCGCGCTCGGTTTCGAAGAATGCGATCATCGGCGCCAGATCCGCCGCCGCCAGTTCGGAATCAAGCCGGTTGCGCACGGTCGCGTTCATCCGCTCTGCGTCATAGATATCGTCAACCAGTGCCTTCCATCTTGCACCCCCCCGGGAGGCGAACAGCTCTTCCTCGATGCTGGCACCGTACACCAGCCCCTCTTCGCGCATGATCTCGATGATCTGCGGCAGACCAAGCGCGCGATAAAGCGCGTCGATCGGTGCGGCGGCTTGTGCGACCGCCGCCGTCTGGGTCACGACAAGCAGGACAAATGCGGTAAGCAGGCGGGTCATGGGCGGAACTTTCGCGCGGGCTTCGACTGGCCCCCGTGGTACGCCCCCTTGGCGCGCATTCCAAGGCCGCAATCCGGGATATGCGGACAGCTTCCGCGCGGGTCGGCCAGAAAATCGCTTGCGCGAGACAGGGGCTTGGCCTACATGCCCCACCGTGACCCTTCGCGGAGAGATGCCGGAGTGGTCGAACGGGGCGGTCTCGAAAACCGTTGAGCCTGCAAGGGTTCCCAGGGTTCGAATCCCTGTCTCTCCGCCACTTGACCCCGAAGAATATGACTCCCGTTCCGGCTGCGACCGGAAAATTCCGTTGTTTTCGGGGGCGATACGCGTCGGGCTGCGCACCGACCCGCGGCGCGGAGAC
>JAJDOB010000140.1 GCA_022340385.1 Rhodobacter sp.
GTCAGATTGCGCTTGGTTGCATCGGGTTTGATGATGGAAAACGTGCGTTCCAGTGCCATGGGTCTGATCCTTCAAGGTTTCGGCAGGCCCCTTGCCCGCCTGAATTCTGGCCGCGCCCTAACATGGGCCATACCGCTTGAAAAGCTGCGATTGACCGCACCGGCGCGATAGGCCAAACCGCACCCCATGCTGCGTATCGACGACATATCCTTCGCAATGGAGGGTCGCCCTCTGTTTGACGGTGCCTCTGCCGTGATCCCCGATGGCCACAAGGTGGGCCTGATCGGGCGCAATGGCGCGGGCAAAACCACGCTGTTCCGCCTGATCCGGGGCGAACTGGCGCTGGAATCGGGCAGTATCGGCATCCCGCGCGGATCGCGCATCGGCGGTGTCGCCCAGGAAGTGCCCGGCAGCGAGGTGTCGCTGATCGACACCGTGCTGGCGGCGGACACCGAACGCGCCGACCTGATGGCCGAAGACACCGACGACCCGTCGCGCATCGCCGAAGTGCAGACCCGGCTGGCCGATATCGACGCCTGGTCGGCCGAGGCGCGCGCCAGTTCGATCCTGAAAGGACTGGGCTTCACCCACGAGGAACAGCAGATGCCCTGCTCGGCGTTCTCGGGCGGGTGGCGGATGCGCGTGGCATTGGCGGCAGTGCTTTTCAGCGCGCCCGACCTGCTGTTGCTGGACGAGCCGACCAACTACCTGGACCTCGAAGGCGCGCTGTGGCTGGAAAACTACCTGGCCAGATACCCGCACACCGTCATCATCATCAGCCATGACCGTGGCCTGCTGAACCGTGCCGTCGGCGCGATCCTGCATCTCGAAAACCAGAACCTGACCTTTTATCAGGGGCCTTACGACACGTTCGCGCGCACCCGCGCCGAACAGCGCGCAGTGCTTGCGGCAGAGGCGAAAAAGCAGGATCTGCGCCGTGCGCATCTGCAAAGCTTTGTCGACCGGTTCCGCTACAAGGCCAGCAAGGCCAAACAGGCGCAGGCCCGCATCAAGATGCTGGAAAAGATGCCCTCTATCACGCCGCCCGAAGAGGCCGCGCGCACCCGCTTCAGCTTTCCCGAACCCGAAGAACTGTCGCCACCGATCATCAACCTGGAGGATGCCAGCGTCGGCTATGACGGCAAGCCGGTGCTGCGCAAGCTGACCCTGCGGATCGACCAGGATGACCGGATCGCGCTTCTGGGACGGAACGGAGAGGGAAAGTCGACGCTTTCCAAGCTGTTATCGAACAGACTTCAAGTGATCGACGGACGGATCAACCGGGCACGCAAGCTGCGCATCGGCTATTTCGCGCAGCATCAGGTGGACGAGTTGCATATCGACGAAACCCCACTGCAACATCTGCAGCGCGAGCGCCCCGAAACGCCGCCGTCGCGGCTGCGCCCGCTGCTGGCCGGGTTCGGGCTGATGGCGGCGCAGGCCGAAACCGTGGTGGGCAAGCTGTCGGGCGGACAAAAGGCGCGGCTGTCGCTGTTGCTGGCCACGCTGGACGCGCCGCATCTGCTGATCCTGGACGAGCCGACCAACCATCTGGATATCGAAAGCCGCGAAGGCCTGGTCGATGCCCTGACCGCCTACAGCGGCGCGGTCATCCTGGTCAGCCACGACATGCACCTGCTGTCGATGGTGGCGGATCGGCTGTGGCTGGTGAAAGACGGCCATGTGACCCCCTATGACGATGATCTGGAAACCTACCGCAAGCTGTTGCTTTCAAGCGACAAACCGGAAAAACAGGCAAAGGCGGAAAAGCCCAGGCCGGTGACGCGCGAACAGATCCTGACCCTGCGTGCCGAATTGCGCAGGAACGAGGACCGGCTGGAAAAGCTGAACGCGATGCGCGACAAGCTGGCCCGGAAACTGGCCGATCCGGAATTGTACGAGCCCGGCAAGGCCGGCGAAATCGTCGTCTGGCAAAAGAAATACGCCGAAGTGATGGACGGGCTCGACCGGGCAGAGGCGCTGTGGATGTCAGCGCAGGAAAAACTGGACGCCGCAGAGGCACGATAGCGCGCGGATAGACCAACTGAGCCACGGAACGCCTGTATGACTCTTGCCGAATTCGCCTATGGCACCACCCTGCTGCTGATCCTGCTTGATCCGGTCGATCTGGCGTTCTGTCATCTGGGGCTGACCGACGGTGTGCGCCGTGCCATTCGCCAGCGCATCGCGGTGCGGGCCTGTCTTTTCGCCTTTGGCGCGCTGGCGGTCGCCGCCATCGCCAGTGTGGTCGCATTCGCGCTTTTGCCCGTCGCCCCCGGCATCGTCCGGATCGGGCTAGGACTGGTGATCCTGCGCGCGGCGCTGGACATGGTTTCGGGCAGGGCGAATGCGGCGCGTCGGGCGCTGGAAGTCGAATACAGCTCGAAGCAGGATCCCGCGATGATGCCCTTGGCGACACCGATGATCTGTTCGCCCGGGGTGCTGGCCGGCGGCCTGCTGGTGGCGGCGGGGGGCGGTTTCGCGCCCGCCGGGCTGGGGTATGTGCTGGGCGTGCTGGCGGCGGCCATCGGCGCGCTTCTTGCAATGCTGATCCTTGCGCGGCTGGTGCGCGCCGCAATCGACCGCGCCTGGGTGAACGCGCAGTCGCGCTTTCTGGGCGTGGTTCTGGTGGTGCTGGCGATCCAGGCGATCTATGATGGGCTGCTTGCTCTTGGCCTGACACCTGTGTGAACCGGGGCTGACATCTGCGCCGGCGCGACCTATCTGTTGCTGGCAAGGAGGCCCCGCATGGACAGCTACGACACCGGGCGCATCATCTACCTCGTTCTGCTGGGCAGCGTTATCGCCGCCTATTACCTGATCTCGCATCGCGACAAGCTGGGGCAGACGCTGCGCTATGCGGCGCTTTGGGGGCTGATCTTTATCGGAGCGATCGCGGCAGCCGGACTGTGGTCGGATATCCGCGACGATGTCGCCCCGCGCCAGTCGGTGGCCAGCGATGGCCGGATCACGGTGCCGCGATCCTTTGACGGGCATTATTACCTGACCCTGCAGGCCGATGGCACGGCGGTGAATTTCGTGGTCGACACCGGGGCCACCGATATCGTGCTCAGCCGCGAAGATGCGCAGCGTGTCGGCATCAATCTTGCGGGGTTGCGCTTCAGCGATACCGCCAACACCGCCAATGGCGTGGTGCGCACCGCGCGGGCGACGCTTGACGAACTGACGCTTGGCCCGATCACCGACCGCAATGTCACGGTCTGGGTGAACGAGGGCGACATGTTCGGATCATTGCTGGGCATGGCATATCTGCAACGCTTTGCCCGGCTGGAGATTTCGGACGGAACGCTGGTGCTGGTGCGCTGAGCCCGGGCCGGATCGTGGCCAGCTTGCGAATCCGCGTCCAATTCCGGGCAGCCGTTGCCACCCCCTGCCCGGATCGAAAACGGAAACTTGGCCGCGTCACGCCGATTTCGACCGCGGTCACTGGTCGGGTCCAGAGAATCAGGCCATGAACACAGGCAAATGCCGGTACCCGAAAAACCCCAGGAAACAGACCTGCCGCCGCTGCGGCTGTCATTGCTGCGCACCGGGCTGCGGCTTGTCGTTCTGGTGGCGCTGGCGCTGTTGATCCACTGGTTCCTCGGCCTGGTGATGGACCTGACCAAATCCATGCCCCCCGGGCCCGGTCTGGCGATGCAGACCGCCATCGTGGTTTTCGCGCTGGCCGCCTATGCCCTGCTGATCGCGATTCCCTTCGTGCCGGGGATAGAGATCGGTTTTGCACTGGTGATGTTGCGCGGCGCCGAAATCGCCTTGCCGATCTACATCGCCACCGCAAGCGGGCTGGTGCTGGCCTATCTCGCGGGGCGGTTCATGCCCTACGGCTGGCTGTACCGCATCTTCCAGGATCTGCGCCTGCGCCGTGCGGCCGCCCTGCTGGCCCGGCTGGAACCGTTGTCGGCGGAAGCCCGGCTGGACCTGCTGCGCCAGCAATGGCCGGGCCGGTTCGGCGACCGGGCGCTCAACTACCGCTATCTTCTGCTGGCCGGGCTGATCAACCTGCCCGGCAGCGGTCTGATCGGCGGCGGCGGCGGCATCTGCATGCTGGCCGGGCTGTCGCGGCTTTACCGGCTGCGTGCCACGGTGCTGACCATCGTGATCGCGGTCCTGCCATTCCCGCTGGCGGTCTGGTTCTGGGGCACCGGCATCGCCGGTTAGGCGGCGGCGGGCGGGAAATGCCGCAGACAGCCCGGATTTCGCCGCGCGCCGCCTTTCGCCTGCCGAAGGCTTCGCTATGCTCTGGCGCAACAGGCACATTCGGAAAGACACATATGGATCCGCTGGTCATCTTCACCCCTTCCGGCAAACGCGGGCGTTTCCCTGTCGGCACGCCGGTGCTGACCGCTGCGCGCCAGCTTGGCGTCGATCTCGATTCCGTTTGCGGCGGGCGCGGGATTTGCAGCAAATGCCAGATCACGCCCAGCTATGGCGAATTTTCCAAACACGGGGTGACGGTCGCCGATACCGCCCTGTCGGAATGGAACAGCGTCGAAGACCGCTATGACCGGGTGCGCGGGCTGAAGAAAGGCCGCCGGCTGGGCTGTCAGGCGACGGTGCAAAGCGACATCGTCATCGACGTGCCGCCCGAATCCCAGGTTCACAAACAGGTGGTGCGCAAGGCCGCCACGGTGCGCGACATCACGATGGACCCGGCCACACGGCTTTACTATGTCGAGGTGGCAGAGCCGGACATGCACACGCCGTCCGGCGATCTGGAACGGCTTGCGGTCGCATTGAGCGAACAATGGCAGATCGACACCGCCAACCTGCGCCTCGACCTGCCGGTCCTGTCAAAGTTGCAGCCCGCCCTGCGCAAGGGTCAGTGGGCGGTGACGGTCGCGCTGCATCAGGGCCATAACGACAGGCACGAACGCATTCTGGACATCTGGCCGGGTTATTTCGAGGGGCGCCTGTATGGCCTTGCCATCGACCTTGGATCGACCACCATCGCCGCGCATCTGTGCGATCTCAGGAATGGCGACGTGGTCGCGTCCGCAGGCGTGATGAACCCGCAGATCCGCTTTGGCGAAGACCTGATGAGCCGGGTCAGCTATGTCATGATGAACCCCGGCGGCGACGCCGAGATGACCGGCGCGGTGCGCGAGGCGATCAACACGCTGGCGTTCGAGATTTCGGCCGAAGGCGGAATCGAACCGGCACAGATCGTGGAAACCGTCTTTGTCTGCAACCCGGTGATGCACCACCTGCTGCTGGGCATCGATCCGGTAGAGCTTGGCCAGGCCCCGTTTGCGCTTGCAACATCGGATTCGATGTCGCTTGACGCCCGCGAGCTTGGCCTGACCGCGATCAACCCGGCGGCGCGGGTCTATATCCTGCCCTGTATCGCCGGCCATGTCGGGGCCGATTGCGCGGCGGTCGCCCTGTCCGAGGAGCCAAACAAATCCGAGGATCTGGTGCTGATCGTCGATGTCGGAACCAATGCCGAGATCCTGCTGGGCGACAAACGCCGGGTTCTGGCCTGTTCCTCGCCCACCGGCCCCGCCTTCGAGGGCGCGCAGATCAGTTCCGGCCAGCGCGCCGCCCCCGGCGCGATCGAGCGGGTCGAGATCGACCCGGTCACAAAAGAGCCGCGCTTCAAGGTGATCGGCAGCGATCTCTGGTCAAGCGATGACGGCTTTGCCGAAGCCGCCGCCGTGACCGGCATCACCGGGATCTGCGGGTCCGGCATCATCGAGGCGGTTGCCGAAATGCGCGCCGCCGGGCTGGTCGATGCGGGCGGGCTGATCGGGTCGGCCGAACAGACCGGCACGCCCCGGATGATCCCCGAGGGCCGCACGCATTCCTATGTGCTGTTTGACGGCACCGCCGACGGCGGCCCGCTGATCAGCGTCACGCAGGGCGATATCCGGGCGATCCAGCTGGCGAAATCGGCGCTTTATGCCGGGGCGCGGCTGCTGATGGACGAACTGGGCGTCGACACTGTCGATCGCGTCGTGCTGGCGGGCGCGTTCGGCGCGCATATCTCGCCCAAGCACGCGATGATCCTGGGCATGATCCCCGACTGCCCGCTGGAAAAGGTGACATCGGCGGGCAACGCGGCGGGCACCGGCGCGCGCATTGCGCTGTGCAACCGCGCCGCGCGGGCCGAGATCGAGGAAACGGTGCACCAGATCCACAAGGTCGAGACCGCCATCGAACCGAGGTTTCAGGAACATTTCGTCGCCGCAAACGCGATTCCGCACGCGACCGCGCCGTTCAGGCTGCTGCGCGCGCTGGTCGACTTGCCCAATCCCAGCTTCAATGCCAACAGTGGCGATGGCGACGGCCGCCGCCGACGCCGCCGCGGTTAGCGCCGCAGTTCAGCACAGGGAGACATCCAATGGATATTCATCGCGCAGGATCCCGCCCCTCTGGCGTCGGGCCGGACAGCTATTTCACCGGACATGTGCGCACCGATCCGATCATCCAGGCGCCTGAACCGGCCCGGGTGCGCGCGCTGACCGTCACCTTCGATCCCGGCGCCCGCACCGCCTGGCACACGCACCCGCTGGGCCAGACCCTTGTGGTCATCGCCGGGCGCGGGCTGGCCCAAACCGAGGGTGAAGCGATCCGGGATCTGTTGCCGGGCGACACGGTCTGGATTCCGCCGCATGAAAAGCACTGGCACGGTGCCGGGCCGGAAAACGGCATGACCCATATCGCAATACAGGAAGCCCTGGACGGGTCCAACGTGACCTGGATGGAACATGTGACCGACGCTCAATATTCGGGAAAAACCTGACGCTGGCGGCACCAGCCGAAGAACTAATCCATTAAATACATGCACTTAACAAACGCGCGACTGTTTTCTGAAACTTTCGCGCGCGCCTTGCCGTGTCTTCAGCACAACCGCCGATATGGCGTGCCAACAGAAAACACGGAGAACACCAATGAACACCCTTTTCACCCGCGCCCTTCTTGCCACCGCCGCCCTCGCACTGGCGACGCCGGCCCTTGCCGAAAGCCACGCCGCAACCGGAAACCCGATGGTGGGTGGTGCCGCGATGTTTGCCGAAATGAACATCGTCGAGAACGCCCTGAATTCGGCAGACCACACGACGCTGGTCGCCGCTGTGAAAGCCGCCGGTCTGGTCGATACGCTGATGTCGGCGGGTCCCTTCACCGTCTTCGCCCCGGTCAACGCCGCCTTTGACGCGCTGCCGGCCGGCACCGTGCCGACGCTGCTGCAGCCCGAAAACAAGGCCACGCTGGCCAAGGTGCTGACCGCGCATGTCGTGGCCGGCGACATCTCTGCCAGCGACATCAAGGCGCGCGCCGGCAAGGACGGGTTCTATCACATGCAGACCGTTTCGGGCGACGCCCTGTCGGCGCAGGTCAAGGGCCGCAACATCTACATGTTCGACGAAAGCGGCAATTTCGGCAAGATCACCATTGCCGACGTCAACCAGTCGAACGGCGTGATCCACGTGGTCGATACGGTTCTGCTGCCGAAATAAGAACCACCCGTCATGCCTCGCCCCGGCCTTCGTGACCCTCTCGCCTTGGCCGGGGCGAACTGAATTCGACCCTACACCCGGCTGCAACGTCCGGGTGTTCGGGTTTCACCGATTCCCGTAAATGTTGATTTAGCCGCGCGCATCTGCTTTGCTGTTCTGGAAAGTCATTTCATTTCAAGCGATAAAGGATCAACTCCCTTGCGCAAGATCGTGCTTTGCATGGACGGCACCGGAAACGAGATCGGCGACACCGAAACCAATGTCCTGAAATTCTACCGTTCGCTGAGCCAGACCAACGGCCAGATCACCCATTACATTCTCGGCGTCGGCGCCTATGACCGCCAGTCGCTGTATGCGCGCCCGCTGCAGAAAATCACCGGCGTGCTGGGGCTGGCCTTTGGCCTGGGTCTGGAAAACGACGTGCTCGAGGCCTATCGCTGGCTGTGCCGCACCTACAAATCCGCGGGCGATCATGCGAGCGACTGGAAAACGGCCCATCCCCGCAGCAAGACCATGCCGAAGTTCGAAAACGACCGGATCTATGTCATGGGGTTTTCGCGCGGCTCTTACGCGGCGCGGGTGCTGGCCGGGTTCATCAACAATTTCGGGCTTGTGGCCGAGAACGACCTGCATCTGGTCACCGCGCCGTTTCGCGCCTACCGGCAGATCAACGATCTGGACAAGGACGAACCCGCCAATGCCCGTTTCAAGGCGCTGCGCCAGTACGGCGACATCCTGCGCCCGGTCTCGGTGCCGATCCGGGCGCTGTGCGTGTTCGACACCGTCGCCTCGATGATCCGCCTCGGCTGGCCCTGGCACAACCTGATCCACCACCAAAGCCTGTTCGAGCTTTCGACCCACGCCAATGTCAGTGAAAATCCATCGGTCCGCATCGTGGTTCACGCGATGGCCGTGGACGAGCGGCGCAGTTTCTTTCGGGTGCTGCCCTGGGACGAGGGGCAATGCTATTTCGGCAGCCGGTTCCGGCGCGAGGCCGCAAAGCGCACGCAATATCTGCACCAGCGCTGGTTCCCGGGCTATCACAGCGACATCGGCGGCGCCGAGCAGGAGGATGAAACCGGAATCGGCAAGATCGCGGCGCTGTGGATGCTGAAAACGCTTGAAAAGGCCGAACAGCTGGCCGACGCCGAGGACAACGCGGTTCCGCAGGCGGGCGGCGGTGCGACGGAAGCGGTGTTCTCTGCCGGTCTTCGCCTGCGCGCCGGTCACGAAAGGGTCTATTTCCGCGGCCTGCCCTACGGCAAGTTCAGCACGACCAACCCCGGGGGCTATGCCTATGCCGGCCCCGACGCGCGCGCGCCGCTGCACAATTCGGTCTATCGCGGCTGGGTTCCGCGCTGGTCGTGGTTCTGGTTCGGCTTTGAAATCCTGATCAAATCCATTTCGCGCCGTGAAACCGGGCCGCCGGCCTGGTTCCGTCGCGGGTTGGTCTGGTATCTGCCGTTTCTGGAACCGCGCCGGATCCCCGACACCCACGAAGTCGACGACAGCGTCTTTATCCGTCGCGATGATCCGGCATGCGCCTATGCCCCCGAAAACCTGAACCGACCGCCCCCTGCGGAAGTCTCGGAATGGTGGAACGCGCCCGCCGACACCGCCAACCGGCCAGATTTCCCCGCTTGACCCGCCCCCCCTGTTTGACATACCCCGAGCCACGGTTGGCGGGTATGGTGAAAAGGTATCACGCGAGCTTCCCAAGCTTAAGTTACGGGTTCGATTCCCGTTACCCGCTCCAGCCCCGATATCCCGCTATTTCACCACATCGTGCACCTGCCGCATTGAACCCGCGCACGCGGGCGGCTACAGAAATGCCAAGCCCCACACGCAGGAGACCCAGATGACCGCGACCCGCACCGAGACCGACAGTTTTGGCCCGCTGGAGGTGCCGAGCGACAAATACTGGGGCGCTCAGACCCAGCGCAGCATCCTCAATTTTCCGATCGGGTGGGAACAGCAACCGGTCGCGATCATCCGCGCGCTTGGCGTGATCAAAAAGGCCTGCGCGCAGGTCAACATCGCGCAGGGCGACATCGACAAGGCGTTGGGCGAAACCATCGCCGCCGCCGCCCAGGAAGTCATCGAGGGCAAGTTCGACGACAATTTTCCGCTGGTGGTCTGGCAGACCGGGTCGGGCACGCAAAGCAACATGAACGCCAACGAAGTGATTTCGAACCGCGCGATCGAGATGCTGGGCGGCGAAATGGGCAGCAAGAAACCGGTTCACCCGAACGATCACTGCAACATGGGCCAGTCATCCAACGACACTTTTCCAACCGCGATGCATGTCGCCATCGGCATGATGGCGCGCGATACCCTGCTGCCCGGCCTGCGCAAGCTGCACGCCGCGCTGGCGCAGAAATCGAGTGATTTCAAAGACATCATCAAGATCGGCCGCACCCACACGCAGGATGCGACGCCGCTGACGCTGGGCCAGGAATTCAGCGGTTATGCGCATCAGGTGGCCAAGGGCATTCAGCGGGTCGAGACGTGCCTGCCCGACATCTATGAACTGGCGCAGGGCGGCACCGCCGTTGGCACCGGGCTGAACACCAAAAAGGGCTGGGACACCCGCGTGGCCGCCGAAATCGCCGCCATCACCGGCCTGCCCTTCGTCACCGCGCCCAACAAGTTCGAGGCGTTGGCCGCCCATGACGCGATGGTGATGTTTTCCGGCGCGCTGAAGACCGTCGCCGCATCGCTGTTCAAGATCGCCAACGACATGCGCCTGCTGGGCTCGGGGCCGCGCTCGGGCCTGGGCGAATTGATCCTGCCGGAAAACGAGCCCGGCTCTTCGATCATGCCCGGCAAGGTCAACCCGACGCAGGCAGAGGCGCTGACCATGGTCTGCGCCCATGTCATGGGCAATGACGCCGCCGTCGGCTTTGCCGGCAGCCAGGGCCATTTCGAGCTGAACGTCTACAACCCGATGATGAGCTATAACGTGTTGCAATCCATGCAACTTCTTGGCGACGCAGCCGGATCGTTCACCGACAACATGGTGGTCGGCACCCGGGCCAACGTCGAGCGCATCGACAAGCTGATGAAGGAATCGCTGATGCTGGTCACGGCGCTCGCCCCGACCATCGGCTATGACAACGCCACCAAGGTCGCCAAGACCGCGCACAAGAACGGCACCACCCTGAAAGAGGAAGCCATCGCGCTGGGGTTCGTCGACGAGGCAACGTTTGATGCCGTGGTGCGGCCTGAACAGATGATCGGCCCGAAATGAGCATACCGATCAATCTGAACCGCGCCCGCAAGGAACGGGACAAGATAAAGAAACGCCTGCAAGCGGATGAAAATACGGTCAAATACGGGCGCAGCAAGGCAGAGCGCATTCTGGAAGCCGCACAGAACGAAAAGGCGCGCCGGTCACTTGACCTGCACCGGACCGAAGACGAATGAGCCGCCCGCAGAAACACTCGCTGACGCTGAAAGGCCACCGCACGAGTGTTTCGCTGGAACCGGAATTCTGGACGGCCTTTCGCGAAATCGCCGCCGATCTTTGCTTGCCGATCAACGCCTTGGCCGCCGACATTGATGCAGATCGCGGAATCGACATGGGGCTGGCCTCGGCGATCCGGGTATATGTTCTGCGCCATTATCGCGGGAAATGACGCCCCGCTTGCAGGAGAATGTGAATGCTGACCGATGCCCAGATCGAGACGTTCCAAAGCGCAGGCGTCGTTCCGCTGCGCGGGGTGTTCACAGACTATGTCGAAGCCGCCCGCGAAGCGATCGAACAGAACAAGGCCAGCCCCAGCTGGCGTGAACGCACCTATCATCCCGACGACGGCGGCGCGGCGTTCTTTCAGGATTACGTGGTCTGGAACCGGTTTGACGGCTATCGCGCGCTGGTCACGCAGTCGCCGATGCCCGAACTCGCCGCCCGCCTGATGCAGTCGGCCACCGCGCGCATCTTTCACGACCACATCCTGGTCAAGGAGCCGGGCAATTCCATCGTCACGCCCTGGCATCAGGATCAGCCTTATTACCTGGTCGAGGGCGAACAAAGCGTCAGCTTCTGGGTGCCGCTTGATCCGGTGCCGCGCGAGCGGACCATCGAATATGTCGCCGGTTCGCATCTGTGGGGCAAGGAATTCAAACCCGAACGGTTCGACGGAACCGACCTGCGGGCGGGCGACACGTCAGAGGCAGTGCCCGATGTCGATGCCAACCGCGAGAACCTTGATATCGTCGGCTGGGACATGCAGCCCGGCGACGCGGTCGCCTTCGACTTTCGCACCCTGCATGGCGCGCCCGCCAATGCCTCGCCCGTGCGCCGGCGCGTGATCTCGGTGCGCTGGGTCGGCGACGATGCGCGCTTTGTCAGACGTGACGGCCCCACCTCGCCCGCCTTTCCCGACCTTGAATACACCGATGGCGCCGCTTTCGGCGGGCCGGAGTTTCCGGTGCTGTACCCGCGATAGGTCAAAACCATCCGAAACCAGATCAGGCGCCGGATTGATTTGGCGCAACAACAAGCCGCGCAGCAATCGCTAGGGTTGTCCTATCCGACTTGGGAAGGAGATTGTCGTGGCAAAGTGGTTCGCACAACTGACGCTGGCCGTTCTTACCGGTGTCCTGATCTACTGGTTAACTCAAGGCGCCGACAAGCCGCCCGATCCGGCACTGCCGACCCCGGCCCTTGTTGTTGGCTATCTGGTGGTGCCCGACAACGGCCCGATCCTTGCGCTTGGCGATCTTGGTGTCGGCGCGACCATCTGTGGCAGCAAGTCCACGATTGAATCGCTGCGCGCTTTCGCGCCCCTGTCACGCCAGAACCTGCGGGTTCTGCCCGCGGTGGAATTGTTTCAGGGCTACCAGGTTGGTCTGTGCAAGGGCGTGCTGTTTCGCAACTTCGGCGACGTCAGCACGATCTTTCCTGCCGATCTGGCGGGCGGGCGTGTGATTGAACTGCGCGAATGATGCCCAATCGGTACGGAACCGCCTGATCCGGCATGGTTCGCGAGAAAGGCCGGGAATGAAAAAGGCCGCCCAACCGGGCGGCCCTTTCCAGAATTCTTCGAAATATCAGCGCGGGGAGAACTGGAAGCTGCGGCGCGCCTTGCGCTTGCCGTACTTCTTGCGTTCCACCACGCGGCTGTCGCGGGTCAGGAAACCGGCGGCCTTCAGCGCACCGCGCAGGCTGGGATCATAAAGCT
>JAJDOB010000232.1 GCA_022340385.1 Rhodobacter sp.
GTTCCGGCGGCGTTCGCTGATGACACGGTAGCGTTCGACCTCGAAATAATCGGGCAACTGGCCCAGTTCGTTACGCGCGATCAGTTCGAAACTCGCCTGCGCCATGTCATAGCTGTAGCCCAGTTCCTCCTGCGCCTTCACCCGGTCCAGAATCCGGCCAAGCGCCGGATCCCGCGGGGCCACGACCAGCCCCATGTCGGTCAGCCGCGAGCGCAGGTTCGACTGCCCGGCCTGGTTCGACATCGGGATGATGCGATCATTGCCGACCAGTTGCGGCTCGATGTGCTCATAGGTGCTGGGGTCTTTCAGGATGGCGCTGGCGTGCAACCCGGCCTTGTGCGCAAACGCGCTGGACCCGACATAGGGCGCCGCCTTGTTGGGCACCCGGTTCAGGATATCGTCCAGCACCCGGCTGGCGCGGGTCAGCCCGCCTAGCTGATCCGGGCTGACGCCGGTTTCATAGCGGCTGGCATAGGGCTGTTTCAGCAGCAGCGTCGGGATCAGCGTGGTCAGATTGGCGTTGCCACAGCGTTCGCCCAACCCGTTCAGCGTGCCCTGGATCTGGCGCGCGCCGACATCGACCGCGGCCAGCGTATTGGCCACAGCGTTGCCGGTGTCGTCATGAGTGTGGATTCCCAGATGATCGCCCGGGATGCCATGTTCGATGACTTTGGCGGTGATCTCGGCCACCTCGTGGGGCAGCGTGCCGCCGTTGGTGTCGCACAGCACCACCCAGCGCGCGCCGTTTTCAAAGGCAGCGATCAGGCAATCAAGCGCATAACCCGGGTTGGCCTTGTAGCCGTCAAAGAAATGTTCGGCGTCAAACAGCGCCTCGCGACCCTCGGCCACCAGATGCGCGATCGAGGCCGCGATGTTTTCGCGGTTCTCCGGCAGGGTGATGCCCAGCGCGGTTTCGACGTGGAAATCATGGGTCTTGCCGACCAGACAGACGGCGGGCGTTCCGGCATTCAGTACCGCGGCCAGCACATCGTCGTTTTCGGCAGAGCGCCCGGCGCGCTTGGTCATGCCGAAGGCGGTGAATGTCGCGCGGGTCTGCGGTTTCTCGTCGAAAAACGCGCTGTCGGTCGGATTGGCCCCGGGCCAGCCGCCCTCGATATAGTCCAGCCCCAGCGCGTCGAGCGTTTCGGCAATCAGGTGCTTGTCGGGCGTGGAAAACTGCACGCCCTGCGTCTGCTGTCCGTCGCGCAGTGTGGTGTCGAAAAGCCAAAGGCGTTCGCGGGTCATCTGGATTCTCCCGTCCCGAACTTGCTGCAGGCAGGATCAAGTGTCCGCCCCTCGCGGGGGCGGTACGGGCCGGGCAAGTCGCGACCAAGCGGCAGAGCGCAGCGTTTCATTTCAGCGCCTCCAGCGTTGATTTGTCGAATTCCGGTGTAAGATCCCATGTGCTGCCCTCGGCCCCGTCCATGATGATGACACCGGCGGTCACGAACCCGTCGCGCAGTTGATCCGCCCGCGCGAAATCCTTGTTCCTGCGCGCCTCTGCGCGTTCGACCAGCAGGGCCTCAATCAACGCGGTCGTATTGGCATCGACCGGCGAGTCTCCGGCCCAGTCCGGCACATTGCGCCCGATCAGCCCCAGCAGCCGCAACGATGCGCGCAGCCCGTGCCAGTCCTGTCGCGCGGACAGGTCATGCAGCTTTGAAATCGCCTCTGGCGTGTTCAGATCATTGGCAAGGCTGGCCACGACGCCGGCATCGACCTCACCGCGCCCATCGGCCAGTGCAATCTCGGCGTACCATTTCTTCAGTGTCCGCCGCGCGCCCTGGGCCTTTTCCGCTGTCCAGTCCATCGGCTTGCGGTAATGCGTGCCCAGAAACACGAAGCGGATCACCTCGCCCGGGACGCCCTGTGCCAGCAGGTCATGCACGGTAAAGAAGTTGCCCAGCGACTTGGACATCTTCTTGCCCTCGACCTGCAACATCTCGTTGTGCATCCAGACCTGGGCGAACCCGGCATCCGGGTGGGCGCACATTGATTGCGCGATCTCATTCTCGTGGTGCGGGAACTGCAGGTCGTTGCCGCCGCCGTGAATGTCAAAGGACGTGCCCAGCAGTTCCTGGCTCATGGCAGAGCATTCGATATGCCAGCCGGGCCGCCCCCTGCCCCAGGGAGAGCCCCACCCCGGCAGATCGTCGCCCGAGGGTTTCCACAACACGAAATCCATCGGATCCTCTTTGAACGGCGCCACTTCGACGCGCGCGCCCGCGATCATGTCATCGACGGACCGCCCCGACAGGCGGCCATATCCGGCATAGGACCGCACCCGGAACAGGACATGCCCCTCGGCCTCGTAGGCGTGCCCCTTGGCGATCAGGTCGGCGATCAGCGCCACCATCTGGTCGATATATTCGGTTGCGCGCGGTTCATGCGTCGGGCGCAGGGCACCCAGTCGGTCCATGTCTTCGCGATACCAGCGAATGGTCTCGTCCGAACGCTCGCGCACCAGCTGTTCCAGCGAGCCGGGGGCCCCGGCCTGCCTGCGCGCCATCGCGGTGGCGTTGATCTTGTCGTCCACGTCGGTGAAGTTGCGCACATAGGTGACATGATCGGGTCCGTGCACATGCCGCAGCAGCCGGTACAGCGTGTCGAACACGATGACCGGTCGAGCGTTGCCCAGATGCGCGCGGTCATAGACGGTCGGCCCGCAGACATACATCCGCACATTGTTCGGGTCCAACGGCTTGAACAGCTGTTTGGAACGGGTCGCGGTGTTGTAAAGCCTGATTTCGGTCATCTTCATTGTCCTTGTTGCGCAAGACGCGCAGCCATTGCGCGGGCTTAAGCAATTTCGGATGGGAAGAAAAACGAAAAGACCGGCCCGCGACGGATGTCAGCAGGTAATGCAGCAAATGAGGGTTGCGACGGTCTTCATGGCCTGACGTGTAGCGCGTCTGCGCCGGTATGCCAATATGTTTTGAACCACCGCCCTACCCGTCGATGATGTCCAAAAGCGCGACCGGCGCCTTGAGGATGAAATCCGCGTCAAGCCAAACGCATTCGCTGTCATATTCGCGCATCTGCAAGAGCAAGGCGCTTTGCACCCGCAGAAGTTCGGATTTCGCCTCGACGGCCTGATCCGGGGTCAAATGGTCGTCCTGCATGATCAAGTCCTGAAAATTCGTGAAACAATGCGTATGATCTAACAGAAAAATCACCTGAATTCCAGCGAGCCGAAGGAGACGAACATGACCCGCGACGACATCAATGCCATCTGTGCCGCCCTGCCCGGGGCCGAAGTATCCGACCCCTGGGGCGGCGGTCATGAAGCGTGGAAGGTGGGCGGCAAGATGTTCGCCTGCATCGGCGCGCACACACCCGGCATCGCCGTAAAGACAGCTGCGGTCGAGACCGCACAGATGCTGATCGACGCAGGTATCGGCGCCAGGGCGCCCTATTTCCACCGCTCTTGGATCCTGCTGCCCTGGGACGTCGATCCGGACGAGGCGCGCCATCGGATCGAAGGCTCTTACGCGCTGGTGCGCAGCAAGTTGACAAAGAAGGTTCAGGCGACGCTGGGGTGACCGGGGACGTGAAATCCTTCTGACATCACAATTCGTGATGCGACGTTTCAAAACCTGCGAATTGACAATTCTTCTGCCTCGTGGCCACTTCGCTGCAACGCAGGAGCTTGCATGAAACTATCCAAACGCATCACCGGCCTGACCGGCGGCGGCTCTGACGGGTGGGACGTGTTCAACCGCGCCCGCGCGATGATCGCGGCCGGCACGCCCGTCATCGAACTGACGCAGGGCGAACACGACATCCGCACGGCGCCCGCCATCCTGGACGAGATGCACCGCGTCGCGAAAGCCGGCAACACCGGGTATTCGCCGGTGCACGGCACGCCCGCATTGCGCGACGCCATCGCTGCGCGGGTCACTGCGCGTACGGGCGTGCCCACGACGCGCGACAACGTGGCGATTACCCCGGGCGGCCAGCCGGCGCTTTTCGCCAGCCATTCGACGGCGTGCGATCCCGGCGACACGGCGCTGTTCATCGACCCGTATTACGCCACCTATCCCGGCACGATTCGCGGCGTCGGCGCGGTTCCGCGCGCCGTCGCGGCCCGTCCCGACCACGGCTTTCAGCCGCTGGAGGCCGATATCGCCGCAGCGGCGGACGGCGCGCGCTCGCTGCTGATCAACACGCCCAACAATCCGACCGGCGTGGTCTATACCGAGGCCACGCTGACCGGCATCGCCCGCGCCTGCCGCGACCATGACCTGTGGCTGATCTCTGATGAGGTCTATGACACCCAGGTCTGGACCGGCACCCATCTGAGCCCGCGTGCGCTGCCCGGAATGGCTGACCGCACGCTGGTGATCGGCTCGATGTCGAAAAGTCACGCCATGACCGGCAGCCGTGTCGGATGGGTCGTCGGACCTGCCGAAGCAATCAGGCATCTGGTCAACCTGTCGACCCATACGACCTATGGCGTGCCCGGCTTCATTCAGGATGCGGCGCTTTTCGCGCTGAACCAGGGCCCGGCGCTGGAAGCACAGGTTGCCGCACCGTTCCTGCGCCGACGCGCGATCGCGGCCGGGGTATTGAACGGCGTAAATGCGGTGACGTCGGTGCCCTGCGACGGTGCGATGTATGTCATGCTGGACATCCGCGCGACCGCAATGACGGGCGAGGCTTTCGCCAACGCCCTGCTGGACGCAGAGAAGATCGCGGTGATGCCGGGCGAAAGCTTTGGCCGGGCGGCGGCGGGCCACTTGCGGGTTGCGATGACGGTGGATGACGCCACGTTCGAGGATGCGCTGCGCCGGCTGGTCGCCTTTGCCGAAGCACGCCTTGCGGGCAAGCCGGTGGAAATTTCCGCATAGCGGACGGTGTCTTTGACGTCCCAGGCGGGCGGGGCATCACGTAAACCGGTCAGAACCCGTTCGCACGGGACGGCCCGGGGCCATTGAAAGGACAGAACATGAGCAATTCGATCGGCGCGGCG
>JAJDOB010000257.1 GCA_022340385.1 Rhodobacter sp.
GAAGACCGGGCAGGATTGGTGACATTTCCGCAATGCGAGGCGTTTCTGATTGGTGTTCTGAAACGCGGCGGAGGTCGCGCGGGTGGATGCGCCGAAAAATTGGTTCAAATCAGCCTGGCTCCGTTAACGTTTGACGGGTCACGCGCCGCGGTGGCAGCCCGGCGGCAATGCCCTGCTACAGCCGTGCCCTGCTGGCCCGACGCAGCGCTATCCGGCCCCGACCTGTTGTCGCCTGTCTTGCCGGGTGCGCAGCCTTCCGGGCCGCGCATTAGGAACCTCCGGCGCCGCGTGCTTGCCAAACGACCGTTTGGAAATTGTTAACCTTGAAATGTCACTAGATTTGGCGACGTTTCCGGTGCGGTCGGTGCTATGCCGTTTGGCGCGTGGAACGACCGGAGGGTGCGATGCTGGCTGCGTTGCTTTTGCTAGGACTTCTGCCATTGGCCGCGTTGCCGATGATGCAGGGCGAAGACGTGGCGGATGCCGTGCCCGATGATGACGGTCCTTCGACCGGCGACGAGGTGGACACGACCATGCTTGAAGATCCGGGTGCAAGCGGCGAACCAGCCGTCGACCCGGCAGAGGATGGCGATGTGCATTCTATGGATGCCACCCCGGGCGAAACCCTGATCGCCGGCTTCGAACCCGGCGTCGACATGGTTGAACTGGACCTGACCACAGTGCAGGGCGACGTGACCTATGACACCGGCATCACCGAACAGGCGGCGACGGTTTCCTTCGCGGTCGGGCAGGGCGCGACCACGACGATCTCGTTTGCCGGTCTGTCCGAAGTGCCGCTGGGCGACATCATGCTGCGCATGACCGATGAGGATACGGGCGAGCCGTTCGAGATGTCGCTGGGCGATGCCGCCGCCAGCCTGAACGTGACGACGGTGATCGGCGAGGTGATCGGCGAGGTGGTTGATCCGATCGATCCGGACAACCCCGACACTCCCGATGATGGCGGCGACGCCGGGGTCGATCCGACGACGGTGGTCGATCCGGTCGATCCCGACATGCCCGACGACCCGGGATCGGAGGGTGGCGATCCGGAAATTGACGAGGTACTCGATCCGGTCGACCCGGAAGCAGAGTTTCAGGATGCTGACGCCGGTGCGGATCCGAATGGCTTGCCGGGGCCGGGCGGCGAGGGTCAGGCCGGGCAAGGGGCCGGAGACGGAACCGCGGTGTCAGACAGCGCGGGGCAATCCGCGGGTGCCGCCGCGCCCGATGGTGGCGCGGCCGGGGACATATCGGACGTTGCCGCCGACGCAGCGGCGCCGGCCATGGAAGATGCCGACGACATGCCGGGCTCCGATCATGACGGCGGTGCTGCGCCCGAGGAAAGCAATGATCTGTTCTGGCTTTACCAGGGCGGCGCTGATGCGGGCGGCGTGGCCGATGTCAATGATTTCGTTGTGGGCGAGGATTTTCTGCGCGTCTCGCTGAACCCCCAGATCAGCGAGACGACCGAGCCGGAGGTTCTGGTGCTGCCCTCTGGCGACGGTGCCGACGGCATCGTGATCGTCAACGGCGATCTGGTCGCGATCCTGCGCGGCGCACCGGAAGCCACGGCTGCGGATGTCCATGCCGAGTTGCGGCCGGACGTGTTCCGCTAGGGATCGAACGGTTCCCATCTGACCGGCTGTTCGGAATAACTGATGTACAGCGGGTGTTTGGGGTGCCCGGCCTTTGACAGGCCAAGGTGAAAAAGCGGCAGTCGCGTGCCATGCAGCAGCCTGGTGACCTGCGCGCCACGATCCAGATGTGCGCCGTGCGTCCCCCAGGCGCAGATGATCTGATCGGCCCAGGCACAGCTTTCGCGAATCGCGGCGTCATTGCCGGGGCCGACCGGGTCGGGTGCCGCGCGCATCGCCTTGGGGTCAGTGTCTCGCCAGGCGAAGATGTTGGTGACGCGAAACGCCCCGAACCCAAGCGCGCGCGCCCGGCGTTCGCAGCGCTCGACCGTCGGATCATTCTGCACCTCGGTCGCGGTCGATGGGTTCAGCATGATGAACAGCGCCCTGCGCCCGGTGGGCTGCCAGACCCGCGTCAGCAGATAGCGATATTTCTCGCAATCCGAATAAACCGCGGTGGAATGCGCGTCACCCTTCTGGTGGTGGCGGGTAATCATCCCGTCAGCGCCGCATCGAAATGCGCCACATGTTGCGCGTCGCGACGGGGTTCATCATGTGTTGAACACGCGGCTGGGGTGCAATTCACCGGAACGGTAGATCCCCACCGCCACCGCATGACCATCCAGCGAAGCCCAGGCCTCGTCGCCATATTCGGCCTCGGACGTCAGGACCATGCCGGGGTTGCCATTGCGCAGGCGCGCGGCACTTTCGGCGGTACAGCGCAGTTCGGGCAGGTCGGCAAGTCCCTGTTCAAGCGGGCGCAGATAGGCGTCGAGCCCGGCGGTTTTGGCCTGCGCCTCGATCATGTCCAGCGTCACCGCGTCGTCGACCTCGAACGGCCCCGACCAGACCCGGCGCAACGTGGTGACATGGGCGTGACAGCCCAGCACCGCACCCAGGTCGCGCGCGACCGAACGCACGTAGCCGCCCTTGCCACAGACCATCTCCAGCACCGCGGTGTCGGTATCCGGACGTTCCACGAGCGCCAGTTCGTCAACGAACAACGGTCGCGCGGCCAGTTCCATTTCCTCGCCGGCGCGGGCGCGCTTGTAGGCACGTTCGCCGTCGATCTTGACGGCTGAAAACTGCGGCGGCACCTGCAGGATATCGCCGGTGAAGGCCGGCAAAGCCGCGCGAATTTCGGCATCCGACGGACGAATTTCCGAAGTGGCGATCACCTCGCCCTCGGCATCGTCGGTGTTGGTGGACTGGCCCAGCCGGATCGTGAAGCGATAGGCCTTCAGCGCGTCGGTGATGTAGGGCACGGTCTTGGTGGCCTCGCCCAGCGCGATGGCCAGAACGCCGGTGGCGTCGGGGTCAAGCGTGCCCGCGTGCCCGGCCTTCTGCGCGTCATAGGCCCAGCGCACCTTGTTGACCACGGCGGTCGAGGTCAGCCCGGCGGGCTTGTCCACGACCAGCCAGCCGGAAATATCGCGCCCCTTGCGTTTGCGTGCCATCTTGTCCCCTGTTCGATTGCGCGCCTGCTAGCGGCGGCCATCGGCCTAGTCAATCACCCCGACGATCGGCCCAAGCTGCATGCCGAAGTCGGAACGCCCCAGTTGCGGGGCGTACAGGCGGCTGACATTGCCGTCGAGATAAAGCGCCTGATTGAGGCCCAGATGATCGCGGAAGAAACTGGCGAATTCATGGAATGACACCGGTTCATTCGAGATCACGAAGACCGCGATGCCGTAGTCGTCACTGGTGCCGACGCCGTTGCGGATCAGCCGCGAGGTGCCGTCGGGCAGAAAACGCGGATGCAGCGCGCCGTCGATGACCAGCATCGGGCCGGATTGCGTGGCATCGCGGCAATCGGGCTGTTCGGCAACATAGCGCAGTGATTCGATGACACGGGCGCTGGTGTCGGTGATGCACAGCAGGCCGTTCGGCAACAGGCCGAAATTGCCCGGACCCTCGCGGGTGACGATGTCGCGGACGAGTTTGCCGTTTTCGATGTAAAGACCGACCGGGGAACGATCTTCGTGAAACATGCCCGCATTCATCGCAAAGCTCAGGGTTTCAACGTCAGGCGCGCCCTCGACCGCATCGAAACTGCCATAGATCTCGCCGTTGCGGTCAGTGTGAAACAGGCGCAGCGCCTCAATGCGGGCATCGACGCGGCAGGCGGTAAAGCTTTGGTCGCGAAATGTGACGTCTTCGCAGGTGACGGCCATCGCCGGGACCGCCAGGAAAAGCCAGGCCGCAATCCAGCGCATCAGTCGTCAAGGTCCCGGCGCACATGTTCATCGGCCAGCAGACGGCGGGTTTCATCCATCTGGTCAAACGTCTCGTCGATGGCAAACCGCAGTTCCGGAGAGAATTTCAGGGTCAGGCCCTTGTTGACGGCGCGACGCAATTCGCCACGGTTGGTTCGCAGTGCCGTCAGCGCCTGCTCGCGGCCCTGACCGCCCAGCGGCAACACGAAGGCTGTCGCAACGCGCAGATCGGTGGACATGCGCACCTCGCCCACGGTGATCGACATGCGATTGAGGTCGGGGTCGTGGATGTCGCCCCGGTTCAGCACGTCCGAGAGGGTGCGGCGGATCAACTCTCCGACGCGCAATTGCCGTTGCGAAGGGCCCGCGCCCGTGGATTGACTTTGCCTGACCATGGCCGGTGATCTATTCCCGATTGCGCGTCGCTGCAACCGGGGCTTTGCCAAGGCTGGCCGGGGGCGCTAAGGCAGGGCAACTGATTAAGGAGAGAACACATGACCGAGTTGCCGGGTATCGTGATCACCGGGGCGTCGGGCCGCATGGGGCAGATGCTGGCGCGCGTGGTGCTGGCTTCGGACAAGGCGCGACTTGTCGGAGTGGTGGAACAGGCCGGACATGACTGGATTGGCCAGGATCTGGGCACGGCGATGGGAACTGCGCCGGTCGGGCTTTGCGTGACCGATGATCCGCTGGAAGCCTTTGCCAAGGCGCAAGCCGTGCTGGATTTCACTGCGCCCGCCGCGACCGTGCAGTTTGCCGGTATCGCCGCGCAGGCACGCGCGGTGCATGTGATCGGCACCACGGGGCTTGACGAGGCGGATCTGCAGGCGATCTCGGCGGCGGCGCGGCATGCAGTGATCGTGCGCGCCGGCAACATGAGCCTGGGGGTCAACCTGCTGGTGAAACTGACCCGGATGGTGGCTGCGGCGCTGGACGAGGATTTCGATATCGAAATCGTCGAATCGCATCACGCCCAGAAAGTCGATGCGCCCTCTGGCACCGCGCTGATGCTGGGGCAGGCGGCGGCGGAAGGGCGCGGCGTCCGTCTGGACGATGTTTCGGACCGGGGCCGTGACGGCATCACCGGTGTGCGGCGCCGGGGCGACATCGGGTTCAGCGCGATCCGCGGAGGCGATATCATCGGCGAGCATGACGTGCTGTTTGCCGGCGCCGGAGAGCGCATCATATTGCGCCACATCGCAAGCGATCGCAGCCTGTTTGCCAAGGGCGCGCTGAAAGCCGCACTTTGGGGGCAGAACCAGAAGCCCGGCGAATATGACATGATGGATGTTCTCGGTCTTGGCTGACTGAATATTTCCGGGGCGCAAGGCCAGGTATTGCAACGGCGTCTGAATCGCGGCGCCCCGGATCGCGCGTCCCGGCGATTTTCCCGGTTTCATAATGACGGCGCCTCATGCAATCCGGCCCGGCTCTGGGGCGGTGTCCCCTGCCGGCCCACCCCAATAGCCGCTGCCACAAGTCGCAGAATCCCTTTTTGACTTCCGGCGAACCTTTTGCCGGCCCGCAAGAAACCGGGCAATTCCGATGGCTTGGTGGCAACTAAATATGGTGCAATCGGTCGCACCCACAACTAACGCTTTGAAATCGTTCATGTCCAAGATATCCACATGTCGTTCAAGGCGGTTGCGGGCTGAAATTTCCTCTGCTAGACCGACGCAGATTTGAGGCGTGCGCGAAGGTGCACGCCTTTCATGCTGCCCTGACCGTTTCACGCGGTCATCCCGGGGCTTCAGACAGCGGAAGGACGGACATTGTCCGAGACAGCATCAATCTCCACCGGCATTGCCGCACGTTATGCCACCGCCATTTTTGAGCTGGCCCGTGACGGCAAATCGATTGCGTCCATCGAAAGCGATGTCGATGCGCTTGAGGGCGTTCTGGCCGATAGCGCCGATTTTCGGGACCTGATCAACAGCCCGGTCTACACCCGCGACGCGCAAAGCGGCGCGATCCGGGCGATTGCCAAGAAAATGGACCTGTCGGCCAACACCGCAAACCTGTTGGGCCTGATGGCCGCCAAGCGGCGGCTGTTCGTGCTGCCCCAACTGGTGGCGCGCCTGCGCACGCTGGTTGCCGAGGAAAAAGGCGAAATCACTGCTGACGTCACGGCCGCAAAAGAGCTGACGAAAGCGCAACAGGACAAGCTTGCCAAAACGCTGAAGGCGTCCATGGGCAAGGATGTAAAGATCAAACTGTCTGTCGATGAAAGTCTTATCGGCGGCCTAGTAGTCAAGGTGGGTTCGAAGATGATCGACACGTCGGTCTCCTCGAAGCTCAAGAACCTCCAGAATGCAATGAAAGAGGCCGGATAGATGGCGATCCAAGCTGCGGAAATTTCTGCGATCCTTAAGGAGCAGATCAAGAACTTTGGTCAGGAGGCGAATGTCGACGAGGTGGGCCGCGTGCTCAGCGTCGGCGACGGGATCGCTCGTGTGCATGGGCTGGACAATGTTCAGGCCGGCGAAATGGTGGAATTCCCCGGTGGCATCCGCGGGATGGCGCTGAACCTTGAAAGCGACAACGTCGGCGTCGTGATCTTCGGCTCTGACCGGAACATCAAGGAAGGCGATACCGTCAAGCGCACAAACGCGATCGTTGACGTGCCGGTGGGCGACGCATTGCTGGGCCGGGTCGTGGACGGACTGGGCAACCCGATTGACGGCAAGGGCCCGATCAATACGACAGAGCGCCGCGTCGCAGACGTGAAGGCCCCCGGTATCATCCCGCGCAAATCGGTGCATGAGCCGATGGCCACAGGGCTGAAATCGGTCGACGCGATGATCCCGATCGGCCGTGGCCAGCGAGAGCTGATCATCGGCGACCGCCAGACCGGCAAGACCGCCGTGGCGCTGGACGCGATCCTGAACCAGAAGTCCTACAACGAGGCCGCGGGCGACGACGAAAGCAAGAAGCTTTACTGCATCTACGTGGCCATCGGGCAAAAGCGCTCGACCGTGGCGCAGTTGGTGAAGAAGCTGGAAGAAACCGGTGCCATCGACTATTCGATCATCGTTGCCGCAACCGCATCCGACCCGGCGCCACTGCAGTTCCTGGCACCCTACGCCGCCACCTCGATGGCGGAATTCTTTCGCGACAACGGCCGCCATGCACTGATCATCTATGATGACCTTTCCAAGCAGGCCGTGTCCTATCGCCAGATGTCGCTGCTGCTGCGCCGCCCGCCGGGGCGCGAGGCCTATCCGGGCGACGTTTTCTACCTGCACTCGCGCCTGCTGGAGCGTTCGGCCAAGCTGAACGAGGACAACGGCGCCGGTTCGCTGACCGCGCTGCCGATCATCGAAACCCAGGGCGGCGACGTGTCGGCCTTTATTCCGACCAACGTGATCTCGATCACCGACGGCCAGATCTTCCTTGAGACCGAACTGTTCTATCAGGGCATTCGACCGGCCGTGAACACCGGCCTGTCAGTGTCGCGCGTGGGGTCAAGCGCGCAGACCAAGGCGATGTCTTCGGTTGCCGGTCCGGTGAAACTGTCGCTGGCGCAGTACCGCGAAATGGCGGCTTTTGCACAGTTCGGGTCCGATCTGGATGCCGCGACCCAGCAGCTGCTGGCCCGGGGCGCACGCCTGACCGAACTGATGAAACAGCCCCAGTATTCGCCGCTGACCAACGCCGAAATCGTCTGCGTTATCTTTGCGGGCACCAAGGGCTATCTGGACAAGGTGGGTGTCAAGGATGTGGGCCGGTTCGAGGCCGCATTGCTGAACCATCTGCGCAGCAAGCACGCTGATCTTCTGGCTGACATCACCGACAACGACCGCAAGGTCAAGGATGAGCTGGAAGACAAGATTCGCGCCGCGCTGGACGAATTTGCCACCGATTTCTCGTAAAGCTGGCCGAAAGGTGGGATTGGATACATGCCAAACCTTAAGGACCTGAAGAACCGGATCGCGTCGGTCAAGTCGACCCGCAAGATCACCAAGGCCATGCAGATGGTCGCGGCCGCAAAACTGCGCCGGGCGCAGGATGCCGCCGAGGCTGCGCGCCCCTATACCGAGCGGTTCAATGCCGTGATGGGCGGGTTGACGGCATCGGCAGCGGCCAGCGGGCAGGGGCCGACGCTGTTGACCGGCACCGGCAGCAATCAGACCCAACTGCTTGTGGTGATGACGTCAGAGCGCGGATTGTGCGGCGGTTTCAACTCTACCATCGTGCGGCTGGTCCGCGCCCGGGCGCAGAAACTGCTGGCCGAAGGCAAGACGGTGAAAATCCTGACCGTCGGCAAGAAAGGCCGTGAACAGCTGCGCCGTGACTATGGTTCGCTGATGATCGAGCATGTCGACATGTCCGAGGTCAAGCGACTGGGCTACGCCAATGCACGCGACATCGCACAGATCATTCTGACGCGCTTCGATGCGGGCGAATTCGACGTGGCGACGATTTTCTACAACACCTTCCAGTCGGTGATCAGTCAGATCCCGACCGCAGTACAGGTGATCCCGGCGGCGTTCGAACTGGAAGACGGCGTCGAAGTGTCGGACTTTTACGAATACGAACCCAGCGAAGAGGGGATTCTGCGTGAACTGCTGCCGCGCGGCGTGGCAACGCAAATCTTCGCCGGGCTGCTGGAAAACGGTGCATCCGAACAGGGCGCGCGGATGAGCGCCATGGACAACGCGACACGCAACGCGGGCGAGATGATCGAAAAGCTGACCATCCAGTACAACCGTTCGCGTCAGGCCGTGATCACCAACGAGCTGATTGAAATTATTTCGGGCGCCGAGGCGCTTTAAGAAACCGGAGAAACGATATGGCAAATGCTAAAGGCAAAATCACTCAAGTGATTGGCGCCGTCGTCGACGTACAGTTCGACGACCACCTGCCGCAAATTCTGAACGCACTGGAAACCGATAACCACGGCAACCGGCTGATTCTCGAAGTTGCGCAGCACCTGGGCGAAAACACCGTGCGCACCATCGCCATGGACAGTTCCGAAGGCCTGGTGCGTGGGCAGATCGTGACCGACCTTGACGCGCCGATCTCGGTGCCGGTCGGCAACGCGACCCTGGGCCGCATCCTGAACGTCGTGGGCGAGCCTGTCGATGAAAAGGGCCCGGTTGAATCGACCGAACGCCGCGCGATCCACGGCGATGCGCCGTCCTTCGCCGAACAGTCGACCGAAACCGAAATCCTGACGACCGGGATCAAGGTGATTGACCTGCTGGCACCCTATACCAAGGGCGGCAAGATCGGCCTGTTCGGCGGTGCCGGTGTGGGCAAGACGGTTCTGATCATGGAACTGATCAACAACATCGCCAAGGTGCACTCTGGTGTGTCGGTGTTCGCCGGTGTCGGCGAGCGGACGCGCGAGGGCAACGACCTTTACCACGAGATGATCGAATCCGGCGTGATCGTTCCCGACAACCTGTCGGAATCGAAAATCGCTCTGGTTTATGGCCAGATGAACGAGCCTCCGGGGGCACGTATGCGCGTTGCGCTGTCCGGCCTTACCCTGGCCGAGCAGTTCCGCGATGACACCGGATCCGACGTTCTGTTCTTCGTCGACAACATCTTCCGCTTTACACAGGCCGGTTCCGAAGTTTCGGCGCTTTTGGGTCGTATCCCGTCCGCCGTGGGCTACCAGCCGACACTGGCCACCGACATGGGCGCGATGCAGGAACGGATTTCGTCAACCAAATCCGGTTCGATCACCTCGGTGCAGGCCGTGTATGTGCCCGCCGACGACTTGACCGACCCCGCACCGGCGACGTCCTTTGCGCACCTCGACGCGACAACGGTTCTGGATCGCGCGATCTCGGAAAAAGGCATCTACCCGGCTGTGGACCCGCTTGGTTCCACGTCGCGTCTGCTGGACCCGTTGATCATCGGCGAAGAGCATTACAAGGTTGCCACCGACGTGCAGCAGGTGCTTCAGCGCTACAAGTCGCTACAGGACATCATCGCCATTCTCGGCATGGACGAACTGAGCGAAGACGACAAACTTGCCGTTGCCCGCGCCCGCAAGATCGAGCGTTTCCTCAGCCAGCCCTTCGACGTTGCCAAGGTGTTCACCGGATCCGACGGGGTTCAGGTGCCGCTGGAAAAGACCATCGACAGCTTCAGACGCGTTGTCGCCGGTGAATTCGACCACCTGCCCGAGGGCGCATTCTACATGGTCGGCGACATCGACGAAGTGATCGCAAAAGCCGAACGTATGGCCGCAGACGCGGCTTAAAGGAGCCAACATGGCCGATACGATGCAATTCGATCTGGTAAGTCCCGAACGCAAGCTGGCCTCTTTTGCGGCCAGCGAGGTTCTGATTCCCGGGTCCGAGGGCGACATGACGGCAATGCCCGATCACATGCCGGTCATCACAACGCTGCGGCCCGGTATCGTCCGCGCCAAGGGGCCGGATGGCGATCAGGAATTCGTGGTGTCGGGCGGCTTCGCCGAAGTGACTGCGACCAGCTTGTCGGTTCTGGCCGAACAGGCGATGCCGCGGGGCGATGTCACTGCCGAATTCATGGACGCGCTGGCCGCTGAATTCACCGTGGATCAGACAACGCCGGAAATGCTGGACACCACAGCCAAGAGCGCCGCCGATCTGGCGGCGCTGCGGGTCGAACTCGGCGTCTGACCGGCACCGGCAGAGGCGCTATTCTGGAACAGCCGTCGCGGAAAGCGGCGGCTGTTTTCACTTTGATCAGCCTGCTGGCCAAAAGTTGATCTGGACAGTCTTCAAGCCAGCCGTCACAGTTTTTCTCGATGATGCGCATACAAAACCATCTTGTTGGCGTCGACCAGGGGTCGCAGGTGCTCTTTTCCGATTTCGAGCATGACGGAAAGATGTGGACAGGCGACGGCGCGCGCCTGCACCGCAAGAAGGTGAAATTCGGCGAGCCGTTCAAGACCCCGCCGGCGGTGCATGTCACCATTTCAATGTGGGATATGGATCAGAATTCCAACCAACGCGCCGATATCACCGCCGAGAAGATCACCGAAAAAGGCTTTGATATCGTGTTCCGCACCTGGGGTGACACGCGCGTGGCGCGCATCCGCGCAGACTGGTTCGCGGTGGGAGAGTTGCGGCACGAAGACGAATGGGATCTGTACTGAGCGTTCGGTGTTACGGCCCGATCCTGGTGACCCGCATCTGGCCTGCGCCATTATTGTACACATGCACCTGGAATGTCTGGGCATTCTTGACCAGGTTCATCAGTTTCGAGACGCCTTGCGACGTGGTCGAGACACGGCAATCACCGGCTTTGCAGAACGTGCTTGTCGATCCGGTGGAACTGTCGACAAACAATATGGTCGCAGGTTCCCCAGCACCGACGGCCCGGTCGATCCATGTGCATTCTCCGGCAGACGGCGCTTTGACCGCTGCTCCTGCTGTGCCACGTTTGAACCTGATCTCGACATAGACATAGGGGCTTGTGCCACGCACGCCCGCCGTCGCCTGCATGTTACCGCCAGAACGACACGTCATCACATAGCTTGTCTGCGCAACGGCAGATTGCGCCAACGTCAGCATCAGGGCCCCAAGAATAGATGATATTTTCAGTAGGTTCATTGCCAAATCCTTTGCCAGCCGGACATGGCCCGATTGTCCAGCCATTCGGCAGCATGCGCACGCCAACAGGGAATCTCCTAGGATTTCTTTTGTAAATCGGTTTCCGGCAAAGCGCGGGCAAGCAGGTTTCCGGTGCTTTTCCCCCAAGGCACCCTGACCGGATTCGGACCCCGCGGTTATCCGATAACAAGCCGTCGGAATAGGATAACGCGGCGGGTTTGTGTGACTGACGGTTATCGGGCTTCCGGCTCGAACCCGCAAACGGGTATCCACCAACCCAAGTCCGAATAGGAAAAAATAATGTCGATCAATTTTGGAAAATCACTCTCCCTGACCGCTGCCATCCTCTCGGCAACCATGATCATTGCGCCTGTTAACAGCGCCAAGGCCGAGATTAACAACCCGAATATCAGTATCACCAAGTCCGAACTGAAGGCCAAATGCAAACGCTCGGGCGGTGTATGGACAGAGGAAGAGAACGGGACATATCGCTGCGTCGTGAACAATCCCGGTTCGGACACCATTGTCGAATGTACGAACGGAAAATGCGAAGGCAGCATTATCGACGACGACGATTATGAGACCCTTCGCCGCCCGCACCGTCTGTTCACCCGGTTTCATGCGACAACCAATGTCATGCGGGTCAACCGATAAGGGCGGCTGTTCAGGACCAACGGACCAGCGCATTGGTCTGGCCCGGCGTTCAGGCCAGACCGGTTCAGAATACCACGGCGAAACTCCGCACCATGGAATTTGGCGCCACCGCTAGATCCGGGTGTATGTACCCTCGTAAATCGGGCTCAGCGTGTCTGTCTCGAACAGCGACGAAACCGATGTTCCGTTCCAGATGTTCAGGATCGCCTGCGCGAATATCGGCGCGGTGGGCACGATGCGAATGTTCTTGGCGTTGCGCGTTGCCTCTGTCGGCTCGATCGTGTCGGCGATCACCAGGCTTTTCATCACCGATTTTGTCACACGTTCAATCGCCGGCCCCGACAGCACGCCGTGGGTGATATAGGAATGCACTTCCTTGGCGCCGTTTTCGACCAGTACCTCGGCGGCCTTGCACAGGGTTCCGGCGGTATCGACGATGTCATCGACAATGATGCAGGTCTTGCCCATCACGTCGCCGATCACGGTCATCTCGGCAATTTCGCCGGGCTTCTCGCGGCGTTTGTCGACGATGGCCAGTGCACAGCCGATCCGCTTGGCCAGTTCGCGCGCCCGCGCCACGCCGCCGACATCCGGCGACACAACCGTAACGTCCTGCAACCTGCCTTTGAACTGATGCTCTATATCCAGCGCGAACACGGGCGAGGCGTAAAGGTTGTCGACCGGAATGTCGAAGAACCCCTGTATCTGGGCGGCGTGCAGATCCATCGTCAGCACCCGCTCGATCCCGGCGCCAACGATCATGTTCGCGACCATCTTGGCAGAGATCGGCGTGCGCGCCTTGGTGCGGCGATCCTGCCG
>JAJDOB010000024.1 GCA_022340385.1 Rhodobacter sp.
TCCGCCCAATTCTGTTGAAAAACTCGGATATCGTCGGGCCACAGTTTTCTGCCAAAATTGAGCTGGAACTGACATCTCGATCAGAAGCGCTGCAGGAGCTCGTGTGGTGCGCGGTCAGAGGCGAAAGGCAAATTTGGCCGACCCCCACGATCAAAACTACTAGGGGTCCTGTATCGTTCAAGAATTCCACAACTTGGCGTGAAATCAGAGTTTTTCAACAGAATACGCCCTTTTCCCAGAAATGACTGGACTTCCGCTCCTCAGGACGCGGTACTGAAATAGCAGTTATCGCCCGGGATCGCCGGGCTCCACTCAGTACAAGGCGGGGGATCGGCCTTCGTCTGCAGAGTGGAGAAAACGATGACTGATATGACCAGTTCGCGTGCAGCGAACGCCGGTTTCAAACCGGCCAGGAAGACAACACGCCGCGAGCAGCTGAACAAGCTCCTGACGCGCAAATCCGGCGCCACGATCGCACAGATCCAGAAGGCGTTCGGCTGGCAGCCGCACACGGCAAGGGCTGCAATCTCGGCACTGCGCAAAGCCGGGCATCCAATTGAGCGCGACGACTCAGGCAAAGGGTCTGTCTACCGGATCCTCGAAGTGGGCCGCTCCCTATGAATGCTGAACGCGCCGGTGAGCTTGATCTGTCGATATTCCAGATCAGTGGGATGGAGCGCGCCGGGTGCCTGGCGCGCTGGCGGGAGATATTCGGACGCTCACCGCCCAAATACCTCTCACCGCAGTTCATGCGGCGGGTGCTGATCTGGGAGGTGCAGACGCGGATCCTGGGCGGGCTGTCAGCAAAGACCGAGCGCCGCATCAAACAGATCGCCTCCGGCAAGGCTCCGCCCGCCAGGGCAAAGCCAGGATCACATCTGGTGCGGGAATGGAACGGGCGCACCTGGCAGGTCGAGGTGGTCGATGGCGGCTATGTCATGGACGGAAAAACCTGGCGGTCCCTGTCGGCCATTGCCCGACACATCACCGGGGCCCACTGGTCCGGGCCTCGTTTTTTCGGAGTGAACTGATGCGTCAGATCCGCTGCGCCATCTACACCCGCAAAAGCTCTGAAGACGGGTTGGAACAGGACTTCAATTCGCTCGATGCACAGCGTGAGGCCTGCGAGGCCTATATCGCCAGCCAGAAGCACGAAGGCTGGAAGCTGCTGCCGGATCGCTATGATGATGGCGGGATATCGGGCGGTCATCTCGACCGCCCGGCGTTGCAGCAACTGATGCACGCGGTGGATGAGAAGCGCGTCGATCAGATCGTGGTCTACAAAATCGACAGACTGACCCGCTCCCTTGCCGACTTCGCCAAACTGGTGGAACGGCTGGATGCGGCGGAAGCCTCTTTTGTCTCGGTCACGCAGAGCTTCAACACGGCGACGAGCATGGGGCGGCTGACGCTCAACGTACTTCTGAGCTTTGCCCAGTTCGAGCGTGAAGTAACGGCCGAGCGTATCCGGGATAAGATTGCGGCTTCGAAGCGCAAGGGATTGTGGATGGGTGGGAATGTTCCACTTGGCTACCAGGCGGATGGCCGGACGTTGAAAATTGATGAAGGTGAGGCCGAAACGATCAGGAAGCTGTATGAGCTCTATCTGGAACATGGCACAATCCGCGAAGTGAAGGAACGCGCAGGGGATCTCCGCCTCAGATCTCGCCGCCGCGAACGTGCGGGCGGTCGCGTGTCAGGAGGAAAACCCTTCGACCGGGGGCACATCCATCACATCATGATCAACCCAATCTATGCCGGGCGGATCCGGCACAAGGGTCAGGTCTATGAGGGGCAGCACCCTGCGATCATTGATCCGGCGGTGTGGGATCAGGTTCAGAAGATGCTGGAAGGCGGAGCAGCAAAGGCACGCGGCACCAGCCGAAAAGCAACCAGATCGCCACTGGCTGGCAGGCTCTTTGACGAAACCGGAGATCGTCTGACACCCAGCCACAGTCGCAAGAACGGCAAGCGCCTGCGCTATTACATCTCCCGCAGATTAGTGACGGATCGTAGCAGGAAGCACCCGGATGCCTGGCGGTTGCCTGCGGAACAGGTTGAAGGGTTGCTGGCCGATCTTGTGGTCCGGTACCTGACCCGCTCTGATGCGGCTGCTTCGATAACGCAAAACATGTCAGCGGCAGAGATCGTTTCGGCGACGGAGAAGCTGGGCGCCCGCAGAAATGCAGCTGAATACCTGTCTCTGATCGAACGCGTTGATCTGCGGCCAGGCTCGCTGACGGTACTGCTGGAGCAACGTGCTCTGGCTCAAAAGACTGATTGCCGGTCCGATCAGGTCAAGCCGGGAGGTCTCATGATTGAAGCTCCATTCCAGATGCGCCGGCGCGGCGTCGAGTTGAAACTGCATCTGGGCGATGCTCCACCGGAGGTCGATCCCACGTTGGTACAGAACATCGTGAAGGCGCGCCGCTGGCTGGGTCTGATCATCGACGGCGAAACGTTCACCGAAATTGCACAAGCCGAAGGCACCTCTAAACGCCGGGTTCAGGATGTCGTTGATCTGGCATTGTTGGCACCAGGAGTCGTGGATGCCATCACCTCGGGTGAACAGCGCGATGGCCTCACCACGGATTACCTGATCAAGACGGGCTTCCCCGCTGTCTGGTCAGATCAGTACGAGCAGTTCGCCGCGCTCTGAGGCAATACCTACCGACATTTATCCAAACTCGTACCGCCGGAATCGCGAACTGAGACTTGTGCCGGGAATCGGCGCGTATTGCGCCCCGGTTCGCGTCTCACACGGAAACCCCGCACGCTAAGCCCCCGAAAACACGCCACTACTGCGCGGCAACCTCTCGGTGTCTGAAATCGGCGAAGTGCGTGGCTGGGGTGGTAGGATTCGAACCTACGATACACAGTACCAAAAACTGCTGCCTTACCACTTGGCTACACCCCAACGGTTCGCGCTAATTACGCGGCTCAAGCGGGTGCTTCAAGTCCCTCCTTGGCAAAAAAAGAGCGATATTTCGAGGTTCGCTCGCTAAACCCGGATGGGTGAGGCCTTGGCGAGCTTGTCGTAGCGCATGAGATCGGCGATCAGGGCCGGCATCTGGCCCAGCGGAATCATGTTTGGCCCGTCGGACGGTGCGCGATCCGGGTCCTCGTGCGTCTCTATGAACACGGCAGCGATTCCGGCCGATACCGCGCACCGCGCCATCAGCGGCGCGAATTCGCGCTGGCCACCGCTTGAGCCGCCCAAACCGCCGGGTTGCTGCACCGAATGGGTGGCGTCCATCACCACCGGGTAACCGGTGGCGGCCAGTTGCGGCAGGCTTCGCATGTCCGCGACCAGCGTATTGTAGCCAAAGCTGGTGCCGCGTTCGGTCAGCAGGATGCGGTCGTTGCCGGTGGATTGCAGCTTGGCCACGACATTGGCCATGTCCCAGGGCGCCAGGAACTGGCCCTTCTTGACGTTCACCACAGCGCCGCTTTCGCCCGCGGCAACCAGCAGATCGGTTTGCCGGCACAGGAAGGCCGGGATCTGCAGCACGTCCACGGCCAGCGCCGCAGGGGCACATTGGTCGGGCAGGTGCACATCGGTCAGGACCGGCACATTCAGCGCGGTGCCCAGATCCGAAAGTATCTTTAGCCCGGCATCGATGCCGGGGCCGCGTTTGCCGCTGGCAGAGGTCCGATTGGCCTTGTCAAAAGACGCCTTGAATATATAGCCCGCGCCGACATTGGCGCAGGCTTCTGCCATTGTGCCGGCGATCATCTGGGCGTGATCGGAGCTTTCCAGCTGGCATGGCCCGGCGATGACCGTCAGCGGCAGATCGTTTCCGACCCGCAGGTCTGCGATGGCGACTTCCTTCATGTCAGGCAGACACCTGTTCGCGCAGGATCGAGGCGGTCAGCGAAATCATCAAGTAGATGCCGCCGAAGATCAGAAATGCCAGGATCGTGTTTTCGAAAGCGCGGGGATAGGCGGCGGTATCCGGCGCGATCGGGTTGACGCCGGTTTCCAGATAGCGGGTCTGGCGGTTGGCCTCGATCCGTGCGGTTTCGACCTGTTGCAGCGCCTGCGTCATCAGCAACTGCCGGGTCTGAAGGTCGGTTTCCGCCAGCCGCAATTCGCCAGAGACACGCGCCAGCGACGAGGTGTTCGATCCGCTGACCGTAAGCTGCGAACGCAGTTGCGCGATCAGGGATTCCAGCCGCCGGATATCGCCCTGGGTGCCATCGACGCGGGCCCGGTTCGGGCGCTGGTTGTCCAGCAACTGCTGTAATGTCAGGCGTTTTTCGGCCAGCTGGGTCTCGAAATTCGCCACTTGCGTCATCAGCGCCTGCGATTCGCTGACCGGGTCCAGCACGCCGACGCGTTCCTGCAATTCCAGTACGCGCTGTTGCGCCGCCAGCATCTTGGCCTCTGCCAGATCAAAGCTTTCGAGCGCGCCCTGCATCTGGTCGGCGCGAAGCCGCTGGGTCAGGTTGTCGACCTGCTCTTCTGCATAGTGGATCAGGCGTTCGGAAAACTGCCGGCTGACCTCTGGATCGGCGGCGACCACTTCCATCTTGATGACGCCCTCGGTGGGGTCATAGCTTATTTTTACGTTTTTCTTGAATACCTTATAGGCCTTTTCCTTGCTCGCATCTGGATCCAGCCGCTGCAGCGGGTCAATCTCGGGCTGGCTGAAATGGCTGACAAAACCCAGGTCTTCCTCCAGCCGCAGCATCGCTTCGAGCGAGCCGAGATAGCCTTGTACGGTGATGCTGTCCTGCGATGTCGCAATGCTGGTGCCCGAGAACATGCTGGCCAGCCCGCTGCCGGCGCCGCCCATGCTGGGCTGGGCCTGCTGGATCACGAATTCGGACTTCGTGGCGTACATCGGCGTGGCGATGGCAAAGTAGTAATATCCGGTCAGAAACGTCGGCAGCAGCACGAAGAAGGCCAGCCGCGAAAACAGCTGAATCAACTTGCGGCGGCGGCGGCGCACGATGTCGCGCTGCATCCGGATGATTTCGCGGGCGCGGTGATCCTCGGCCAGAACCTCGGTCGACGGAAGCTGTGGCTTGGGCACGGTCCTGGGCACGCTTTGGGCGGCGTCGCCCTTGCCCTCGGCATCGGGCACGACCAGTTGCAGCATGTTGGAGCGTTTGAACGGATCGATGCCCTGCTTTCGCAGCAGGCGCACGGCGTCGAAATCTGACGTCGGGGCCAGCCCGTTCTTTTGCGCAACCCGCCGCGCCATGCGCAATTGCCGCCCGGTCAGCCCTTCCTTGCGGATTTCGGCGATGGCGTTTTCAGAGGCAACATCGTCGGGGTCGCTGAGGGTCTCGGCGGCGGCGCCGGGGTAGGGGGTGTTGCCAAAGCCGTCATCATTGGCGCCGGGGGCGAAGGGCTGGTCGTCGATCCGGGCGGTTCCCGCCGCATCGCCGGAAGTGCGGCGCACAGCCTCGCTGGCCAGCGAGGTGCTGCGGCGGATGCGGAATTTCTTAGCTTTGGGTTTCGTAGTCATAAAGCGCCTTCGCCTCTTCGAGGCTGTCAAACATGTGGAACTGTCCGTCCCGCAGCACTGCCGCGGAGCGGCAGAATTTTTCCAGTGTCTTTGGCTGGTGCGAGACCACGACAACGGTGGAATGTTCCAGCCTTTCGCGCAGGATCGACCCTGCCTTCTTGTTGAATTCGACATCCGTGGTCGAGGGCATGCCTTCGTCGATCAGGTAGATATCAAACTCCAGCGCCAGCAGCAGCGCGAAATTCAGCCGCGACTTCATGCCCGCGCTGTAGGTGCCGACCGGCATTTCGAAATATTCGTTCAGATTGCACAGCCACCTGCAGAATGCTTCGATATAATCCGGATCAAGCCCGTACAGGCGCGCGATGTAGCGGCAGTTTTCGCGCGCGGTGTGCTTTTGCACCACGCCGCCCATGAACCCCAGCGGAAACGACACCCGGCAACTGCGCCGGATGACACCCTCGTCGGGCTTTTCAAGGCCGGCCATCATGTTGACCAGTGTGGTCTTGCCAGTGCCGTTGGGGGCCAGAATACCAAGGCTGTTGCCGACTTCCACGCGGAAAGACGCACGATCAAGGATCACCTTGCGCTGCTTACCCGTCCAGAAGGACTTGCTGACATTCTCGAATTCGAGCATGCGTGCCCCGGTACTGCTTTCTCAACACTCTTCCTGATCTTCTACACCAGGCATATCTTTCAAGTCCTAACAAACACGCGATTGCGCCTGCTGGCCTTGTTTTGCTGTCTATATGGGGCGTCGGCCCCCCGTTGCGCAACAGATAACGCCCATTTGCGGCGGTTTTGGGGCGATTTGATCAGAAATCGAAACAATCCGCCGATCAGGCCCTTGTCACCGATTTCGTCGCACTTACAGTAAGGCCGGCAGATGCGGACAGGTTGAACCAGATGCCCTGTGCTCTTGCACTGGGACGACTCGATTCTATATTCTGCGCAGAATCGCTTGTGGTATACCACGGGTTTGCGGCATCAGAAAAATGCCCCAAAGGCCAACTTTGGGGACGGACAGGGGAAGTACCAAGGTGAGACTGGCCGGAACCGCACTGTTGCTGTTTGTGCTTTGGCTGCTGATGTCGGGGCTGTACAAGCCCATGATCCTTGGTTTCGGCGCGGCCTCTGTGGTGCTGGCGCTGATCGTGACACGGCGCATGGATGCGGTCGATGGCGATCGCATCGACCTGCGGCTGAAACCGCTGGGATTTCTGCAATACCTGGCCTGGCTGATGGTCGAGATCGCCAAGGCCAACTGGGCGGTGACCAAGGTCATCCTCAGCCGGGAACTGGCGACCCGCCAGCACCTGTTCGCGGTGCCCTACAGCCAGAAGACCGACCTCGGGCAGGTGATCTTCGCCAATTCCATCACCCTGACGCCGGGTACGATTTCGGTCGAGACGGAATCAGAGCATTTTCTGGTGCACGCGGTCAATTATCACGACGATGACATCGCGGCACTGGCCGACATGGACGCGCGCGTGACCGCGACCGAGCAGGGGGCCGCCGCATGATGTTCGCCGTGGCCGCAATTGCGATTTTCGTGGCAATGGTGCTGACCATGGTGCGGCTGTTTGCCGGACCGACGCTGTATGACCGGGTGCTGGCCACCAACACCTTTGGCACGCTGACCGTGCTTTTGATCGGCGTCTTCGGATTTCTGACAGAGCGCCCTGATTTCCTTGATATCGCGCTGCTTTACGCGTTGATCAACTTTGTCGGCACCATCGCGATCCTGAAATACTTCCGCTACCGGGCGATCGGCGACACCGCCCGCGCGCTGGACCGGGCAGCTGAATCGGGGGGCGAACAATGACATTTCTCGAAGCGCTGCGCGAAACCGTCAGTTGGGTGCTGATCCTGTCGGGTGGTTTCTTTACCATCGTCGGTGCATTCGGCATCTGGCGGTTCCGCGATTTCTGGGCGCGGCTGCATGCCGCCTCGATCACCGACAGCGCCGGTATGATCCTGATGATGGCCGGCATGTGCGTGCAGGCCGGGTTCACGCTGATCACGGTCAAGCTGATCATCATCGGTGTCTTTCTCTTCATCACCGGGCCCACTGCAACCCACGCGGTCGCCAACGCCGCGCTTGTCTCGGGCCGCCGCCCGACAGAGGCGCCGGGGCTGACCGGCACCGAACCGCAACGCTGAACCCTTGAATCCTGAAAGGCACTGATCCATCGCAACCTTCATCACCATAACGCTTTTCACCATGCTTGTGATCACCGCGCTGACCGTGGTGCGCACCGCATCGCTGTTCGCGGTGGTGATGCTGTCGGGGGTGTTCAGTCTGCTGTCGGCACTGTTGCTGGTGACGCTGGACGCGGTCGATGTGGCCTTTACCGAGGCCGCCGTCGGGGCGGGGATATCGACGGTCTTGATGCTCAGCACGCTGGCGCTGACCTCGCGCCATGAACGTCCGTCGAAACTGTCGCCGGTCGTGCCGCTGTTCGTGGTGCTGGTCACCGGCGCGGCGCTGTTCTACGGCACGCTCGACATGCCGAACTTCGGTTCGGCGGATGCCCCCGCGATGCTGCATGTCTACCCGGAATACATGGAACGCTCGCAGCACGAAATCGGCGTGCCCAACGTCGTGACCGGCATTTTGGCCAGCTATCGCGGCTATGACACACTGGGCGAAACCGCAGTGGTTTTCACCGCGGGCGTCGGCGTGCTGATGCTGCTGAGCGGGCTGCGCCGGCGGCGCGAGGATGATGAGGACGATGACGGGGAAAACCAGCGGGGCAGCGGCTGATGCATCACCATCTGATCCTTCGGGTCGTCACCAAACTGCTGGTCGGCACCATCATCCTATACGCGCTTTACGTGCAGTTTCATGGCGATTATTCGCCCGGCGGCGGCTTTCAGGCGGGTGTGATCATGGCCGTGGCGTTCATCCTTTACGGCGTGGTGTTCAGCCTTGCCAGTGTCCAGCAGGTATTTCCGCCCTGGCTGGTGCACAAACTGGTGGCGCTGGGCGTGCTGATCTATGCCGGCACCGGCGTGGTCAGCCTGTTTCTGGGCTATAACTACCTCGACTACGGCGCCTTCACCCCGCATCACCCCGAACATGGCCAGCACTACGGCATCCTTGTCGTGGAACTGGGGGTCGGGGTCACGGTGACCGGCGTCATGGTGGCGATCTATTATGCCTTTGCCGGGCGCACGCCCGTCATCAGCGACGAGGAGTGGTGATGTTCGAGGAATTCACCTGGGAGTTCATCGTCGGCCATCTGAACTACTGGCTGTTCATCGTGCTGATGATGACCGGCCTGTATATCGTGGTGGCGCGCAGCAATCTGGTCAAAAAGCTGGTCGGGCTGAACATCTTTCAGGTCTCGGTCTTCATGCTTTACATCTCGATGGGCAAGATCACCGGCGGCACCGCGCCGATCTTCCCGACAGACATGAAGGTTGATCCGGGCGTGACCTATTCCAACCCGCTGCCGCATGTGCTGATCCTGACCGCGATCGTGGTCGGCATTGCCACGACCTCGCTGGCGCTGGCGCTGATCGTGCGCATCCGCGAAGAATACAACACAATCGACGAGGCCGGAATACTGGAGATCGAAAGCACCATCTGCCGCGCTGAAAACCAGTTGCACGGCGAAGCGATGGGCGGACGCGCGTAGATGGCATCCGAAGTCACGCATACGGCCGCGACATTTGCGGATCACCTTCCGGTGCTGCAAATCCTTGTGCCGTTCATCGCGGCACCGTTGACGGTGCTGATCGGCAGCCGGGCGCTGGCCTGGCCGATTGCATTTGTCAGCAGCGCGATTGCGGCGGTCATCGCCTTTGCCCTGCTGATGAAAACCATGGGCGGAGAGGTGATTTCCTATCACCTTGGCGGCTGGGCCCCGCCACTGGGCATCGAATACCGTGTCGATGCGGCCAACGCTTTTGTCCTGCTGCTGGTCTGTGCGATCAGTACCATCGTTCTGCCCTTCGCCCGCACCAGCGTCGCCGCGGAGATCCCGAAACGCCAGCATACGCTGTTCTACACGGCCTATCTGTTGTGTTTTGCGGGCCTGCTGGGGGTGGCGGTCACCGGCGATGCGTTCAACGTGTTCGTGTTCCTCGAAATCTCATCCCTGTCGACCTATGTCCTGATCGCGCAAGGCTCTTATCGCGACAAGCGTGCGCTGACCGCGGCCTTCGACTATCTGATGATGGGCACCATCGGCGCGACGTTCTTCGTCATCGGGATCGGCCTTTTGTACATGGCCACCGGCACGCTGAACATGGCCGACATCGCCGACCGGATCGCCGAACAGGGCAGCAACCGCACCGTGCGTTCCGCTTTCGCTTTCATCGTCGTCGGTATCGGGCTGAAGGTGGCAATCTATCCGCTGCACCTGTGGCTGCCGAATTCCTATACATTCGCACCATCCGCCGTCACCGCATTCCTGGCGGCAACCGCCACCAAGGTTGCGATCTATGTGCTGATGCGCTTTGTGTTTTCGGTGTTCCGGCCAGATTTTTCCTTTGCCAACAACACGCTGGAATTCATCATCATCCCATTCGCGATACTGGCCATGTTCGCGGCCAGTTTCATCGCGATATTCCAAAGCGATTTCAAGCGTATGCTGGCCTATTCCAGTATCGCCCAGATCGGCTATATCCTGCTTGGGATCGGGTTCCTGACGCAGACCGGGCTGACCGCCGGCATCTCGCATCTGTTCAACCACGGGATCACCAAGGCGGCCCTGTTCATGGGGGTCGGCGCGCTGGTTCTGCGCACCGGCAGTTCGTTCTATTCAAGACTCGAAGGCGCCGGGCGCACGATGCCCTGGACCAGTGCCGCCGTGGTCATCGGCGGGCTTTCCCTGATCGGGGTGCCCGGCACCGCCGGCTTCATCAGCAAATGGGTGCTGGTGCAGGCCGCGCTGGAAAAGGGCTGGTGGCCCGTCGCGCTGCTGATCGTCGCCTCGTCGCTGCTGGCGGTGATCTATGTCTGGCGGGTGATAGAGACGCTGTATCTGAAACCCGCCACCGGTGACGCGGCAACCGCGACCGAGGCGCCCGCGTCGATGCTGATCCCGCTCTGGATCATGGCGGCGGCCTGCATCTATTTCGGGTTTGATACCCAAATCACCATCGGGGCCTCGCAAACAGCCGCACAAGGGCTGCTGGCGGGCGCCGTCGGTATGGCGCATTAGGGGGGCATGATGGACACCGGCACAGCCATTCTGCTTTCCATCCTGGTTCCGTTTGCGGCGGTTTTCGGGAACCTGATCCTGCGGAACAACCCCAATGCGCGCGACGGCATGACCCTAGTCGCCGCCGTGCTGACCTTCCTGCTGGTGCTGCGCATTCTGGCGAACGAAGGCAACGGGACATCCGAAACCTATACGCTGTTCAGCATCCTGCCCGGCATCGACATCGCCTTCAATGTCGAGCCGTTGGGGCTGATGTTCGCGATCATCGCCTCCGGCCTCTGGATCCTGACGCATCTGTACGGCATCGGCTATATGCGCGGAAACGACGAAAAGCATCACACCCGGTTCTTTGCCTGTTTCGCCTTTGCGATCTCATCCGTCATGGGCATCGCCTTTTCGGCGAACATGTTCACCCTGTTCCTGTTTTACGAGGCTTTGACGATTTCGACCTATCCGCTGGTCGCCCACAAGGGCACGCCCGAAGCGATCAAGGGCGCACGCACCTATCTGGGTATTCTGATCGGCACCTCGATCGGGTTGCAGCTGGTCGCGGTCGTGTGGACATTCACGATCACCGGCACGCTGGATTTCACGCGCGGCGGCATTCTGGAAGGGCATATCGCCGGGCCGATGGTCGCCGTATTGCTTGGCCTCTATGCTTTCGGGATCGGCAAGGCGGCCTTGATGCCGTTCCACCGCTGGCTGCCCGCCGCAATGGTCGCGCCGACGCCGGTTTCGGCGCTGCTGCATGCGGTCGCCGTTGTGAAGGCGGGCGTGTTCACCATGCTGAAAGTGGGCATCTACATCTTCGGCATCGACTTTCTGGCAAGCTCGGGCGCGTCGGTCTGGCTGATGTGGCTGGCGGCGTTTTCCATCGTCGCCGCCTCCGTTGTGGCGATGACAAAGGACAATCTGAAGGCGCGGCTGGCCTATTCCACCATCAGCCAGCTCAGCTACATCACGCTGGGCATGGCGCTGGCGACGTCGATGGGTGCGCTGGGCGGGGGCATGCACATCGCCACCCACGCGATGGGCAAGATCACCCTGTTCATGTGCGCAGGCTCGATCTACGTCGCCACCCACAAGACCGAAATCAGCCAGATGACCGGCCTTGGCCGCCGGATGCCGATCACCTTCGCCGCCTTCCTGATCGGTGCGCTGTCCATCATCGGGCTGCCGCCCTTTGCCGGGTCGTGGTCGAAATGGCTGCTGGTGGTCGGCGCCGCCGATGCCTCGCAATGGGTGATGATCGCGGTGCTGATGGTCAGTTCGCTGCTGAATGTGGCCTATCTGATGCCGGTCGTCGCGCGCGGGTTCTTCCTGCCAAACCCGGATCCGGATGCCGAGGCCGCGACCAGGGCCGACGAGGCGACAAGGACCGTGCGCGAGGCCAATGTCCTCGTCTGGGCGCCGCCCGCCGTCACCGCGCTTGGCTGCGTGTTCCTGTTTTTCTACGCAAGTGAGATCCAGACATTCCTGTCGCCCATCGTCGCCGCGAACTAGGGGAAAATCGTTATGGCAAACCCATCCAAAGACGACCCCGACCGCTATCCGCCGCTTGGCCGCGCGCTGTTGTGGGTCGACCGGCCCGGCAGCGCCAACAAGCTGTTCTGGGGGCTGGCCGCATTCTGTGTCGTGCTGTTCCTGCTCGATTTCACCTATCACAAGCACGGCCATTTCGTGGTCGAGGATTACCCGGGCTTTTTCGGCATCTACGGCTTTGTGATGTTCACCTTGCTGATCCTCGCGGCGAAGGCGCTGCGGGTTCTGATCAAGCGGAACGAGGGATTCTACGGCGACAAGGCGATAGACACCGAAGCCTACCCAGAGGACCAGCTGGAAAGGGTCGATAATGGCGATTAACCTGATCCCCACGGCCTTTCTGTTCTTTGCCGCGGCGTTGCTGCTGCTGGTCCTGCCGCAGGGCCGTATCCGGGGGGCGGTGCTGCTGGCGCTGCCGCTGGTGGCGGCGCTGCAGGTCTTCAACCTGCCAGAAGGCATCTATGCGCAGGCCGATTTCTTCGGCTTTACGCTGGAACTGATGCGCGTCGACAGGCTGAGCCGCGTCTTCGGCCTGATCTTCTGCATCGCGGCCTTCCTTGGCAATCTCTACGCCTGGCATGTACGCGATACGGTGCAGCAGGTTGCGGCGCTGCTATATGCCGGGGCCGCCATTGGCGCGGTGTTCGCCGGCGATCTGATCACGCTGTTCTTCTACTGGGAAGGCACCGCGATTGCCTCGGTGTTCCTGATCTGGGCGCGGCGCACGACAGGGGCCTATCACACCGGGATGCGCTATCTGATCATCCAGATTGCCAGCGGCGTGATCCTGCTGGCCGGCGCGGCGATCCACTATCGCGAAACCGGCTCGCTGGCGTTTGAACTGATGACGCTCGGCTCGCTGGGCACCTGGCTGATCTTCCTCAGTTTCGGGATGAAATGCGCCTTTCCGCTGCTGCACAACTGGTTGCAGGACAGCTATCCCGCCGCCACCGTCACCGGCACGGTGATCCTGTCGGCCTTTACCACCAAGCTTGCGGTCTACGCGCTGGCGCGCGGCTTTGCCGGCACCGAGATCCTGATCTATATCGGCGCCGTGATGACGCTGTTCCCGATCTTCTTTGCCGAGATCGAGAACGATCTGCGCAGGGTGCTGGCCTATAGTCTCAACAACCAGCTCGGGTTCATGGTGGTCGGCATCGGGGTGGGCACCGAGATGGCGCTGAACGGCACGGCCAGCCATGCTTTTGCGCATATCCTCTACAAGGCGCTGCTGTTCATGAGCGTCGGCGCGGTGCTGTATCGAACCGGGACATCCAAGGCATCAGAGCTTGGCGGGCTGTACCGCACGATGCCGCGCACGGCTGCCTTCTGCCTTGTCGGCGCCGCCTCGATCAGCGCCTTCCCGCTGTTCTCGGGCTTTGTCACCAAGTCGCTGATCCTGGACGAGACCGCCGCCGCGCATTACCCGATCATCTGGGCCGCGCTGGTGTTCGCCTCTGCCGGTGTGCTCAGCCATTCGGGCATCAAGATCCCGTTCTTCACCTTTTTCGCGCATGACAGCGGACTGCGGCCCAAGGAAGCGCCGATGCACATGCAGTTGGCCATGGGCATCACGGCCTTCCTTTGCATCTTCATCGGGGTTTTCCCCGCGCCGCTATACGCGATGCTGCCGTATCCGGTGGAATTCCATCCCTATACGATGGCGCATGTCGTCGGGCAGATGCAGCTGCTGTGCTTTGCCCTGCTGGCCTTTGGTGTGCTGATGCGCACCGGCATCCACCCGCCGGAAATCCGCGCGGTGAATCTTGATACCGACTGGACCTACCGGTGGTTCATGCCGCGCGTGATCGGGTCGATGGCCCGCGTGATCTCGACCGTCTGGACCGCGCGCGAAACGCTGATGGTGGCCACAGGCAATGGCATCCTGCGCCGTCTTTATCGTTCGCACGGGCCAGAGGGGCGCATCGCGCGGGTCTGGCCGACCGGGGCAATGGTGATCTGGATCGCGGTTCTGCTGGGCGTCACGCTGATGGTGAACTTCGCCAGCTAGATTGCGATCCGAACAGCCGGGAACCGGTTCCCGGACGGCCCGTCAGGCAACCAGTCCCCAGGTGATCCCGGCCAGAACAGACCCGGTAAACGCGATGCCCAGATAGGCAAGGAAAACCCGGGGCTTGACCAGCGCCCAGACTGCGATGGCCGCCGGGATGCACGACACGCCGCCCGCGATCACGAATGACATCGCCGCGCCGTTCGACATGCCCTGATCCAGCAGCGCGTCAATCATCGGCACCGCCGCATAGCCGTTCAGATAGGCCGGCGCACCCACCAGCGCACCCAGCAGGATCGGCATCAGCCCGGCCCCGCCCAGCACCTGCGCCACCATTTCCGCCGGGATGTATTTCAGCATCAACGCTTCGATCATATAGGCGAGCAACAGCCATTTCCCCAGGAACAGGGCGTTTTCAACCACGGTGTCGCGGAACATCTGGACGCGCTCCGTCTCGCCCCAGAACCGCCACTGCGGGCGGCCCTTGAACGGGTCGGGGCCGCAGCCGCAGCCGCGCTTGACCGGCTTTGCCTTCAGCGGGTCGGCAAAGACGAATGAGTTTGCAAAGCCCTTGACCGTGAAACCGCCCAAAAGCCCGACACCAACCGCCGCCAGCGTCTTGGCAATCGCAAAGTCGAACCCAAGCGTGCCAGAGGTGATCAGGAACATCGCCGGATCCATCAGTGGCGACGCCAGCCAGAACGCCATCACCGCACTCAGCGGCGCGCCCATGGCCAGCATGGCGGCGATGAACGGGATCACTTCGCAACTGCAGAACGGCGACAGACCGCCCAGCAGCGCGGCAAGAAGGATCATCCGCACCTCTCGCCCTTCGAAGGCGCGCGCCAGCAGGGCCTCGGCCCCGGTCGCCTTCATGTAGGCCACCGCCAGAACCGCAAAAACGATGAAGATGCCGGTGTGACCAAGGGCCTGCACGGCAAACCGGATCGTCGGCCAGACCTGTGCGGGATCGAACAGCGCCAGCAGAAGCGGGATCAGCAGGATCGCCAGCCACGCCTTGTCGAGGCGTTTCCAAAGTGTCGGCAGCGCGCTTGGTTTCTGCGTCAGATCAGTCATGGCTGTGCCCCTCGCGGATATCGGTCGCATCGGCGCAGCATTCCGACAGCAGGAACTGCGACAGCGCCTTCATTTCATCATAGGCGGCGGCGGCGCAGATGATCGTGCGCCCCTGCCGGACCTGGGTCACCAGCCCGGCCTGCGCCAGTATCTTCATGTGGTGCGTCAGGGTCGACCCGGTGACACCGGCCCGGGCACCCAACTCGCCAATGCTCAGACCGTCAGGTCCGGCGCGCACCAGCACGTTCAGCACGCCCAGGCGCTGCTCTGATCCAAGCGCTGCAAAGGTCGAGGCGGCCTCGACAACGGAAAGCGGGGGTGGTGAGAATGTTTTCATATTTCTATAACTATAGAAATATAGAAATAAGTCAAGCCTCCAAGCGCAACGCCGGGATCATTCCCTGCGGATATTCCCACCGCGGCACTTGGTGCACGGCCATTGCATCGCCGGCAATTTTCCATCTACCTGCGGTCATGTCCGCAATCGACACCCTGAAATCGGAAATCACCGCCTGCACCGCCTGCGCGGATCGGTTTGCCGCCACGGCCAGCGCGCACGGCCCGAACCCGGTCGTGTGGTTCGGCGCGCAGGCACGCATTCTGATCTGCGGGCAGGCACCGGGAATGCGGGTGCACAAGTCCGGGGTGCCGTTCGACGACCCGTCCGGCGACCGGTTGCGCGACTGGCTGGGACTGTCGCGCAACGATTTCTATGACCGCGCCCGTGTGGCCATCGTGCCGATGGCATTCTGCTTTCCGGGTTATGACGCCCGCGGATCCGATCTGCCGCCGCCAAGGATTTGCGCTGACACCTGGCGGGGCAGGGTGATGGACGCCCTGCCCGAAGCGGCCCTGACCCTGCTGATTGGCGGCCACGCGCAGAAATGGCACCTGAAAACCGGATCCGGCGTCACCGAAACCGTCGCCGAGTGGCGCAATTACGCCCCGGCCCGATTCCCGTTGCCGCATCCAAGCTGGCGCAACACCGGCTGGTTGAAGAAAAACCCGTGGTTCGAGTCCGAACTGCTGCCGGTCCTGCGCGACCGGGTACAGGCGGTGCTGGATGGCTGACACCGCGCTGGACCTTGCCCATGCCGAGATGGACTCAGGCTCGCAGACCGCGCGGTTGCGGTTCTATGAACGCCTTGCGGATGCAGAGCTTTTCGTGCTGCTGGCGGCAGAGCCCGATGGCGACCGGATCGCGCCGGAAACCTTCGAGACCGACGATGGCAGCTATGTTCTGGGCTTTGACCGCGAGGATCGGCTGGCGCAGTTTGTCGGCCGGACCGCGCCCTATGCCGCCCTTTCGGGGCGCGCGCTTGCTGCGATGCTGGCCGGGCAGGGGCTTGGTCTGGGGCTGAACCTTGACGTCGCGCCCTCGTCGATACTGATCCCGGCGTCCGCCGTGGACTGGCTGAATGAAACGCTTGGCAATCGCCCGGCGCGTATCGACGCGCAACCTGTCAGCATCGCGGCCCCGCATGGCCTGCCAGAGGCGTTGCTGACCAGCCTCGACGCAAAGCTGGCGACCATGGCCGGGCTCGCCCGCATGGCGTATCTGGTGTCGGTTACCTATGCCCCTGCGCGGCCCGGGCATTTGCTGGCTTTCATCGGGGCGGTGCCGCAGGCCGCATCGGCGCTGTCGCAGGCGGTCGGCGAGGCACTGACATTCTCTGGGCTGGAAGCCGGCGAACTCGACGTCGGGTTCTTCGATCCCTCTGACCCGATCGCGGCGAAACTGGCCCGGGTCGGATTGCGGTTCGACCTGCCGGAACCGGAACCGGCCGCGCAACGTTCGGCCCCGGGCATGGACCCGGACAGACCGCCGAAACTGCGCTGACGCCCGCGGGGGCGCCCGCCTCAATCCCCCAGTTTGGCGTGCACCTCTGCCAGATCGATCTCGCCGATCGGCATCTTGTTTCCCGGATTCTCGAAATCATACTTGAACACGTGGAAATCGCGTTTGTAGATTTCATAGACCAGGTGCATCGACAAATCGTCGAAATAATCCTCGACCGGGTGCAGCCGCTTGGGCCCGTGCCCCTCGGATTCGTTGAACCGCGGGATCGTCGCCAGATCGACCTTGTTCTTCAGTTTCACCGCGTCCAGCACATGCTGCATGCCTTCGTTGAATGCTTCGGTGTGGACGATGTGATCGTACCGGCCGCCGTTCACGATGAAGGTCGACACATGGCCCGACATGGCAGACCAGTGAATGTCGGGGTCCATCGGGCGGCGCCAGCGGATGGTGTCGCGGGCAAACAGCAGGAAGCGGCGGAACGACTTGATCTGGTCGAATTCGTCCTTGCCATCCTCGCCGCCGACTTCGATTCCGTATTTCTGCACCAACAGGGGCACCAGCGATCCGCGATAGCGTTTGCCGTTGCGCTGGATGCCGCAAATCTTGTCGAAGAACGAACTGAGGATCCGCGTGTAGGGGTTGCGCACGCAGGTAAAGGCATAGGATTTGTGCTTTTGCACATTGTGGGTGATTTTCGGCTGGCTCGCCTCGATTGCCCATTTGTGCAGGCCCGACGTGGCGTCATGGATGTCGCCGTCGAAAAATTCGCCGTGATCGGAATAGTACATGATCTGCCCGATGGTCGAGCAGGCGCACTTGGGAACAACACGATAGACGATGTTCTCACTCTCAGTCATCCACGTGCCGGGAAAACCCATATGTACTCGCCTCCTGTTGCCGATCTCTGCCGAATTCGCGGATCAGACATATTTGCGCAGAAAAGAGCAAAGAAACTCTGTTTTTTCAATGGCTGTTCACGATAACTATGCAAACAGTTCGTCGTAGCCCGGAGCAAACGTTTCAAGAATGGCAAAAATCGCATTTATTTTGCTCTGCCACAAGGAGCCAGAGTCGATCATTCGGCAGGCGCAGCGCCTTACGGCAATGGGCGAATGCATCGCGATCCACTTTGAAGGACGGGCAAACCCGGACCATTTCGCGCTGATCAGCGAAAAGCTGCGCTGCAACCCGAATGTCGTCTTCACAGAGCGTCGGGTGAAATGCGGCTGGGGCGAATGGTCCCTGGTCGAAGCGACGCTGCTGGCGGTCGAGGCGGCGGTCAACGCGTTTCCGCGTGCCACGCATTTCTACATGCTGTCGGGCGATTGCATGTCGATCAAATCAGCGAATTACGCGCATCGCTTCCTTGACAGCGAAGATGTCGACTATGTCGAAAGCTTCGATTTCTTCGCTTCCGACTGGATCAAGACCGGGATGAAGGGCGACCGGCTACACTACCGGCACGTCTTCAACGAGCGCAAGCACAAGTTCCTGTTCTACGCCTCGGTCAACATCCAGCGCCGGCTTGGGCTGTCGCGCAAGGTGCCGTCTGATCTGCAGGTGATGATCGGCTCGCAATGGTGGTGCCTGCGCCGCCGCACGGTCGAATGGATTCTGGAGTTCTGCGAAAAGCGCACCGATGTCATGCGGTTCTTCCGCACCACATGGATCCCGGACGAGACGTTCTTTCAGACACTGGTGCCGCATCTGGTGCCCGCAAGCGAAATCCGCACCCGCACGCTGACCTTTCTGATGTTCACCGACTACGGCATGCCGGTGACATTCTACAACGACCACTACGATTTGCTGCTTAGTCAGGATTTCCTGTTTGCCCGGAAAATCTCGCCCGGGGCACGACAACTGAAAAAGCGGCTTGGCGAATTGTTCGCCAGCGAGCAGTCGGATTTCAAGATTTCCAACGAGGGCGGCAGCCTGTTCAAGTTCCTGACCGGGCGCGGGCGGATCGGGCGGCGGTTTGCGCCACGGTTCTGGGAAACCGAATCCACCCTGGGGCGCGAACGCGAGCTGCTGATCATCGTCTGCAAGAAATGGCACGTCGCCAAACGCCTGCTAGCGCGGGTCTGCGCGGCCACCGGGCTGCCCGGCATCGAATATCTGTTTGACGAGGAAGGCACGCCGCTCCCCGATCTCGGCGGCATTCAGTCGACCATCGAAAAGCGCACGCGCCATCGCCGGTCGCTGATGCGGATGCTGTTCGACTATTACGATACCGACCGGATGGTGATCTGCCTTGACCCGAACGATATCGACCTGATGCGTGATTTCTATTCGGACCGCTCGACCACCAAGCTGCTGGAAATTCAGTGCGACTTCTCGGATGCCTATCTTGTCGGCCACGCCAGACGCGTCGGCCTTGCCGGCGAACGGACATCGCAGGACACGATAGACGTCCTGTTGCCGACGATCCGCAGCGACGTGGTTTTCGAAAGTGATCAGATTCGCGATGCAGGTTTCCCAAACATTTTCCGTATCCGCGAATCCGCGGGTGCCGATGTGAACGCGGTGCCGCTGGCAAGGTTTCTTGACATACCCGAACAGCAGGCCCGCGAAATCACCGCCGAAGAAAACCTGTTCGTCGACTGATCCGGTGTGTCGGGCCTTGTTCGCGGCAAACGGATCGCTATCATGCGCCCCAAGCGGGTTAGCCCCACACACCATCTGAATCTGCGCACCATCTGAAGAAGAGCCGTTCAATGCCCATCGAAGCCCCCGAAACCGAAATCATCAGCACCATGCGCGTGGCGTGCGACGGCGGCGAAGGCGCGCTGGGCCACCCGCGCGTCTGGCTGATGATCCCGCCCGATACCGGCTGGGTCGAATGCGGCTATTGCGACAAGAAATTCGTGCACGAGGATTTTGCCGAAAAGACCGGCTAGAACGCGTCAGCCGTCGCTCACTGCACAATCAGGGCCGTTCATGAATTCGGTCAGCGGGTCGGGATCACTGGTGCTGACGTGGATGCTGTAACCGCCGAAGATACCGATATTCGCGGACTGTCCGGCAAAGGCGTCGGCAACTTTCGGCATCTCGGCGATATCGAAATTGCAGACCAGCTTTTGCGGTCCGAACGTGTCAAAGCGCACGCCACAGCGCCCGTCGACATTGCCCAGGATGGCGCGGTTCATGATTCCGCCCGCGATCGGCTCGCGAAAATCCTGATCGAATGCGGTGCAGCCGGTCAGTTTTTCCGCAAAGGCGGCAATTTCGCGTTTGGTTCGCAATCCGCCGAACTGGTAGACGTAAAGCCCGCCGCCCAGGGCGATCAGTACGATCAATACAACGGCTATACGAAGGATTTTCATGTCGGCCTCCTGTTTTGACACAATCGGGGCGCTGCCTGCGCCGGTTTGTCCCTGATAGGTCGTCCAACTGCGGTTCCCGGTTCAATCCCGCGATTTTAACGCAGACCGGTTGCATGAAAAACCGCATCTGGATGCGCGCATCGAAACATGCGATCTAATTCGCGACACCCTGAAGAGAGGAAACAGTGGAATGGCCAGCAGTTTCGGAAAAGGCTGCCATCTTCATCTGATCGACGGCTCGGCGTTCATTTTCCGCGCCTACCATGCGCTGCCGCCGCTGACGCGCAAGTCCGATGGTCTGCCGGTGGGCGCGGTGTCGGGCTTTGTGAACATGCTGTTCAAGTATATCGAAGACAACAAGGGCCCCGACGCGCCGACCCATGCGGCGGTGATTTTCGACAAGGGCAGCCACACGTTTCGCAACGACATCTATGACCAGTACAAGGCCAACCGCGAGGCGATGCCAGAGGATCTGCGCCCGCAGATGCCGCTGACCCGCGACGCGACCCGCGCCTTCAACATCGCCTGTATCGAGAGAGAGGGATTCGAGGCCGACGACATCATCGCAACGCTGGCCCGTCAGGCGCGCGAGGCGGGCGGCGAGGTCACCATCATCAGTTCCGACAAGGACATGATGCAACTGGTCGGCGACGGCGTCGAAATGCTCGACGCGATGAAGAACAAGCGCATCGGCGTTGACGAGGTGATCGAAAAATTCGGGGTCAAACCGGACCGGGTGATCGACGTGCAGTCGCTGGCCGGCGACAGTGTAGACAACATACCCGGCGCGCCAGGCATCGGCGTCAAGACCGCCGCGCTGTTGATCAACGAATACGGCGATCTCGATGCGTTGCTGGAACACGCCGCAGAGATCAAGCAGCCCAAACGTCGCCAGACCCTGATTGATTTCGCCGATCAGGTCCGCCTGTCACGGCGGCTTGTAACGCTGGATCAGAACATGGATCTGGATTTCGGGCTGGATGAGCTGGAGGTCAGGGAACCGGCCGCCGAACCCTTGCTGGAATTCCTGGCGTCGATGGAATTCCGCACCATCACCCGCCGGATATCCGAAATGCTGGGAGTCGAGGCGCCGGTGATCGAGGACAAGCCCCCCGCAACCGCCGAGGATGACCCGGCAGAGGCAGTGCCCTTTGACGCGGACAAATACGAATGCGTGCGCGATGCGGCGGCGCTGCAGGTCTGGATCGACCGGATCCGCAAACGTGGCTGGGTGGCGGTCGATACCGAAACCACCGGGCTCAACGAAATGCGCGCCGACCTGGTCGGGATTTCGCTGTGCGTGGAACCGGGACAGGCCTGTTACATCCCGCTGATCCACAAGGCCTCTGCCACCGACGACCTGTTCGGCTCTGATGATCTGGCAGAGGGGCAGATGCCGCTGGATACCGCGCTTGCAATGCTGAAGCCGGTGCTACAGGACGATGCGGTTCTGAAAATCGGCCAGAACTTGAAATACGACGCCAAGATCCTTGCCCGCTACGGTATTGAAATCGCGCCGATCGACGACACGATGCTGATGTCCTACGCGATGCACGGCGGCACCCATAATCACGGCATGGACCTGCTGTCAGAACGTTACCTTGGCCACGCGCCGATCCCGATCAAGCCACTGCTGGGGGCGGGAAAATCGGCGATCACCTTTGATCGGGTCGATATCGACAAGGCGGTGCCCTATGCCGCCGAGGACGCAGATGTCACCCTGCGGCTTTGGCAGACGTTCAAGCCGCAATTGCACCGCGCCCGCGTGACGACCGTCTACGAAACGCTGGAACGCCCGATGGTGGCAGTGCTCAAGCGGATGGAAATGCACGGCATCAAGGTGGATCGCGACACGCTTAGCCGGATGTCGAACGCGTTCAGCCAGAAAATGGCCGGGCTCGAGGCGGAAATTCACGAAATGGCAGGCGAAACGTTCAATGTCGGCTCGCCCAAGCAACTGGGCGAGATCCTGTTTGACAAGATGGGTTTGCCCGGCGGCAAGAAAGGCAAGACCGGCGCCTATGCGACCGGCGTCGATGTGCTCGAGGATCTGGCGACCGAACATGAACTGCCGGGGCGTGTTCTGGATTGGCGGCAACTCAGCAAGCTGAAATCGACCTACACGGATGCGTTGCAAACGCATATCAACCCCGACACCGGCCGGGTGCATACATCCTATGCCATCGCCGGGGCGTCGACCGGGCGGCTGGCCTCGACCGACCCGAACCTGCAGAACATCCCCGTGCGCACCGAAGAGGGCCGCCGCATCCGCGAGGCATTTATCGCGGAACCGGGCCGGGTGCTGGTTTCCCTGGATTATTCCCAGATCGAACTGCGTATCCTGGCGCATATCGCGAAGATTCCCGAACTGAAACAGGCCTTTGCCGACGGGCTGGACATTCACGCCCTTACCGCGTCGGAAATGTTCGACGTGCCGCTTGACCAGATGACGCCGGAAATCCGCCGCAAGGCCAAGGCCATCAATTTCGGGGTGATCTATGGCATTTCGGGCTTTGGGCTGGCGCGCAACCTGCGTATTCCGCGGGCCGAGGCGCAGGGATTCATCGACCGCTATTTCGAACGCTTCCCCGGAATCCGCGCCTATATGGACGACACGATTGCCTTCGCCAAGGAACACGGGTTCGTGCAAACCCTGTTTGGCCGGAAGATCCACACGCCGGAAATCAACGCCAAGGGCCCGCATGCCGGATTTGCCCGCCGCGCCGCGATCAACGCGCCGATCCAGGGCACGGCCGCCGATGTCATCCGCCGCGCGATGATCCGCATGGATGCCGCGATTGCCGGGCTGCCCGCGAAGATGCTTCTGCAAGTCCATGACGAACTGATCTTCGAAGTAGAGCAAGGCGCGGTCGACGATACGATTGCGGCGGTGAAATCCGTGATGGAAGGGGCCGCGCATCCGGCGGTGCATCTGGATGTGCCGCTGATTGTCGACGCCGGGCAGGGCGCCAACTGGGCCGAGGCGCACTGATCCAGGGCGTGCTGACCCGTGCCGCGGTTGATCGGTGACGATCCGGGAACAATCAGCACATCCAGCCCGCGCCAATGACTATCTTGGCAACTGTGGGCTGATTTTCGGGCCATTCCAATCGCGGTATAGTAGGGTTCTCGCATCGGCGCGCCACGCCGAATCCGGGGAAATCTGATCTGGGGGGCTGGATTGGTCAAGGTTGGCACGGTTAACCACACCGCGAAAATCGCGCAACCTCTGCGCACGACAATGTATTTGCTGGCCCTGACAGGGCTGCTGGTCATGCTGAACGCTGCAACTGCCAGGGCGCAGCCGCCGCGCATTCTGGCGATGGGCGATTCGCTGATGGCGTCGCATTCGGTGTCCGGCCGGTCGATCGCCGACAATCTGCAGGCGATGCTGGGCGCGCGCGTTGTCGACCGGTCGGTCCTTGGCGCGCATATGATCTACAAACTGCCGATCACCGGCAGTCTGGGTCTCAGCATTCCGGCCCAGTTCCGGGGCGCCGACTGGGATTGGGTGGTGATGACCGGCGGCGGCAATGACCTGTGGCTTGGCTGCGGTTGCGCGCGGTGCGAACGCCGGATGAACCGCATGATCGCCAAGGATGGCACCCGGGGCGAAATTCCGAAACTGTTCGCCCGCATTCGCAAATCCGGCGCCCAGGTGCTTTACATCGGGTATCTGCGCAGCCCCGGCATCATAACGCCGATCGAGCATTGCAAGGACGAGGGCGATGAACTGGAGGACCGCGTCGCGCGGCTGGCGTCCCGGATCGAGGGCGTGCATTACCTGTCGATGCAGGATCTGGTGCGCCCCGGCGATACCAGTTATTTCGCGCTCGACGGCATTCACCCGTCGGCCAAGGCCAGCCGCAGCATCGCCCTGCGTGTGGTGGCGTATCTGAAAACGCTGACTCGGTTCTGACCCGGCCTTGACGCAAGGAAACGCTGTCATGTCGTGCGCCCTTCGGCGAGGCTTGGTTCGTGTCGCCCCCCTCGGGTGAACCCTGATCTCGAAGAAGGAAGTTTGATGGCCGACCTGGACCTCTGCATTTCTGACCACGTGGCCGAGCTTTGCCTGAACCGGCCCGAACGCAAGAACGCCCTGTCGCTGGATCTGTTCGAGGATCTGGCGTCGGCGGGCGAACGTCTGCGATCCGAACCCGGACTGCGCGCCGTGATCCTGCGCGGTGCGGGCGGCGATTTCTGCGCCGGGCTGGATCTGGACGTGATGCAAAGCCTCGCCGGACGTCTGGAAGAGATGCGCGAACGGCTGCTGAATCCGGCGGCGGGCGAAACCGCGAACTGGTTTCAGAAACCATGCCATGTCTGGCAGGAATTGCGGGTTCCGGTGATCGCGGCGATCGAGGGCGTGTGTCTGGGCGGCGGATTGCAACTGGCGCTGGCGGCGGATTTCCGGATTTGCCACCCCGAAGCCCGGCTGTCGATCATGGAAGCGAAATGGGGCATGATCCCGGATATGGGGATTACCCAGAATTTGCCGAAACTGATGCCGGCGGATCGCGCGAAAGAACTGATGATGACCGCGCGGATGATATCGGGCACAGAGGCGCTGGCCGAAGGTCTGGTGACGCGGCTGGCCGACGATCCGCTGGCAGCGGCACGCGAACTGGCAGAGACGCTGAAAGCGAAATCGCCCGATGCGATGGCCGGAATCAAGGCGCTTGTCGAACGGACCTGGACACTGGCGCCGGGGCAGGGGCTGGCCGTCGAGGCCGAGATTCAGGCGCCGATCATCGGCGCGCCCAACCAGATAGAGGCGGTGATGGCAAACATACAGAAACGCCCGCCCAGGTTTCGGTGATCCGTCAGGTCTGTCGCCGCTGCGCGGATTCGCGGGCCAGATAGACCGCCAGCGTCTTGTCCTTTTCAACGCGGAACCGGCCCTGCGGAACCGCCTGGCCAATCCGGTCCAGCCGGAACATTCGGAAATCCTCGCGGGTTTCGCACCAGGCCAGCAGGGTCCAGACCTTGCCCCAGAACCCAAGCCCCAGCGGGCGCACGATGCGGCTGGTCTCGATGCCGTCGGCGTCGCAATAGGCCAGTTGCATACGCTCGCGCGTTTCGGATGCGGCCTCCAGCCGGTCGATCAGCGCCCGGGTGGCGTCGTCCAGTCCCATGCCGGATATCGCGTGGATATGCACCGCACTGGCACGGCTGCGTTCGGTTTCCGGCAGCACCGCGTTGATCTTGACCAACGCCTCTTCGGCGGCCTGCGCCATTGCCAGCCCGCCCCAGGCGCGCACCAGCCGCGCCCCCGCGACCAGCGCGACAATCTCGTCGCGGGTGAACATCAGCGGCGGCAGGTCAAAGCCGTCCTGCATGACATAGCCATAGCCGGCTTCGCCCTCGACCGGCACGCCGGTGCCCTGCAAATCGGCGATGTCGCGGTAGATCGTGCGCGCGCTGACCTCCAGTTTCTCGGCCAGCGCGCGCGCCGTCACCAGCCGCCCGCCCCGCAGGGCCTGTACGATCTGGAACAGGCGGTCGGCGCGGCGCATGTTTAGGCTGGCCGCTGGAACAGGCCCAGCGAATTGCCATCCGGATCAGTGGCATAGCCGAAACGGCCGGCCGGGATTTCCATCACGGTGTCATTGGCCTGGCCGCCCGCGTCGCGGACCCGCCCGGCGGTCGCCTCGACCGTGTCGGGCACTGCCAGATGCACGGTCGGACCATCGCCGTTGCCTGCCGGTGTGCCGGGGTACAGATGCCCGCCGGCGCCCGGGCTTGCCATGTCCATCGGCAGGAAAGCGATCGGGTTCGGGCCGCTTTCGTCGACCTTCATCTCGTAGCCGAACACGGCAGAATAGAAAGCGATGGCCTTGTTCAGGTCGCTGACCGGGATTTCCGCCCAGACCAGCGCGTTTTTCGGGGTAAAAGACATAGGCTGATATTCCTCTATCGGGTTTCGATAAGGGTACTTTGGCAGACCCCCACTGACAGCGTGCTGTCAGTAGCTGTCAAGACACGCTCAGAATCTCTCGACCCAGGGGCGCAGGGTCAATTCATCCGACCACGTCGTGCGCGGCTGATGGATCAGTTGCAGATACGCGGCAGCAATCGCATCCGGATCCAGCATGGAATCCGGATTGTCGTCGGCATCCATCCGTTCCGGGCGCGCGGTGTTGCGAATGCCGCCGTCGATGTTGATCCAGGCGACATGGATCCCCTGCGGATGCAACTCGCGCGCCATTGATTGCGCAAGCCCGCGCTGCGCGAACTTGCCCATGGCAAAGGCCGCGGACCTGGCGAAGCCCTTGACCCCGGCCGAGGCGCCGGTGAACAGGATCGTGCCGCGCGTGCCATCGACCGGGGTGGCCGCCAGCATCCGCCGCGCCGCCGCCTGGCCCATCAGGAACGCACCAAAGGCTGTGACTTCCACCGCCTTGCGCACCGCCTCGGGGTCCAGTTCGCTCAGCGGTCCGCGCACGCGCGCCGAGGGGTTGTAGACCGCGACGCGCGGGGCATCGGGCAAGCCGTCGAACAGCGCCGCCATCGCGGCCGGGTCAGTGGCATCCATACTGACGGTTCGCGCGCCGGTCGTTTCCGCAAGTTTCGCCATTTTCGCAGTGCTGCGCGCCGCAAGCACCAGATCATGGTCCGGCGCCAGCGCCCGCGCGAGCGAGGCCGACAGCCCGTCGCCGACGCCGATGATGACCGCTATCGGTTTGCTCATTCGTTTGCCTTTCCCAGCCAGCAAAGCCCGTCTTCGGTGCGCCCCTTCGGGTTGTATTCGCCGCTGACATAGCCATCATAGCCGTCCGCATCGAGACGGGCAAAGAACTCGGCATAATCTATGATACCGCCATCGGGCTCGTTCCGTCCCGGGACGCTGGCAACCTGCACATGGCGCACAAGGTGGCGATAACTGGCCCATGTGCCCGGCACGTCGCCGGTGATGATCTGTGCGTGATAGGCATCGAATTGCAGCCCCAGATTGGGCGCGCCGACTTCTGCCAGCACAACGGCAGCCAGTTCGAAGTCATTCAGGAAATATCCCGGCATGTCGCCGGGGTTCAGCGGCTCTATCGTCAGGCTTTGTCTGGGGGCCTCGGCAGCCGCCCAGGCCAGATTGCGAATGAACGTGTCACGCGCGGACGCGCCCTCGGCTGTGCCTGCCATGATGTGAATCTGCCTGGGCTTCATCTGGGCGGCATAGCGCAGCGTGCGTTTGAAATCGTGGCGAAACCGGTCTTCCCCGCCCGGAACCGCCGCATATCCGCGTTCGCCCCCGGTGTAGTTCGGGGGCGGTGTGTTGATCAGCACCAGCGGCACACCGGCCTGCCTGATCCGCAGCAACATTTCCGGAACCGGTTGGTCATAGGGAAACAGCACCTCGACCCCGTCAAATCCGGCGTCGGCGGCGGCCTGGAAACGTTCCAGAAACGGGTACTCCTTGAACAGAAAGGTCAGGTTGGCGGCGAATTTGGGCATCATGAAACCATCCGAAGTTCGATTGCAGAACTAGCCGACGATTTTGATTCCGCAAAGCTCTGAAAACGGGTTCGTTCAGCATGCCGGCGATGTGCCGATCTGATTCAGGCGGTGTCGGTCAGGTCCGGCCCCGGAATCCTATCCTTTCAGCCGCTGCGGCAACTGCGGTGACGGCGGATAACGGAATCTATTGCACCGGCATGCTCGAAGGCGCATCCATGCCGGTGTTACTGCAAGTCAGTCGCGGGAATGACCGGGAAAAACCTGCCCGAGGACCACAGGCCAAACCAGTTTTCGCCGTCCACCGGTTCGACAACACCGATATCCACCAGCCGGTAGAAACTCTTGCGATCAATCAGCGCCTCCAGATTGGCGCGCACCAGGACATAGGGCGACGGCTCTCCGGTTTGCGGATCGCGTTCGACGCGGATCGGATGATCTGGCCCCGCCGCAACGCTGTCCTCGACCTGCGTTGTGAATGTCAGAACCTGGTCGCGGCCGGTGCCGGTCACCTCGAAATCCACCGCGACGAATGGCGCGTCATCGACGGTTATGCCGACCTTTTCGACCGGAGTGACCAGAAAATAGTCTTCGCCGTCGCGTCGCAGGATCGACGAGAACAGCTTGACCAGCCCGGGCCGCCCGATCGGCGTTCCCAGATAGAACCAGGTGCCATCGCGCGCGATCCGCATGTCCAGATCGCCGCAAAACGGCGGATTCCACAGATGCACCGGCGCGGGGCCGCGTTTCGCCACCTTCGATGCCGCCGATACGAGGCTTTCCGCCGATGCTTTCACAATGTTTTGTCCAGAGTCGCGTTTTGCCATTTGTGCTTTTCGCAATACCTCCCGATACTGGACCCGATATCACACTTGTTGGAGCATTGTCATGGCCGAACCCGAAAACCTTGTCGCCGAGATCGAAGCGCTGGGCGCCAAGATGGTCGAGGCCGAGGCCAGCATAACCAGGCGTTTCATCGGCCAGAAACGCGTGGTCGATCTGGTTCTGACGACCCTGGTCTGTGGCGGGCACGGGCTGTTGATCGGGTTGCCGGGGCTGGGTAAGACCCGGCTGGTGGAAACGCTGGGCACGGTCATGGGACTGGACGAGGCGCGGGTGCAGTTCACGCCCGATCTGATGCCGGCCGATATCCTGGGCAGCGAGGTGCTGGAAACCGGCGCCGACGGCAGCCGCGCGTTCAAGTTCATTCAGGGGCCGGTGTTCTGCCAGCTTCTGATGGCGGACGAGATCAACCGCGCCTCGCCGCGCACGCAATCCGCGCTGTTGCAGGCGATGCAGGAACGTTCGGTCACAATCGCCGGACAGCCGCGCGCCCTGCCAGAGCCGTTCCACGTGCTGGCAACCCAGAACCCGATCGAACAGGAAGGCACCTATCCGCTGCCAGAGGCACAGCTTGACCGGTTCCTGGTGCAGATTGACGTCGACTATCCCGACCGCGACGCGGAACGCGATATCCTGCTGGCCACAACCGGAACCGAAGACGCGCAATCGCACCGGGTTTTCAGCGCCGCCGAACTGATCGCGGCGCAGAATATCGTCCGCCGGATGCCGGTGGGCGAGGCGGTTATGGAACTGATCCTCGACCTGGTGCGCGCCTGCCGCCCCGGAGAACCCGAAGCACCCGACATGGTCAACAGTTCGGTCGGTTGGGGGCCCGGCCCGCGCGCGGCGCAGGGTCTGATGCTGACGGTACGGGCGCGCGCGCTGCTGAAGGGGCGGCTTGCGCCCAATGCCGAGGATGTGCTGGCGATGGCCCGCCCGGTGCTGAGCCACCGGATGGCGCTGACCTTTGCGGCCCGGGCGCGGGGCGAGGATCTGGGCACGCTTATCGACGCGGTCGCCGAACATGTGACCCGGGTCGAGGCCGCCGCTTGACCCTTCCGCATCCCGCCTCTGGTCTTGTCGCCGCACTGGCATTCGGCTGTGTCCCGGCCTCGGCGCAGGACGCGGCCCTTCGCCATGCTGAAACGCTGGCGATCTTCGACGATGCCTGCCTGGGCACCCTGCCCGGGTTCGGCGGGGCGGGGCAGGCCTTCACAAAGGCCGGGCTTGCGGAACATGCGGGCGGCTACTGGGTGGATGACCGTCGCGGTCTGATCGCACAGACGACAAAGGCCCAGGGCGACACCCAGCGCGGCTGTTTCGTGGCCCTGTCGGGCGCGGATATCCCGGCGCTGGATGCGGTGCTGGGACAGGTGGTCGGGGGTGCGCTGGACGTGGCCGAAGTCGGTGTCATCGACGGCCCGATGCCGGGCAATCCGTCGCTTTATGTTGTGGACCGCGAGGCCTATCGCATCACGGCGGTGGCGGCGCATGTCTCGCGCGGGTATGGCATGCTGTCGGTGACGGTTCAGGCGCCGGACAGTGCCAATCTGCCGTGGGCGGGCGAATGAACCAGACCGCTCCCCAGACCCACGCCAAACTGCGCCAGCGCGCAGAACAGCTTGCCGGACCGCTGCCGCCGCTGCTGGCAGAGGCCGAGCATCTGGCGCAGGCGGTCCTGCTTGGGGCGCATGGCCGCCGCCGGTCGGGCACCGGCGACGAGTTCTGGCAATACCGCCCGGCGCGCGCCGGCGACGAGGCGCGCATGGTCGACTGGCGGCGCTCTGCCCGCTCGGACGCGCATTTCGTGCGCGAAAAGGAATGGCAGGCGGCGCAATCGGTGCTGCTTTGGGTCGACGAGGCCCGTTCGATGGATTTCTCGTCCGACAGGAACCGCCCGACAAAGGCGGATCGCGCCCGGCTTCTGGCGATGGCGATTTCGGTTCTGCTGATCTACGGCGGAGAGCGGGTCGCGCTGGCCTCGCTGGGGACGCCGCCGCGATCCAGCCAGTTGCAGCTGCTGCGCATTGCGCAGAATTTCACCGAGGCGAAGGAAAGCGAAGATTACGGCACACCGGTCATTCGCATCATGCCGCCGCATTCGCGGGCGCTGTTCGTGTCGGATTTCATGGGCGACGTCGTCCCTGTCGAGGCGCAGCTGACCCGGGCGGCGGACCGCGGCGTGCGCGGGGTGATCTATCAGGTGCTCGACCCGGTCGAAGAGGCCTTTCCGTTCGATGGCCGCACCATATTCGAAAGCATGGGCGGCACGATCCGCCACGAGACCCTGAAGGCCGGCGATCTGCGTGACCGCTATCTTGACCGGCTGGCAGAGCGCAAAGCCAAGCTTGCCGATCTGGCCCGCGCCACCGATTGGCAATATGCGTGTCACCATACGAACGACAGCGCGCAATCGGCGCTTTTGTGGCTATATGGCGCATTGGAGCGCAAACACTGATGTTCACCGTCGCCGGCATAGGATTCACCGCGCCATGGCTGCTGTTGGCCCTGGCGGCGTTGCCGGTGCTGTGGATATTGCTGCGCGCGGTGCCACCCGCACCCATTCGCCGCCGGTTTCCCGGTGTTGCGCTGCTGCTTGGCCTGACCGACGACGAGACGCAGACCGACAAGACGCCGTGGTGGCTGCTGCTGCTGCGGATGCTTGCCGTGGCGCTGATTATCCTCGGCTTTGCCGGCCCCGTCCTGAACCCCAAGGATGACGCGGCTGGCACCGGTCCGCTGCTGATCGTGACCGATGGCACCTGGGCCGATGCGCGGGACTGGCAGCGCCGGATCGACCGGATCGAGGCCTTGGTGAACGATGCCGGCCGTGCCGGGCGTCCCGTCGCGGTGGTGCAACTGACCGATCTGCCCGGTGGCGATCTGCCGTTTCAGGCGGCGGGCAGCTGGGCCGCGCGTCTGCCCAGCCTGCAACCGGCGCCCTGGCAGCCCGATACCGCCGCGCTGACCACCTGGATCGGGACGCTGCCGGACACGCCGTTCGATACGTTCTGGCTGTCCGACGGTCTGGCCAATGACAGTCGCGCGGATCTTCTGGCGGCGCTGGAAACGCGCGGCAAGGTCGCCGTGTTCCAAAGCGCGGCGTCGGTCTTCGCGCTGCGCCCCGCCGGGTTCGACGAAGGCGACATCGTCGCCGCCGCGACCCGCACCGGGCCGGATTCAGAGGCCAGCGTGACCCTTGTGGCGCGCGGGCTGGACCCGGCCGGGACCGAGCGTCAGCTTGCAACCGCCGACCTTGTCTTTGCCCCCGGCGAAACCGAGGCCAGCGTCCGCCTGTCGCTGCCGCCGGAACTGCGCAACCGGATCACCCGGTTCGAACTGGCCGGGCTGCGCTCTGCCGGGGCCGTCAGCCTGACCGACGATGCGCTGCGCCGCCGCGAGGTTGCGCTGATCGCCGGGCGTGACGACCGCGAAGGGCTGGAACTGCTGTCGCCGCTGCACTACCTCAACCAGGCGCTGGAACCGACCGCCGACCTGATCGAGGGCGACCTTCTGGATATCCTGCTGGCCAACCCCGATGTGCTGATCCTGGCCGATGTCGCCGCCATCAGCGCCGGCGAACAGCAGCCGCTGCTGGACTGGGTCGAACAGGGGGGGCTGTTGTTGCGCTTTGCCGGGCCACGGCTGGCGGCCAGCGATATCAGCCGGTCGCAGGAGGACGCGCTGATGCCGGTCCGCCTGCGCGCCGGCGGGCGCAGCATCGGCGGCGCGATGAGCTGGGGCGAACCCAAGGCACTGCGCGCCTTTGCCGAGGGCTCTCCGTTCTACGGGCTGGCGATTCCGCCGGATGTGCAGGTGTCCAGTCAGGTCATGGCGCAGCCCGACCCGACGCTGGCGGACCGCGTGATCGCGACGCTTGCCGATGGCACGCCGCTGGTCACCCGCAAGCGCATCGGGCAGGGTCAGGTGGTGCTGTTCCACGTTACCGCCAACGCCGAATGGTCGACGCTGCCGCTGTCCGGTCTGTTCGTGCAGATGCTGGAACGGCTGGCGGTTTCGACCCGCCCGTCGCAACCCACGGCCGAGGATCTGGTCGGAACGACCTGGGTGGCGGACGCGGTGCTTGACGGCTTCGGGCAGGTGCAGGATGCCGGAAACCTGCCCGGCGTTCCGGGCGAGCGGCTGGCCGGCGCGGAACCGGGCGCCGACATGCCACCGGGGCTGTACACCGGCGAGGACCGCCGCATCGCCGTCAATGTGATTGGCGCCGAAACCCGGCTGGAGCCGGCCGCCTGGCCTGCGCGCATCGCGGTCGAAGGTCTGGCGGTGTTGCGCGAACTGGCGCTGAAGGGCTGGCTGCTCGCGGCGGCTCTGGCGTTGCTGTGCACCGACATCCTTGCCTCATTGTGGCTGACCGGGCGGCTGACGCGCGCCTCGCGCGGGGTGGTCACGATGCTTGGCCTGATCCTGGTGCTTGCCGCCCCGCCGGCGGATGCACAGACGACCGGGGATGATCTGGCGCTGCTGGCCACGGCCGAGGTGGTTCTGGCGCATGTGATCACCGGCGATGCGCGCGTCGACGCGGTGGCAGAGGCGGGCCTGCGCGGCCTGTCCGACACCTTGTGGCGGCGCACCTCGATAGAGCCTTCCAATCCGATTTCGGTCAACCTTGAGACGGATGAACTGTCGTTCTTTCCGTTCCTGTACTGGCCGATCACCCCGGATCAGCCGCTGCCCTCGGTCGAGGCCTATGCCAGGCTGAACCGCTATCTGCGCCACGGCGGCATGATCCTGTTCGACACCCGCGACGCCGATATCGCCCGCTTCGGTCAGGCCAGCCCGAATGGCCGCAAATTGCAGCAACTGGCGCGCGCGCTGGATATTCCGCCGCTGGAGCTTTTGCCCGAGGACCATGTGCTGACGCGCACCTTCTACCTGCTGCAGGATTTCCCGGGCCGGCATGCCAGCCGCGATGTCTGGGTCGAGGCCGCACCCCCGGATGCCGAGCAGGTTGAGGGCATGCCGTTTCGCAATCTCAATGACAATGTCACCCCGGTGGTGATCGGCGGCAACGACTGGGCCAGCGCCTGGGCGATCGACGAGGCCGGGAACCGGATGTTCCCGGTCGGGCGCGGCTTTGCCGGCGAGCGCCAGCGCGAACTGGCGATGCGGTTCGGGGTCAACCTGATGATGCATGTCCTGACCGGGAACTACAAATCCGACCAGGTGCATGTGCCCGCTCTTCTGGATCGGTTGGGACAATGACCGGTTCGATCATCTTTGACCCGCTTCTGGGCTGGGTGCCGGGCTGGGTGGCGCTGGTTGTGGCCGCCCTGTTCATCGGTGTCGCGATCTGGCGCGGGCTGGCGGGCTGGTGGCTGCGCGGGCTGGCGGCCCTGGTGCTGCTGGTGGCGCTGTTCAATCCGTCGCTGCAACAGGAAGACCGCGCGCCGCTGTCGGATATCGTCATTCTGGTGGTCGACGAAAGCGCCAGCCAGCGGATTGCCGATCGCCCCGCGCAGGTGGCCCGCGCGGTGGCGGCGATCGAGGCCGAAGTCGCCGGACTGGCCGATACCGAACTGCGCGTCGTGCCGTTGGGTGATGGCGAGGGCGACCAGGGCACCCTGCTGATGAGCGCGCTGTCCGAGGCGATGGCGGACGAGCCGCGCGCGCGGCTGGCCGGCGCGATCTTGCTGTCGGACGGGCAGTTGCACGATGTCGAGCGCGCGCCGGACTTGCCGGCGCCGCTGCACCTGCTGCTGAGCGGACAAAGCGGCGACTGGGACCGGCGGCTGATAATCGCCAACGCGCCGGCCTTCGCCATCCTGGGCGAGCCGGTCACATTGGCACTGCGGATCGAGGATCAGGGCGATGTGCCCGCCGGCCTCGGGGCCAGCGCCGATCTGAAGATCGCGGTGGATGGCGGCGCGCCGGAAACTTTCCGCGTGCCGGTGGGGCAGGATCTGGAACTGCCGGTGACGCTGCCGCATGGCGGCATGAACGTCATCCAGTTCTTTCTTGACGAGGCCGAGGGCGAGCTGACCGACCGCAACAACACCGCCGTGGTGCAGATCAACGGCGTGCGCGACCGGCTGAGCGTGCTGCTGGTCAGCGGCGAGCCGCACCCGGGCGAACGGACCTGGCGAAACCTTCTGAAATCGGACAGTTCGGTCGATCTTGTGCATTTCACCATCCTGCGCCCGCCGGAAAAGCAGGACGGTGTGCCCGTCAACGAACTGTCGCTGATCGCCTTCCCGACGCGCGAGCTGTTCATCGACAAGATCGACGAGTTCGACCTGATCATTTTCGACCGCTACAAGCGGCGTGGCATCCTGCCCTCGCTTTATCTCGACAACGTGCGCAAATATGTCGAGGGCGGCGGCGCAGTGCTGGTCGCGGCGGGCCCGGATTTTGCGCAGGCGTCTTCGCTGTTTCGCTCGCCTTTGGCCGAAATTCTGCCCGCGGCGCCGACCAGCCGGGTAATCGAGGAAGGCTTTCTGCCGGAAATTACCGACCTTGGCCAGCGTCACCCGGTTACCGAGGGGCTGGAAAATTTCGCGCCCGAAGGTGCGGACGGGCCGGGCTGGGGGCGCTGGTTCCGGCTGATCGAGCTGGAACAGACCAGCGGCACCACGGTGATGAGCGGGATCGACGGCCGCCCCCTGCTGGTGCTTGACCGGGTCGGCGAGGGGCGTATCGCGCTGCTTGCGTCGGACCATGCCTGGTTGTGGTCGCGCGGTTTCGAAGGTGGCGGGCCGCAACTGGAACTGCTGCGCCGGCTGGCGCATTGGATGATGAAAGAGCCCGAGCTTGAGGAAGAGGCCCTGAGTGCAAGCGCCGAGGGCCAGACGATGACCATTATCCGCCGGTCGCTGGGCGACAACCCCGGTGAGGTGGAACTGACCGGACCGGACGGTTCCGTGATGATGGTGCCCTTGCAGGAAACCCGCCCGGGACGGTTCGAAGCCGTGGTCGAGGGCCCCGAAATCGGGCTCTACCGCCTGAAGGAAGGCGACGAGAAAGCGGTGATCGCGCTGGGTCCGTCCGCTCCGAGGGAATTCGAACAGACCATCGCCAGCGCCGAGCTTCTGACGCCGGCTGTCGAGGCGACCCGCGGCGGTGTCATGCGGATAGAGGATGGCCTGCCCGACCTGCGTCAGGTGCGCGCCGGGCGGCCTGCCGCCGGACGTGGCTGGCTGGGCATCACACCGCGCCAGGCCTACCTGACAGCCGATGTCACCGTGGTTCCGCTGGTGCAGGCCTGGCTGTTCCTGCTGCTGGCGTCGTTGCTGATCATCGGCGCCTGGTTGCGCGAAGGGCGGCGCTGACCGGGCGGATGCGTCAGCAGGCACAGACCCAGCCGGCAAGCCGTGCCAGCAATCCCAGATATGTCTGCGCCGCGCCGGACAGCACCCGTGCACCGGGCCCGGTAACCGCGTAGATCAGGCACAGGATGCCGGCCAGCGGTGCCAGCCAGATCAGGCTGACCACCATCGGCGCGGCCATGCGCGCCACGTTTGCCCTCTCCAGCATCCCGGACGCCCTGGTGCGCAGGCGGGTCGGCAGCAGGCAGGGCGCGGCCAGCGCCGCCGGCGCGACATACAACAGCAGCGGCAACGCAGGCGTCAGCGCAAGCACAAGCCAGGGAGCATTGCCGAAATCAAACCCGGGCCGCGCCGAAAGCAGGCCGAGATCGACAAAGGCGAAACCGGTCATCCGGTTCATCGCGGCCAGCGCCGCCGTGATCGCGGCCCCAAGTGCAAGGCACAGCCCCCCGGTGCAGACCAGGTTGATCGCGCAGTTGCGCGCCAGGCACGATCTGGCCAGCCCGTGACGGATCAGGGCCAGAGTGGCGGCGCAGGACAGCCAGTCAAACAGCGCCAGCACAAGCGGGATCGTGGCCAACACGACAAACAGGCCGCGCTGCGGCGGTGTCGCGCCCTGCCAGGGCCGGACCAACAGCCAGATCAGCCAGCCGGATACAAGGAACAGAACGGCGACAAGGCGAAACCCGCGAGGCGGCAGGCGGAATTGCACCCACAGCAGAACAGCGATCGTCAGGATTGCCGCGGCCGCCGGAAACGCCGACGTGGCCGTCAGGATCGCCGCGGCACCGAATGCCAGAATTGCCGAAACCGCCCCCGCGCCGGAAACGCCAAATGCGGCCGCGCCAAAGACCGGGCCGGGGCGCAGCGACGTGGTGCTGACCGAGACCGCCAATGCGCCGCCGGGCGATGCCTTTCCGGCGCTGATCGCGGCAAAGACGACGGCGCCAAGCAGGCCGGCACTCAACGCGGCGGTGTAGAGCCCCGCGACCGCGACCGTGATCGCGAAAGCCAGCGCAATGGTCACCTGTGGAATCCATCGGGCAACGCGGGACAATCTGCCTTCGCGCGCGGCGGCAATCTGCGCCGCGGGCAGGGATGCAAGAACGGCCAGGAAGGCAGCCGCGCTCAGCGCCCGGGCAGGCCAATCCGCGGCGGCGGGGAATGGCGTATCCGGCGCCGGAAGCGGCGGAATGGCGACCGCCCAGACCAAAACCACGACCAGCGCCGGCAGGATTGTCGCCAGCAACAGCGCGGTGTCGAACAACCGCCACGTCAACGCGGCGCGCAGTGCATTGCCCGACGCCGTGTCGCAATGGCGCTGCCAGACCCAGCCGGACAGTTCCGCCAAAGCGCGGGCGTTGCGCCCCGCAAAGCTGTTGCGCAGCCCAAGCCGCAGCCGGGCAAGGCGCGCGGGCGTCGACTGGCGGTAGATGGCGGCGGCCCAGAGGCCCAGCCAAAACGCGGCCAGTGCCCAGAACGCCACAGGCGCCGAAACGGTCGACAGCAGGATCACAAGCACAGTGCCGGTCAGGGCCGGCCCCGCATATGCCTGCTGCGGCGCATACCGGTTGAGCATCAGAGACACCTTCGCCCGCAGCGTCAGTTCGGCAATGTCAGCGTGTGGGTTTCGCCGTTCCAGCCATCGACCAGACAGCGCGCCCGAATCTGCAGCGTCGTAGCGCCCTCGGGCACCCGGATGCCACCCAGCGAACGGGTGAAGGGCTGTTCGTTGACATGCGGATGCACCAGAACGCGGACCCCAAGGCTGGTGCCGTCGGATGCCAGCACCTCCCACCCGTCGGCGTAGTGGTCCCAGCCGGTGTCCGGATGCGCAAGCGTGACCGAGATCGTCCAGCTGTCGCCGGAATGCTTCGCCGTGGCCTCGACAATCTCGGGCGGGTCGGCGAAAGCGGCCGGGGCGCAAAGGATCAGGCAGGCGAGACTCGGCTTGAAAACAGCTATCATGGGCTGACCTTTCGGTTCTCCATCGCAACAGCGCGCGCTGGCATGGCGGGTTCGCGTTGCCATAGCACGGCTGGCGTCCCCCCGGTAGCACCCGGCGGCGCGCCATTCGTCAACTGCGGCGGCGGCAAACCCGGCTTTGCGGCCCTTGAACTGAAAACAGTTGAGCATATTGACGAACGTGACAGTATCGGTGTGGATTCGCGCTTGCTATCTCGACATATTGGTAATAGTTTCTTACCAATTTAAAGGAGTTCTTGTTATGGAGATGCCAGTTCCCAATGCGGCGGTGCTGTCCAAGAAATCGCGCCTCGTCGCGCGTCTGCAAGAGGTTCTGCCATCCGAGGCGGTTATCCATGACGAAGCCGAGACCCGCGCCTATGAATGCGACGCGCTGACGGCCTACAAATGCCCGCCGCTGGTGGCGGTTCTGCCGTCGAGCACGCAGGAAGTGTCCGCGGTTCTGCGCATCTGCCATGAAGAGGGCGTGCCGGTGGTGCCGCGCGGTTCGGGCACGTCGCTGGCTGGCGGGGCGCTGCCGACGGCGGACTCGGTCATTCTGGGCGTGGCAAAGATGAACGCGGTGTTGGAAACCGACTATGACAACCGTTTCATCCGGGTCCAGACCGGGCGTACCAACCTGAGCGTCACCGGCGCCGTGGAAGAGAATGACTTTTTCTATGCGCCCGATCCGTCCAGCCAGCTGGCCTGTGCGATTGCCGGCAACATCGCGATGAATTCCGGCGGCGCGCATTGCCTGAAATATGGCGTCACCACCAACAATCTGCTGGGCGTCACGCTGGTGATGATGGATGGCGAAGTTGTCGAGATCGGCGGCGCGCATCTGGATTCAGGCGGGCTGGATCTGCTGGGCGTGATCTGCGGATCCGAAGGACAGCTGGGTGTCGTCACCGAGGCAACGCTGCGGATCCTGCGCAAACCCGAAGGCGCGCGCCCGGTGCTGATGGGCTATGACTCGTCCGAGGTCGCGGGCCAGGTGGTCAGCGATATCATCAAGGCCGGGGTGCTGCCGGTCGCGATCGAATTCATGGACCGGCCCTGCATCCGCGCGACAGAGGCTTTCGCCAAGGCCGGGTATCCGGACTGCGAGGCGTTGCTGATCGTCGAGGTCGAGGGCAGCGCCGCCGAGATCGACGAGCAACTTGGCGTGATCCTGCAGATCGCGCGCCGCCACAATCCGGTTGAACTGCGCGAGGCGAAGGACGCCAACGAAGCGGCGCGCATCTGGCTGGGCCGCAAGGCGGCGTTCGGGGCGATGGGCAATATCAACGATTACATGTGCCTGGATGGTACGATCCCGGTGTCCAGCCTGCCGCATGTGCTGAAGCGTATCGGCGAAATGTCTGCCGAATACGGGCTGGACGTGGCCAACGTGTTTCACGCAGGCGACGGCAACATGCACCCGCTGATCCTGTTCGACGCCAACAAGCCCGGCGACCTGGAACTGTGCGAGGCGATGGGGGCCGACATTCTGCGGCTGTGCGTCGAGGTCGGCGGCTGCCTGACCGGCGAGCATGGTGTCGGCATCGAAAAGCGCGATCTGATGCTGGACCAGTATGGCCTGGACGACCTGGAGGCGCAGATGCGGGTCAAGGATGTCTTCGACCCGGCGTGGTTGCTGAACCCGGCGAAGGTGTTTCCACTGAAGGTCAGCGCCGGGCGAAGGGATTTCGCCGCCTGACGGCGACGACCGGCTGGGGGGCAGGCCCCCCAGACCCCCCCTGCAGGCTGCCCCAGGACACCCATGCGTATCAATGACAAGATGAAGAGGCCGATGTGATTTCTCCGACAACAGAGCAGGAACTGGCAGAGGCCGTGGCCGCCGCGCCGGGCGCGTTGCGCATCATTGGCGGTGGCACGACCGATATCGGCAAGCCGGTCACCGGCCAGGCGCTGTCGGTGGCGGGGCTTTCGGGGATCACGCTTTATGAACCCGGCGCGCTGACGCTTGTCGCGCGCGCCGGCACGCCGCTGGCCGAGATCGAGGCGGCCGCCGCGGCAGAAAACCAGCGCCTTGCATTCGAACCGATGGACTACCGCCGCCTGCTGGGCACCAGCGGCGAACCCACGATCGGCGGCGTGGTTGCGGCCAATATCTCGGGGCCGCGCAGGGTTCAGGTCGGCGCGGCCCGCGATCATCTGCTGGGGGTGCGGTTTGTCGACGGGCGCGGCGCGGCCATCAAGAACGGCGGGCGGGTGATGAAGAACGTCACCGGCTATGACCTGGTCAAGCTGATGGCGGGCAGCTGGGGCACGCTTGGCGTGCTCAGCGAGGTGGCGTTCAAGGTCTTGCCACGCACCGATGTCACCGCATCCGTCCTGATTAAGGGGTTGTCGGATACGGACGCGGTGCGGGCGATGTCGATGGCGCTGGGGTCGCCGTTCGAGGTGTCGGGCGCCGCGCATGACCCGGCGGGCCCGGTCAGCATGCTGCGGATCGAGGGGTTCGAGAATTCGGTCGCCTACCGCGCGCGCGAATTGCAGCGGCTGCTGGGCTGGGCCGGCGATATCAGCGTGGAAAACGACCCCGACGCCGTGGCCGCGCGATGGTCCGGGGTGCGCGATGCCGCGGCGTTTGCCGACCGGCCCGGCGATGTCTGGCGCATATCGGTCAAACCCTCGGACGGGCCCGCGATTGTGGCGCGTTGCGCGGCGGATGCGGTGCTGTACGACTGGGGCGGTGGGCTGATCTGGGTGCTGGTGGCCGAAGGCACGGATCTGAGGGCGCGGATCGGGGCGTTCGGTGGCCATGCAACGCTGGTGCGTGCAACCCGGGCGACCCGCGCCGCCTTGCCCGTGTTCCAGCCGGAGCCCGCGCCGCTGGCGGCAATCAGCGCAGGATTGCGGGCGAAATTCGATCCACGGGGAATACTGAACCCCGGGCTGATGGGGTAGGACGACATGAAAACGAATTTCACCCCGCAACAGCTGAAAATCCCGGCGCTGAAACGCTCCAACGAAATCCTGCGATCCTGCGTGCATTGCGGGTTCTGCACCGCGACCTGCCCGACATACCAGGTGCTGGGCGACGAACTCGACAGCCCGCGCGGGCGGATTTATCTGATCAAGGACATGCTGGAAAACGACCGCCCGGCGGATGCCAGGACCGTCAGGCATATCGACCGCTGCCTGTCCTGTCTGGCCTGCATGACAACCTGCCCGTCGGGCGTGCATTACATGCACCTTGTCGATCATGCGCGTGCCCATATCGAAAAGACCTACAAGCGGCCCGCGATGGACCGGCTGCTGCGCTGGACCCTGTCGCGCATCCTGCCCTATCCGGGGCGCTTCCGGCTGGCGCTGCTGGGCGCCAAGATCGGGCGCCCGTTCCGCCGGTTGCTGCCCGATGCACGGCTGCGCGCGATGCTGGAAATGGCGCCGAAACAGATTCCGCCGGTCAGCCGCAATGACGATCCGCAGGTGTTTGCCGCCCAGGGTCCGCGCAGGATGCGCGTGGCGCTGATGACGGGCTGTGCGCAAAAGGCGCTGAATACCGACATAAACGACGCCACGATCCGGCTTTTGCGGCGCCTTGGATGCGAGGTGGTGATTGCCCGCGGCATGGGCTGTTGCGGGGCGCTGGTGCATCACATGGGGCGCGAGGAAGAAAGCCACAGCGCGGCGGCGGCAAACATCGCCGCCTGGATGGCAGAGGCGAACGGCGCCGGCCTTGACGCGGTGGTGATCAACACCAGTGGCTGCGGCACCACGGTCAAGGACTACGGCCACATGTTCCGCAACGATCCGCTGGCAGAGGATGCCGCGCGCGTCTCTGCGCTGGCGATGGATGTCAGCGAATTGCTCGCCCGGCTGGAAATGCCCCAGGGCGCGCCCGGGAAGCTGCGCGTCGCCTATCACGCCGCCTGTTCCTTGCAGCATGGCCAACAAATCAAGACCGCCCCAAAGGATCTGCTGAAACACGCCGGGTTCGAGGTGGTGGAACCGTCCGACAGCCATCTTTGCTGCGGTTCGGCGGGAACCTACAACCTGATGCAGCCGAAGATCTCAGGCGAGCTGAAGGCCCGCAAGGTCAGGACGCTAGAAGCCAGGGCGCCCGACGTGATCGCTGCCGGCAACATCGGGTGCATGATGCAGATCGGATCGGGGACCGATATCCCGGTCGTGCACACGGTCGAATTGCTGGACTGGGCCACGGGCGGCCCCAAGCCAAAGGCGCTGGCGGGCTAAATCCTGCCACGATTGACCCAGACAATAGCCCAGTTCCAACACGTTTCCGCCTCAGCAAGCCATTAACCCTGCCCTTGGAGTGGCAGGAGTGGTGGTATGAAACGTGGGCTGATTTTCCTGGTTTTACTGGCGATCTGGTCCAGTGAAGGCCGCGCCGACGGCGCCTCGGCACTGAAAACCCTGATGACAGGCGATGACAGTCGGGGCTGGCACGCGGTTGGCCGGCTGAACATCGGCGAGCGCAGTTTCTGCACCGGTTCGCTGATCGCGCCCGACCTGGTACTGACAGCCGCGCATTGCATGTATGACGCCGAAACCGGTCTGCGCATCCAGGATGGCGACGTACAGTTCCTGGCCGATTGGCGCGGTGGCCGCGCGTCGGCCTATCGCGGTGTCAAACGGTCCATCGTGCACCCCGGTTTCCATTTTTCCGACAAGGATTTCGCGGAACGGGTGGCGTTCGATGTCGCGATCCTCGAACTCGATCAGCCGATCCGCAACAGCACGATAACCCCGTTTTCAACCGATGCGCGCCCGTCGAAGGGCGCCGAGGTCGGGGTCGTCAGCTATGCCCATGACCGCGCCGACAGCCCGTCGCTGCAAGAGGTCTGCTATGTGCTGGCCCGTCAGGGCGGATCGCTGGTGCTAAGCTGCGATGTCGATTTCGGATCGTCCGGTGCCCCGATCTTCACCATCGAAGATGGCGAGGCGCGGATCGTCTCGCTGATCTCGGCCAAGGCCAAGGTGAACGGGACGCCGGTCGCGCTGGGCACCGCGCTGGAGGTGCCGCTGGCAGATCTGATGGCGCTGCGCGGGGGCAGCGATGGTGTGTTCCACAAATCCGAGCCGGTGGTGCGCCGGCTGCCACGTAGCGAGACCCAGTCCGCCACCGGCGCAAAGTTTCTGCGGCCCTGATGCGGGCCTGGCCCCTGATACGGTGTCTGAGCGTCGCGGGTATCATCTGGGCGATGGCCGCGGGGCCGATCATGGCCCAGTCCAGCGATCTGAAACGGCTGACATTGCGCCAGGACCTGCTGGGATGGGAGGCCGTCGGCCGACTGGAGCTTGGCAGCGGCAGCTATTGCTCCGGCGTCCTGATCGCGCCCGATCTGGTTCTGACGGCGGCGCATTGTCTTGCCGGACGTAGTGGCAAACCTGTTGATATCTCCAAGCTTTCATTTCGCTCCGGGCTGCGGGACGGGCAGGTTGTGGCGCAGCGCGACGTGCTGCGCGCGGTCATGCACCAAAACTACCGTCCCGGCGCGGGAACGTCGCGCTGGAACCTGCGCCATGACGCCGGCCTTGTGCAACTGGCCCAGGCCATCCCGGCCGCAACCGCCGCCCCCTTTTCCGTGGATCGCCCGCGCTCTGCATCGGTCAGCGTGGTGTCCTATGCCCAGGGCCGTTCCGAGGCCCTGTCGCGGCAGGCAGTCTGCAAGGTTCTTGGTCACCAGTCGGGGCTACTGGCATTCGACTGCGATGTCACTTTCGGCGCCTCGGGTGCGCCGGTGTTCGACACCTCCAACGGCAGGGCGCGCATCGTCTCGCTGGTGTCGCGGGGTGTGCGCACCGAGGAGCAGAGTCTGGCGTTCGGAATGGAACTGCCGGGCGTCGTCGATGACCTGAAACTGGCGCTGCGTACCGGCGCCGGCGTTTTCCCCAAAACCGAAATTACCGCGCGCCGGTTGTCGATCGGCAATCCGGCGGCCGCGGATCTTGGCGCTAAATTTGTGAGGCCCTGACAATGTTACTGGCAATTGAAATCAATGGTAAGGCACAGGCCTTGATGCGGAAATCCAAGATCGGAGACGAGGTTACGCCGATCTTCGGCCCGGTTCAGGTCTGCGAATCTGCCGCGCCGAATTCGCCGCAATCACCGAAAGCACCAAAAGCACCGAAGCCCCCAAGATCAATGGGCGGCTGTTTTGCGATGATCGCGGTCGGATCGCATTTCAGCGTCGGCGACTTCTTTACCAGGGCAACGGCGCGCGAAGCCGTCGGATTCGATTTCGCGCCCGCCGCCCAGAACGCGAATACCCGCAAGCAAAAGCGCTGATCCGCCGGATCGGCAACCAAATTTTGCACGCTTGGCCCGCAGGGGCTTGAATCCGCAAGATCGCTTCCCAGATATCCTGTGTCGGATGCCTCGAACGGGTCCGGCAGAAATGACCTGTCCCGCTGTGGGAGGGTCGCACAACGGTATCGCTTTAACGGAGGATAACCCATGCGTAACTTTGATTTTGCACCGCTTTATCGGGCCACTGTCGGCTTTGACCAGATCGCCGACCTGATGGACCGGGTGTTGTCCGCGGATGTCACCCAGCCGACCTATCCGCCCTACAACATCGAAAAGACCGCTGACGACGCCTATCGCATCTCGTTGGCCGTGGCCGGCTTCAGCGACGAGGATCTGTCGATCGAAGTCAAGGAAAACGCGCTGATCGTCACCGCGCGCAAATCTGCCGACGACGAGAACAAAAGCTACCTGCATCGTGGCATCGCGACCCGCGCATTCGAACGCAAGTTCCAACTGGCGGATCATATCCGCGTGACCGGCGCGGCCCATGAAAACGGAATGCTGCACATCGACATGGTGCGCGAGATTCCCGAGGCGCTGAAACCGCGCCAGATTGCCATCGAAAGCAACAAGGCGTTCGACACGAAGGCTGTCGAAAGCAAGAAAACGGCGAAATCCGCCTCGAAATAAGCCTGACGCATTGAACGGGGAAGGCGCGCGCCGCAGGGCGCGCGCCTTTCGCATTTTCAGGTGTCGGCGACATAGTGCCAACCGGGGATTTTCCGCTTGTCGCGGTTTCGCGGCGGATATATGAGCAAATGCTGGTAAAGGCGCTGAAAGACTGGCAGGGCGTTCGAACTTCGGTCGGGTGCATGCCGCAACAATGATGACAAGCTTGCAATTGCGGGCATGTGCAACAGTGGCAAGTCAGAAAAATATGCAGATATTCCAAAACGGGTGGAACTTCAATCACAGGTTCAACCGGTTGGTTGTTATTCTGTGCGTAATCACCCTGCTGCACAGATATATTATTCTGAACATAGATTTCGCCGAGAATTTTGCGCAGGTTTACTATAATCCGGCCAACAGAGACGAAACAAAACTTGCGTGGTGGTTGCAGAACCGGGACGCGATGATATCGGGGATCAGCACGGATATCCTTTTCGTGCTT